>CAZWOT010000132.1:0-6785 GCA_964635595.1 uncultured Desulfovibrio sp.
ATTGCATGCTTCGGGCAGGGGTTGCACTCTCCGAGAATTTCTGGTGGGGGACATGCGACCATGTGCAGGCCAGCGTACAGACGTTTCTCCCCGGGAAAGCTCACACTGTCTCTCGTTCTTCCTAAAAGCAGGTGATACGTTCAGTCCATGCCCGAACAATAGCAGGCTTTGCCGGCATGACCAAGTGAAGGATGCATAAGCCCGAGTTCCCGGGAAATTTTATGTCTACACCGTGGCCGAGCCAATTTGATGCTCACGGCAAAGTTTCACACCTAATAATTTGTAGATATCATTATGGTCCTTTACTGGCTCTTGAGGTATCGCAACAGTATCGAAAATTTTAACTTTCTGTGTCTGCATTTTGTATAATATATCCTTGATTGAATACTTATATGACTTTAATTCGTTTTGCAACTTTTGTAATATATACGTAGCCATGAATGTCATAAGGAGATGCCCTCTAAATGTTGATTCCTTTTCAATGTTTAGAGGCGTTAGTGATGCGTAATTTTTTGCTATGTCAAACACTTGCTCAATATCCTGTCTTATATAATAATGTTCTAAAACGTATTCAGACTTTATTTGCCGTGTAGACAGCAGTACAAAAATTCCTGATTTTTGATAATCATTATGAAATTTTTCTTTATCAAGTTTTTTATTGTATGATTGATCTGCAATAGCATGCTTCCTAAATTTTTCTTGCGTTGACTTGTCTTTACAAACATATGCATATAAATTTATATTATCGCCATTACCAATTTTATGATTCAGTTTTACCATCTTGACATAAACATGTCTTCCATTAAATAATTTGCCATTTGTATTAATAGCAATATTTTCAGCTTTTTCTAGCCCATTCGATGCTTGCTCAACAGCCTGTTTATACATTAATCTGCCAGCTGGGCACCTAGTAATAAAAGAAATTTTCTCCTCGCATAAGCAGTTAAACCCCTCCTCAGACACGTACCCCGCGTCGAGAATTGCGAATTTAGTATTCACCCCGACAGCTTTTAATTCCTTGATTGTAGTCACAAGTGTGCTAGTATCAATTACATTTCCAGGAACGTAACGCATGTATATTGGCAGTCTTGTCCCCTGCTGTATTACATATATTAATCTAACTTCTTCGGAAACCTCACCATTATGATTGCTTATAGCTGTTAGTGGGAATTGAACGCTATTTGGAAGTCCAGTGCTGTCAATTAAAATATTTGCACCATCTTTAATATCATCACCAAGAAGTTTTATATACTCAGAGAAAAATCTACGAAGATTATTTTCATCTCCTAGTACTTCTAGTAACTCACTTATTCTTTGACTAGCAACCTTTGCATTTGGATAAAGAATTTTTGTAAAATTTCCGCTATACCAATCATTTAAATGACATAAGCTGTCGTTCTTAATTATGTAATAAAGCAATAATGCATAAATTGAGTCAGAATTCTTATGGCAAATAGCATTAATAGACTTGTCGAGATTATATTTTTTTATCAGGTGGTGAAATAAGTAAGCATCGCCGTAATCAAGTATTAATTTTTCCTGCGATTTCTTATTCTTATTCACAGGTTTGAAATCATCAGGAGCAGGACCAAATGTATTCGTTTTATCATCGTAGTGAAAGATGCCACGTGCCCTTGATTTAAAGATGCCTCGCTCCCTATCAAGAACCAATCCCAGATAAACTGCTTGTGTTTTTAAAATTCTATTCCCTTGCCTGTAGGATGTCCTAGCGACGGCATAGGAGTTGCCATTTGCGTTTCGCGTGATCTCGACTGCCATGGTGCCTCCCGTGTGTACACAAACTAGTTTTGTGTACACATTGTAGCCAAGAAGGCTGCTCAAAGCAAGTCAAATTCTGGCGAAAGCCGCGACTTGTCTCAATTTCTCTAAAATTTTCTATGCGACACCTCTCGTGTAGCCATAAATATCCCCGGGAACTCGGGATAAGGACAGGGCTGACGAAAAGCGTGTCTTTTTCACCCGCTGACTGCACCCTCCCAAATCCCGAAATCAGGAATCCCGTAAAAGTCTTGCAAGAACCAAAATTGGAGCTGGCTCCGGCCACCCCCTGAACGGATACCGCGAATTTTCTCAAGCCGGACCAGCTACTTTACAAGCGCCGGCCTGTCCGTTTTCAGCCACCAGCGCTCCATGTTCCAGGATATGCCTGCAAGCGCCGGCTCGATGCCGCGCACGCGGCTACTCACCACCGGAAGCGCGTAGGGAACATAGAGAAAGCAGTAGGGCTGCTCCTCGTGCAGGATTTCCTGAACCTTTCGATATATGGCCAGGCGCTCCTCGTCGTCGCGGGTGACGCGCCCGCGCTCGAGCAGCCGATCCAGCTCGGCGCTCTTGAAGAAGGTAAAGTTGAGGCCGCCTTCCACGGCCTGGGAGGAGTGCCAGACCTGGTAGAGATCCGGATCCGGGGTAATGGTCCATCCCAAAATGACTGCGTCGAAGGCACCCTTGTTGACGAACTCGCGAAGGAAGGCCGCCCACTCCACCGAGCGCACGGCCACCCTGATGCCGATTTTTTTCAGCTGGGCCTGGATGATGGTGGCGCAGAGGATGCGCTCCTGGTTGCCCTGGTTCGTCAATATGGTGAACTCGAACTTCTGGCCGTCGCGATTCAGGATGCCGTCCCCGTCCGGGTCTGAGAAGCCGGCCTCGGCCAGAAGCTCCCTTGCCCGATCGAGATTCTGCTCCACCGGCTGCAAGTTCGGGTGATACCAGGTTGTGCCGGGCTTGTAGGGGCCGAAGGCGGCGACGCCCTGGCCCAGCAGCGCTCCCTTCACGAGCTCCGCGCGGTCCAGGGCCAGCGATATGGCCCAGCGCACGCGCCTGTCCTGAAAGAAGGGATGGCGCATGTTGAAGCCCATGTAGGTGTAGGCCGAGGCGAGATAGCGGTACTTGGCAAAGCCCTCCTCCCACCTGGGTCCCGTGGTCTGGCGCAGGTACTGCTCGGGCGTCAGGTTCATCAGATCGATGCGCCCGGCCTTCAGCTCCATGAACATGGTGGCCGTGTCCGGAATCAGACGGTAGACCACCTCGTCCATGTAGGGGCGCCCCTCGAAGTAGGACGGGTTTGCTGCCATGATCACGTTCTCGCCGCTCTTCCAGGACCCCAGCCTGAAGGGGCCTGCCCCCAGGGGATTGCGGGCAAAGGGACCCGTGCGCACGTCCTGTCCCTCGAGCACGTGTTTTGGCAGTATGACCGAGGTGAAGCTTGCAAGCGCCCTGGCGTAGTACTCGTCGTACCGCGCCTCCACCGTGTAGCGATCAAGGGCCTCGATGGAGGCTATGCGCAAAAAGTCCTCGGCGTAGGGGCTGCCGGTCTTCGGGTCCTGCACAAGCTTGACGGTGAACACGAGATCCTCGGCCGTCAGCTCCTTGCCGTCCTCCCAGAGGATGCCGGGCCTGAGCTCGATGACAAGCCTCTTGCCGTCTTCCGAGAGCTCGGCCCTTTTGGCGGCCCAGAGCTCGAGCTCGAGGTTCTTGTCGAGGCGCAGGGGGGCCACGAAGACCATGCCCGCCACCTCGTGCGAGGCCGAGTCGGCGCTGATGTAGGGATTCAGGTTGGAGGGCTCGCCTATCGAGCCCAGAACGAGGCTTCCTCCCTGAACGGGAGTCTCTGCCTCCCTGGCCCGGGCTTCGGAAGATGCCTGGGTCTCGACCGTCCCTGTCAAGGACGCCTCGACGGCCAGGCTCCCGCTCGGAACGACGCATGAAAGGGTGCACGCAAGGATGCATGCAAGGATGCATGCAAGAACGCACGGAAAGACCGCGGCCAAAGGATGACGGGCAGGCTGCATCCTTCTCCCGGCTCCTCGTCCAGTACTCCCGGAAGACGCAGGAGAGCTTTGGGGAAAAGACCATTTTCCCGTTGAAGACACTGCAAATGCCTTTTTTTGCGAAAATTTGTGGATCATATGTTGATCATCTCGGCCGTCTTGCTGTACGGTTTGCAGGATAGTTGCAGATCTGTCGGCTGCTTTCCCCCTCATCCGTTTTGGCCTCGGCACATCAGGCAACGAAAAAGGAAAACGAGGATTTTGGGTGCTTGCCCCATAAAGCGGTCCCCAAAAGAACAGGTTCCCAACATGCCCACAACGCATACCACGCGCCACGAACGCCGCCAGGGCGGCCCTCAACCGGTCGAGGCAACATGAGTCGATCCGAACACAGCGTCATTCTCGAAATCAGCCAGGCCTTTCTGCACGACAAGATCCCGGAATACATACGCGAGGCCGGCAACTACATCCTCTCAGACGCCGGGGTGCAGAAAATCCACATCCAGGAAGGCGAGACCTGGGAAGTCACCGGAAACATCCAGGGCGACGACTTTCAGGTCTACACGCCGCAATTGACCTTCTCGATCTTCGACCACAGTGTCAAGTCCATGTGCAACTGCTCGGACGCCTTCACGGGCATCTGCAGCCACGTGGCGGCCCTGACCATGCATCTTGTGGACGAGCTCAAGAAAGAGGAGGGCCAGGACACGGATGACCATGGGGTGTGCGTGGACTGGAAGCAGAGCTTCCGCGGCTTTTTCTCCACCTCCATGGAGCCGGAACCCGGCAAGCACTACCTCGTCTTCCGCTTCGAGCCGGACGAGGGGCGTCTTCTTGTCTCCTTCTTCCGCTCCCGCCAGAACAAGTCGGGCCTCTCCTCGGTGCACAGCGAGGTGACCCTCGAGCAGCTCATCGCCAATCCCGACTGGTGCGAGGCCTCCCCCGAGCTTCCCAGGGTGGCCAGGCAGATAGGCCTGCACGTGGACTACTTCGGCCACAGGGTGGAAATCCCCGACGGCCTCGTCTCGTGGTTTTTCTGGGCCGTGCGCCAGGAGTACTACATCTTCTGGAAGGACACCGAGCGGCCCTGCCGCATCGAGTCCACCCCCTTTGCCCTGAAGCTCAAGCCCAATCTCGACAGCCGCGGCTTCTGCTTCGACGTGCTTCTCAAACGCGAGGGACGCCCGCTCATCTACATCACGGCCAACGAGGAATCGGGCGACGGGGCCGAGGGCAGCGGCAAGGATGCAGGAGCTGCTTCCGGCGACATCCGTCAGGCCGCGCCCGCGGCGCGCCTGACGCCCCAGGACGAGTCCGGCGAACCGCCCGTGACCTTCCACGGGCAGATGCCCCTCTGGGTCTGCTACCGCCGCAGCTTCTACCCCGTGCAGACGGGCCTTGACCCCTCCCTTGTCAGAAGCCTCATCTACGAGCGCCCGGTGGTCCCCCACGAGGAGATCTCCGAATTTCTCGACCGCGTCTGGACCAGGCTCCCCTCTTCCGAGCTCTACGAGCCGGAGAAGTTCCTCAAGATGATGGAGCCGGTCTTCCAGCCCGCCACCTACAATCCGAAGCTCTTCCTCGACGAGGAAGGAAGCCTGCTCACCCTCGAGATCGACAACGTCTACGAGACAAGGCACGGCGAGTTCTCCCTGGGCGGCCCCAACCCCGACTTCCAGACGGGCTCCTACACCTGCGAGGGACAAACCTTCCTCGTCCGCCGCCACCAGCAGGAAGAGGCCAACCTCATGGCCGAGCTTTCCTCCATCGGCTTCCAGCCCAGATCCAACAAGCTTTGGTTCCTGGAGCCCGAGGAGGCCATCGCCTTTCTGCTCGACACCTACCCGCGGCTTGTGGAGACCTACCGCGTCTACGGCGAGCGGGCGCTCTCCCGCTACAAGGTGCGCTCCACCAAGTCCACCATCTCCGCCGAGGTCAAGAGCGACGAGAAGGAAAAGATCTTCTCCCTCGACATCACCGTGGACTACGACGGCCAGACCCTGCCGCTGGAAAAGATCTGGAAGGCCTGGATGCGCGGCAAGCGCTACGTGCAGCTCAAGGACGGCTCCTACACCTCGCTGCCCGAAGAATGGCTCCAGCGCATGGCCCACAAGCTGACGGCGCTTGGCCTCGACCCGACAAAGCCCCCGCAGACCGTCTTCAAGCAGTTCGAGGCGCCCATGCTGGACAGTCTTCTCGACGACGTGCCCAACGCCCAGACCGACTCCTTCTGGACGAAGCTTCGCGAGAAGATCCACTCCTTCAAGGAAATCCGTCTCATCCCGGAGCCGAAGGGGCTGCACGCGTCGCTGCGCACCTACCAGCTGCATGGCCTTGCCTACCTCAACTTCCTCTCGGAATACGGCTTCGGCGGCATCCTCGCGGACGAGATGGGCCTCGGCAAGACCATCCAGACGCTGGCCTTCATCCAGCACATGGTGGAGGCAAAGTTCGAGGGCCCGAACCTCATCGTGGTGCCGACATCGGTTCTTCCCAACTGGGACCGCGAGGCGGAAAAGTTCGTGCCGGACCTGCGCAGGCTCATCATCTACGGCACCCACCGCGAGAACATGTTCCGCCAGATAGCGGACTCCGATCTCGTCATCACCACCTACGCCCTGCTCCGCCGCGACCTCGACGAGATCCAGAAGTTCGACTTCAACACGGTGATTCTCGACGAGGCCCAGAACATCAAGAACCCGAGCACCATCACGGCCCGATCCGTGCGCAGGCTCAACGCGCGCATGCGCCTTTGCCTCTCCGGCACGCCCATCGAGAACAACCTCTTCGAGCTCTGGTCGCTCTTCGAGTTCCTCATGCCCGGCTTCCTCGGCAGCCAGCACGCCTTCCAGCGCGGCATCGTGCGCCCCATCAAGGACGGCGACGCCGAGACCCTCGAGTATTTGCGCACCCGCATGCGCCCCTTCATCCTGCGCAGGACCAAGGCCGAGGTCGCCAAGGATCTGCCGCCCAAGGTGGAAAGCGTCACCTGCT
>CAZWOT010000133.1:0-6745 GCA_964635595.1 uncultured Desulfovibrio sp.
AGGCGGTCCTGGCGGAGGTCGTCCCGGTGGTGGCGGCCGTCCCGGTGGTGGCGGCGGAGGTCGTCCCGGCGGTGGCGGAGGCGGTCCTGGCGGAGGTCGTCCCGGTGGTGGCGGCCGTCCCGGTGGTGGCGGCCGTCCCGGTGGTGGCGGAGGCCGTCCTGGCGGCGGTCCTGGCGGAGGTCGTCCCGGCGGTGGCGGAGGCGGTCCTGGCGGCGGCCGTCCCGGTGGTGGCGGCCGTCCCGGTGGTGGCCCCGGCGGTCCGAGGAGATAGCCGCAGCTTTTGACCCCCTGCCCGCCGGCGCATGGGTCTTCTTCGATCGGAAGTTCGACTCGTGCGGCCTTTCGCGGTCATTCAGGTCAAGGCGAGCTTGTCCAGGATCGATCCGGCAATTTCAAGGCGCGATTCCCTGCATGTTGGGGAGTCGCGCCTTTTGACGTGGAAAGAAACGCATGATGTTCCATCCCCTCTATGACGGGGTGGTGGGCGCAGACGCTGGGCAGGGGGTGTCCGGAATGCTTTTGTTTGCATGCCCTGGCCGGAAGTGGGCAAGTTCCATGGCCTTGCGCAGGTGGTTCCTGAAGGCGAAGAGCAGGCGCTTGCAGCCGTCCATGCGCGTCCCTCGGGTACATCTTCGGAATCTGGTGTCTGGTCCTGTGTTTCCGGATGCGGAAGTCCTGCCTCCTTTCCAGCCGGAGAGCATGCCGCAAGCAAACGGGCACCTTTTGCAAGGTGCCCGTCTGGAAAGTCGGATTGTCCGGACTGTCGAAACGCATTGGTCCGATGAGCGGCCTGTTCGCCCGATGCAGGCCTAGAGCGGTTTCATCTTGAAGCTTAATGCTATCTCGGGTGGTGGTTCTGTGAGTCCGGGCATGTCCGTCTGACATATTGGATTTCAAGGTAAAACCGCTCTAGGCCTGCACCTGCACAAGCCTGCTCTCGGAGTCCGGGGCCTGGGCCATGGACATGAAGAGCTTGATGCGGTTCAGGAGGTTGGCCTCGGAGCTGCCGCCCTCGTAGTCCATGGCCATGAGGTTGGCGTTGCCGCACAGGCGCTTGATTTCCTTGAACACGCCGCGGCCCACCACGTGGTTCGGCAGGCAGCCGAAGGGCTGGAGGCACAGGGCGTTGGTGGTTCCCTGGTTGATGAACTTGAGAAGCTCGGCCGAGAGAAGCCAGCCCTCGCCGGCCTGATAGCCGGGCGAGATGAGCTTGCCCGCGCTCGAGAAGAGATCCTTGAAGCGGGCGACCTGCGGGAAGGGACTTCCGGCAAGGGCCTTTCGCAGGGCGTTGCGCATGTGGTCGAACTTCTGGATGAAGTACCAGCCAAGGAAGGCCGGCAGCGCCTTGCCGCCCAGACGCTGCCACTGGTAGATGGGGTCCGAGAAGCAGTAGAGGAAGAAGTCCACCATGTCCGCCAGCACGGGCTCGCCCCCTTCCTGGCGGGTGAGCTCGGCCACGTGGCGGTTGGCGTCGGGGTGGTAGCAGAGCAGGATCTCGCCAACGATGCCCACCCGCGGACGCCTGTCGCCGTGCATGGGGATGCTCGCGAATTCCTTCGTCATGGCCTGCATGTCGGCCTCGAGGTCGCGGCTTTTGTTGGCCGCGAAGTCCGTGGTCACGCGATCCACCCACTTTTTGACCAGGGTGTCCGTGTCGCCCCTGTTGATCTCGTAGGTGCATGTGTGCTGCGAGAGGCGCTGCACCATGTCGCCGTAGAGAATGGCCTTGAAGGTGTTGTTGAAGAGCTCGCGGGTGAAGGTGAAGCCCGGCTGGTAGGAGCCCGTCTTGCTGCGCAGGGTGAGTGTCGGCACCTCCTCGAAGCCCGCCTCCTTCAGGGCGCGCTTCAGAAGACCCGGATAGTTGGTGGCGCGGCAGGGGCCGCAGGTCTGCGAGAGGAGCAGGGCGGACTTCGACGGATCCACGTCGCCGCTCTGCAGGGCCGCGATGAGCTGGCCTATGACCACCTGGGCCGGGTAGCAGGCGTCGTTGTTGACGTACTTGAGGCCCGTCTCGATGTCCTCGGAGGTCACGTTTGGCAGGACGTGGAAGTTGTAGCCCGCGCCGCGGAAGACGCTCTCGGCAAAGGCAAAGTGCACCGGCGACATCTGCGGGGCCAGGATGTGGTGGGTCTTGCGCATCTCCTTGGTGAAGACGGGGGGATGCACGAGGTAGTCGTCCACCTGCTTCCCGCGTCTCGAGGACCTGCGCTCCTCGCGCCGCTCCTCGATGGAGGCAAGGAGCGAGCGGATGCGGATGCGCGCGGCGCCGAGGGACGGGCCCTCGTCGATCTTCAGAAGGGTGTGCATCTTGCCCGCGCGATGGAGGATTTCCGCCACCTGGTCGGAGGTCACGGCGTCGATGCCGCAGCCGAACGAGGTGAGCTGGACAAGCTCCAGGTTCTCGAAGGCGGCCACGACCTTGGCGGCGCGGTAGAGCCTCGAGGGGAAGGTCCACTGGTCCACCACGCGCAGGGGCGTCTCCTCGTCGATGTCCTCGAAAAGGGCCGCCATGCTGTCCTCGCTCAGGACCGCCGCGCCGAGGGAGGTGATGAGGTTGGGAATGCCGTGGTGCACGAGCGGGTCCACGTGGTAGGGCCGGCCGCAGAGCACGATGCAGACGCCGTTTTTCTCCTCGACAAGGGAGAGGACGCGTCTGGCCTCTTCCTTGAGCTCCCGCTTGTAGGCCGCCTGGGCATCAAGTGCCCTGGCCATGGCCTGCATCACCTCGCGTTTTGGGATGCCGAACTCCTCGGAGAGGGTGCGGGCCATGGAGGAGGTGTCCTCGGGGTTCAGGAAGGGCGTGTGCAGGATGCTCTCGCCCTTCAGAAGCTCCTCGGTGTTCAGGCGCACGACCTCGGGGTAGCCGCAGACCACGGGACAGCTGTAGCAGTCGAAGGCGTCCCTGTTCTCCATGCGCTCCCTGGGGATGCAGGGATAGAAGATGTGCCCGATTCCCTGCCCGATGAGATGGTTGACGTGGCCGTGGGCGAGCTTGGCCGGGAAGCACACGGTCTGCGAGGGCATGGAGGCGAAGCCGAGAGAATAGATCTCCTTGCTGGATGGCGGCGAGAGCTCGACCCTGAAGCCGAGGGAGGTGAAGAGCGTGAACCAGAAGGGGTAGCGCTCGTACATGTTGAGCACGCGCGGGATGCCGAGGCGTCCGCGAGGGGCCTGGTTTTCCGCAAGCGGCGTGTAGTCGAAGAGGCGCTTTTCCTTCCACGCGTAGATGGAGGGCATGGGCTCCTTCGACTTGTCGCGCACCTCGCCGCCGCCCCGCTCGCAGCGGTTGCCGGAGACGAGCCGCTGCCCGTTGGAGAAGGTGTTGATTGTCAGGTGGCAGTAGTTGCCGCACAGCTTGCAGAGAACGGCCTTCGAGTTGAAGGAGAGGTCGCGCAGGCCCTGTGCCGTCAGGGTGCACTCGGGGAGGCTGTCGCGCTGGCGCAGGGCCATGAGGGCGATGCCGTAGGCGCCCATGTGGCCGGAGAGGCTCGGGCGGATGACCTCGCGCTGGAGCATGTTCTCCATGATGCGCAAAAGCGCGTCGTTGAGGAAGGAGCCGCCCTGCACGAGCACGTGGTCGCCGAGATCGCCGGGCGCTCTCAGGCGCAGGACCTTGTAGAGGGCATTGCGCACGACCGAGTAGCAAAGGCCTGCGGCGATGTCCGGCACCGAGGCGCCTTCCTTCTGGGCCTGCTTCACCTTGGAGTTCATGAACACGGTGCAGCGGGAGCCCAGATCGACCGGGTGCTCGGCAAACAGCGCTGCCTGCACGAAGGCCGGCATGCTCATGCCGAGGCTGGTGGCAAAGGTCTGCAAAAAGGCCCCGCAGCCCGAGGAACAGGCCTCGTTCAGGCGCACGTCCGAGACGGCGCCCTCGCTCACCTCGAGGCACTTCATGTCCTGGCCGCCGATGTCGATGACGTAGGTGCACTCGGGCTGCATGAAGCAGGCGGCCTTCAGGTGCGCCACGGTCTCCACTTCCGAGACCTGGGCGTTCAGGGCCGCCCTGGCGAGGTTGGCGCCGTAGCCCGTGGTTCCGATGCCGCGGAGCCTGGCGGAGGCGGGAATGCGCTCCAGCAGGGTGATGAGATAGGGAATGAGGGCCTTCAGGGGATCGCCGTCGTTGCGGTTGTAGGACTTGGCAAGCACGGTGCCGGCCTCGTCGATGAGCACGCTCTTGACGGTGGTGGAGCCCAGATCCACGCCGAGGAAGAGATCGCCCGTGGCGGTCTCGAGAATGTCCTCGTTGATGGCGTCCTTGGCGTGCCGTGCGCGAAAGGCCGCGTAGTCGGCTTCGTCCTTGAAAAGCGGCGGCAGGGCCTGGGTGATTTCCAGGTTTTCGCGGGTGGCATCGAGCTTTTCGATGAGCCTCGGCACCGAGACGGCCTCGGAACCCTCGGCAAGGGCGGAGAGGGCGGCGCCTCTGGCCACCATGAACTGCCCCTCGGGGAAGGTGAGCGTCTGCTCGGGGGTGAGCTTCAAGGTCGCCACGAAGCGTTTCACAAGCTCGGGCAGAAAATGCAGGGGCCCGCCCAGAAAGGCCACGTTGCCGCGGATGGGCTGGCCGCAGGCAAGGCCGCTGATGGTTTGCTCCACCACGGCCTGCAGGACGGAGATGGCCAGATCCTCACGGGAGACGCCCTCGTTCAGAAGGGACACCATGTCGGTCTTGGCAAACACGCCGCAGCGCGAGGCTATGGGGTGGATGGACTTGGCATGGGCCGCGAGCTCGTTGAGGCCGGAGGTGTCGGTGTGCAGCAATGTCGCCATCTGGTCGATAAAGGCGCCCGTGCCGCCGGCGCAGGCCTCGTTCATGCGCAGATCGACGCTGCGTCCGAAATAGAGGATCTTCGCATCCTCGCCGCCGAGTTCGATGGCCACATCCGTCTGGGGCGCGACCTTGGCGATGATGCGCGAGGAGGCGATCACTTCCTGGATGAAGGGAAAGTCGAGGGAGCGGGCGAGATTGAGCGCCGCGGATCCGGTCACGGCGCCGCGCACCTCGATGCCGGGAAGCTTCTCGTCCATCTCCTTGAGGATCTCGGCCAGGGTCTTGCGGGAGGCCGAGCCGTGGCGCTGGTATTTCTGGAAGACGACCTCGCCCTTTTCGTCGGTAAGGACGGCCTTGACCGTGATGGATCCAAGGTCGACTCCCAGGTAGTATGGTTCGGGCATGCTGTTCCAGCTCCGTTGAAGCCCCCAAGGATTGCCCCAGGGCGGTCAGATATGTGCCAGGCGGGCGGGTCCCGCCGCTTGCGTCGATGGGATTGGCGGCCGGATGTGGGGTCTTTTGGCTTCAAGGACACGAAGCCCCTTGGGCGCCAAAAGTCGCGCTCGAGAAAAAATGCGCAACAAATTTTATACACAGGGGTTTGGCGAGATGCAAGCAAACATTTCCGCATTGCGAAAAAAGGACATGAAAGAGGCACGAAATACACTGTTTTTTTTTGTGAACTCAAGCGGCAACTAGACTGCTTTGCAGGGCAAAGTGGCGCAAACAAAGAAGCCGGCAATGATGTTTCGTGCCCGAAAAAGAATGTATGGTTTGTTGACGGACATGAAAGAAAAGGCGTTTTTTGCTTGGCAAACCGTGACATCCAAGAACGATGTGGCCGACATGGGGCAGAGGCTGTGCGCAAGGCAAGGGGGACTCTGGTTTTGCGTGGCGACAGATGAAGGTCCACGGGGCGGGAGCCGGCCTTTGGCCATTTGGACAACGGCCCTTTGCGCGGGGTGTCAAAAGCGGGTAGAGTGGGGGCGGGGTGCCTGCGGGGCACGCCGCAGGTCAACGACAAGCTCCGGAGGAGAGAGTATGTCGAAGCTCAAGGAACGCATTCTGGAAAGCGCCTGGCAGCTGTTTCGGGAAAAGGGCTACGAGAAGGTGAGCCTGCGCGCCATTGCCGAGCACGCGGGCACGACCATAGGCAATCTCACCTACCACTATCCCCAGAAGGAAGATCTGCTGGTGGCCATGCAGATGTTCACCCAGGGGGAGGCCCTGCGAAAGTTCGGAACCCTGCCCGAAGACCCGATCGAAATCTTGAAGGACCTGCACGACATGGCCGACCAGACCGAGCAGATCGTGCTCGAGCGGGCCGTGTACTTCAACAGCATCTTCAAGCTCGCCGAGGACGTGCCTTCCCTGCGCGGCAACATCGAGGAAACAAGAAAGATAGTCTTCGAAATCTACATGAACCGCTTCGACGCGGCCGTACAGGGCGGCCTCATGCGCTCGGACATCCCCCGCACGGTCTACGTGAACATCACCTACGCCATGATTCTCTGCATCTCGAGCTGGCTCTTCGTGCGCGAGAAGTTCCACGACGAGGCCTCCACGGCCTCCATAGCCGCCATCATGAGAAACGTCATGCAGCCTTGCCTCACCGAGAGGGGCCGCGAGGTGTGGGAGCGCATCGAGTCGGAACGGGAAGAGAGCGACTGACGCGCCTTGCCTGAACGAGCCGTTTTTCCCGATGTGAGTTGCCGGAAAGGCGGAATTCTGGAAGGCGGATGTTCGGCAAGAAGAAGGCCCCGCGTCCGGTTTCGACCGGGCACGGGGCCTTGAAGTCAAGTCCGGGAGCGGGCCCGGAATCAGGCTAGAAGGAGTAGGCGAAGATCAGCTGGGCCTTCCAGGCGTCCTGCTTGGAGTAGGCCTCGTTGGTAGAGCGGGAGTTCTTCCAGGTATCCTGATCGATGAAGTTCACCATGTAGCCAAGCTCGAAGTTGATCTCGAAGTTCTCGTACA
>CAZWOT010000134.1:0-6720 GCA_964635595.1 uncultured Desulfovibrio sp.
GTAGATGTAGCCCATCTTGTGGCCGCCCACGAGCAGGAACACGGGGCAGACGTTGGTGCAGGCGCCGCAGCGCACGCAACGGAAGACTTCCTTGAACACGGGGTCGTTCATGTACTTGGTGCGCCCGTTGTCGAGGAAGACGATGTGCATGGCCTTCTGGCCTTCCGGCGATCCCTTCCATTTCGTCGGGCCGGCCACCCAGGAGACGTAGGAGGTGATGCGCTGTGCCGTGGCGTTGCGGGGCAGGATCTGCAGGGCCACCATGGCGTCGTCGATGGTGGGCGTCAGCTTGTCGAGACCCACGAGCACGGTGTGCACGCGCGGCATGGTCTCGACCATGCGGGCGTTGCCCTCGTTGGTCACCGTGGTGATGGCGCCGCACTCGGCGATGGCGAAGTTGCAGCCGGTGATGCCCATGTCGCCGGCGATGAACTTGCGGCGCAGCTGCACGCGGGCCACCTTCACCAGCTTGTCGATGTCGGGCTCCTGCTTGACCTGGGTGACCTTGGAGAAGTCCTCGGCCACCTGGTAGCGGGAGAGGTGGATGGCCGGCATGACCATGTGCGAGGGGTGCTCGTGGCGCAGCTGGATGATCCACTCGCCAAGGTCCGTCTCGTCCACGATATAGCCGTCGGCCTCGAGCTTGTGGTTGAGGAGCGTCTCCTCGCTCGTCATGGACTTGGACTTGATGATGCGCTTCACGCCCTCGCGCTTGGCGATGTCGGAAATGATCTGGTTGGCCTCGTCGGCGGTGTCGACCCGGTACACGTGGGCGCCGCGGCGCTCGGCCTCTTCCTTGAACTGCTTGTAGAGTTCCTCGACATGGGCGCGGGCGTAGTCCTTGAAGTCCGCCACGCCCTTGATGAGGCTCTTCTCGTCCACGTCCATCATGACCTTGGCGCGGTTGCCGCGGTAGGCAATGCCGTAGCTGCCGAGGGTCTTGCGCAGCTGCTCGTCGTTCAGCGCCTCGTCGATTTCCTTGTGGTATGCGCCGTAGCTTTTGGGTGCTGTCTGCATTGCTTAGTCCTCCAGGAGAAGAATGTGCATGGCGAGAGGGCCATGAACGCCGACAGCGCCGACGCATTCGATGTCCGCGGTACGGCTCGGGCCGGTAATCAGGGTCGTGAAGGAGGCATCCTTGCCGATGTACTCGCGCATGATGTGCGCGATGGAGGGCAGGTCGGGATAGATTTCCGACTTCTTGAGCATAAGGACGCTGATTTCGCAGATCATGCCGGCCAGACGGATGTCCTCGTCCGTGGTCGGGCAAAGACAGGTGCCGCTGGCGGCCACGCCGCACACGGCCTCGTTGATGCCGATGTCGATGCCCGCGGCGTACTTGCGGACGTTGTCACGCAGGCAGAGGATGCCCTTTTCCTGGCAGAGGCCGTCGAGCAGGGCGAAATCCTCGTCGCTCAGGGAAGGTGCGGCGAGCACGCGCTGCACGCGGGTGGGCACGCGGTTGGGGCCAAGCGGTCCCTTCTCGGTGCCGGGCTCGTCCGCGAGAAGCTCGCAGGGGTCCTTGGAAAGGCACAAGTCCACGACGTACTTGTAGGCCTCCTCCTTGTTGGGGATCTCCGCCACCGTGGCCGCCACGGCCTGGGCCATGGTTGTGAATTTTTCGACAAGTGCTGGGTTTACGCTGGACATTTTGGTCTCCTGTGTCCTTGCAACAGCCAAGGCCAAGTGTGTTTTGGGATGCAGACGCGAGTCGATTCTGTCATGAAAAGGGCGGCCCGCATGTTTTCGGGACCGCGCGAAAGCCCCTGCTCGACCTTCCCCGCCCTCATGCACAAGGCGGGAGCTCGAGTGTCGGGGCCCGGCAGGAAGACCTCCCCCCCTGGTTTCGGCCCCGGCAAGCGGGCCTGTCGAAAAGGGCGGGCAATCTCCCCCGAAATGGGCGTCAATGCCCATCACCGGCCTTTCCGGACAAGGAGGAATGGCGCGGGCGAAATAACGCGCGTTTTCTGCCTGTCCGGACCGTTTGGTGAATTGCGTAGCTTGTTACAATCATTTTTGCGTATTGTCAATATTCCGGGGGCATTTAAGACACAAACTTCTCCCGGAACGGGGCATGTTTTTCAAAAGCGCCCACTGGATGGCCTCGCAAAGAGTTTCTGCACTTTTGCCAGTCTGAGGACATTTTCCCTGTCAAATTCCCTGCATTTTCCGCACATCATGTACAAAGAGACTGGAAAGTTTTTCCTGCATGATACGCATTTGCGTCTTTTCTCAACTGCATTTTTTGTCGGTATCCCGATTTTTGCAGTCGCACATTCCAAGGCCGATTTTCGCCTTTTCGCGGCCCCTGTCACGGGATTTTCACCGCTTTTGCCCCTTTTGCGAAACTTTTCCCAAGGGCTCTTTTGCTTGCGCCCAAACGCGAAAAAGGCACGGGAAACATGGGGACTTCCCACATTTCCCGTGCCGCAGACTGTTTCGGGCAAGCCGTGCGGCCCGCCCGCTCATGACCGTATATCGCCTGTCCGCGAACAGCTCGCCGACGTACAGCCGTCTACATGTCTTCGGTCAGGTGCATGTTCCTCGCGGCCTCGGTCTCGTCCATGCGCGAGACCGGCAGGCCCCTGGGCGCGGCGGGAAGCCAATCGGGCTCGGCCTTGGCCTTTTCCACTATCTCGCGCACCGCGTCGATGAAGGCGTCGAGGGTCTCCTTGCTCTCCGTTTCCGTGGGCTCGGGCATGAGGCACTCGTGCACGAGCAGCGGGAAGTACATGGTGGGCGCGTGGAAGCCGCGCTCGAGCAGCCCCTTGGCGATGTCGAGGGCGCGCAGGCCCTCGGGCGCCGAGGCCACGAACTCGTGGGCGCAGATGCGGTCGTAGGGCACGTCCAGGACGTCCTTGAGGCGGGCCTTCAGGTAGTTGGCGTTGAGCACCGCGTACTCGGCCACCCTTTCAAGCCCCTCGCCGCCCAGGCGCCAGATGTAGGTCATGGCGCGAAGCAGCACGCCGAAGCTCCCGTAGAAGGGGCCCACGTGGCCGATGCTCTCGGGCGAGGGGGTGAGGAAGCGGTAGCTTCCGTCGGTCACGCGCGTGACCCTCGGCGAGGGCAGGAAGGGAATGAGGCGCTCGCATACGCCCACGGGGCCGGCACCGGGACCGCCGCCGCCGTGCGGGGTGGAGAAGGTCTTGTGGAGGTTCAGGTGCACCACGTCGAAGCCCGCGTCGCCCACGCGCATCTTGCCGAGGATGGCGTTCATGTTGGCGCCGTCGTAGTAGAGCAGCGCGTCGATGCCGTGCATGAGCTCGACAATCTTCTCGAGGTGCACTTCCATGAGCCCCAGGGTGTTGGGGCAGGTCATCATGAGGCCGGCGATGTCCTCGCCGTGCTTCTCGATGGCCGCGACCACGGCCTCGGGGTCAACCATGCCGTCCTTGGAGGGAAGGTCCACCACCGTGAAGCCGGCCATGGCCGCGGAGGCGGGGTTGGTGCCGTGGGCCGCGTCCGGGATGAGCATGATGCGGCGGTTGCGCCCCTTGGCGCGGTGGTAGGCCGCGATGATGGCAACGCCCGTGAACTCGCCGTTGGCGCCGGCCATGGGCTGAAGCGTGAAGGCCTCCATGCCGGTGATGGCGCACAGCGACCTCTCCAGCATGTAGAGCACGTGCATGGCGCCCTGGCAGGCCCTGCCGTCGGTGAGCCGGGCCAGCATGGGATGCAGGGAGGCAAAGCCGGGCAGCGAGGAGGTCACCTCGTTGATCTTGGGATTGTACTTCATGGTGCACGATCCCAGGGGGTAGTAGTTGGCGTCCACGCTGTAGTTGAGCCTGGCGAGCTGGGTGAAGTGGCGCACCACGTCGAGCTCGGAGCACTCGGGCAGGCGCACGGTCTCCTTGCGCAGAAGGTTGCCGGACAGCATGTCCGAGGCCCGGGCCATGGGGGCCACGGGCGCAAGACCGCGGGTGCGGCGGCCGGGAACGGATTTTTCGTAGATGGTCTTCATGTCGCTCCCTCCCTAGCCGTGCAGATGGTCTTCGCTCTGGATGTCGGCGTTGACGTCGCGCAGGGCGTCGACGAGCATGCCCACCTGGCCCACGTTGTTCTTTTCCGTGCAGGCGAGGATGAGCACGTTGTCCATGCCGGCGTAGTCCCTGCCGGCCGGATAGCCCGGAACCACCCTGTGCTTGAGAATGCAGCGCTGCACCGCGGCCTCGGCCGGCACGGGGAGCTTCACCGCCACCTCGTGGCCGTAGGGGGCGTCGTTCAGAAGCGTCGCGCCGTGGATGGAGCCGGTGACGGCGCGCACCACGTGGCGGGCGGTGAACATGCTGTTCTCGGCCACGTCCTTCAGGCCCTCGGGGCCCATGAGGGACATGTAGACGAGCGCGCGCAGGGCGCAGAGGTTCTGGTTCGAGCAGATGTTGGAGGTCGCCTTGGCACGGCGGATGTGCTGCTCGCGCGCCTGCAGGGTGAGCACGTAGCCCGTGCGGCCCTCGGTGTCGTGGGTGCGGCCCACGAGCCTGCCCGGCATCTGGCGGATGAAGTCCTTGCGACAGGCCATGAGGCCAAGGTAGGGCCCGCCGAAGCTCAAGGGGAGCCCGAGCGGCTGGCCCTCGGCCACGGCGATGTCCGCGCCCATGGCCCCGGGGCTTTTCAATATCGCCTGGAGTATGGGGTTCACGGCGAGGACGCTCAAGGCCTTCTTCTCCTTCGCCCTGGCAAAGAGGCCGGAATAGTCGGCCACCACGCCGAAGAAGTTCGGGTTCTGCACGGCAACGCCCGCGGTCTCGTCGTCGATGGCGGCCATGAGGGCCTCCATGTCCGGCGCGCCGTTCTTGACGGGCACCACCACGAACTCCATGGGGAGATTGCGGGCGTAGGTCTCGAGCATGCGGCGCCAGACGGGGTTGATGCCCTCGTCGAGAACGATCCTGCGCTTCTTCTTTGCCTGGCGCACGCACATGGTGGTCGCCTCGAAGAGCGCCGTGCCGCCGTCATAGAGGGAGGCGTTGGCGCAGTCGAGCTCCATGAGGCGGGCCACCGCGGTCTGGAACTCGAAGATGGCCTGCAGCGTCCCCTGGGAGCACTCGGGCTGGTAGGGGGTGTAGGCCGTCACGAAGGCGCTCTGGCCCGCCAGCGCGTCCACGGCCGCGGGAATGGCGTGGTCGTAGTAGCCCGCGCCAAGGAAGGAGACCAGCTGCTCGTTGCGTGAGGCGAGCTCCTCGCAGAGCGTGCGCACCTGGGACTCGGAGAGCCCGTGGCGGGCCAGGAAGGCCTGGGGGCGCAGGCTGGAGGGTATGTCGGCAAAGAGGCCGTCCAGCGAGTCGACGCCCACGACCTTCAGCATGGCGTCGCGCTCGGCCTCGGTATGGGGAATGTAGGGCATGAGACCTCCGAATCTCGCCTAGTGGCCTTCCTGCTCGCAGAACGCCTCGTAGGCGGCGGCGTCAAGCAGTCCCTCGGGGGCGGAGGAGAGCTTCACCCTGTAGATCCAGCCCTCGCCGTAGGGGTCCTTGTTGACGACTTCCGGGGCGCCCTCGAGGGCCTCGTTCACGGCCGTCACCTCGCCGGAGACCGGGGAGACGAGGTCGGAAGCGGCCTTCACCGACTCGATGGAGCCGCACTCGCTCTCGGCGGTCACCTCGTCGCCGACGGACGGGGCTTCCACGTAGGTGATGTCGCCAAGGGCGTCCTGGGCGTACATGGTGATGCCGACAACGGCCTCGTCGCCCTCGATGCGAACCCATTCATGGCTTTTGGAATACTGGAGATTGGCGGGATTGGACATGGCGCACCTCCTGGAGTGCTGGTTGGCGTGCGTCTGGCGCACGTGTATTTCTTCTGGACTTGTTGTCTTTTTGGGGCGGGTGTCCCTTTTTGCAGGCACCTTGGCGGCACAGGGGGCCTTCCCGCCCGAACCCTGTCGAAATTCGTCCTGGCTTTCGCCCTTTTTTCGGCCTTGCCCTAGCCCCTGGGCACGAGCTTGGTCCTGGCGGTTCCCTGCTTGTAGAAGGGGAGATCCGTGACCGTGGCCTTCAAAACGGCCCTGGCAGCCTGGATGTCGTAGGTTTTGGCGTCGGCCTTGTCGGCCTTGATCCAGGCAAAGGCGATGGCGCGGTTCAGGGAGGGCGCGAAGGAGCCGGACGTCACGACGCCCGCTTCCTCGCCGTCCAGGAGCACCTTGTCGCCGTTGTGGGGCGCCCTGCGGCCTTCGAGGTCCAGGGGCAGGAGCTTCTCGCGCACGGTCGCAAGACCTGCCTTGCCCACGAAGTCGGCCTCGCTCTTCATCATGACGCCAAGTCCCGCTTCCACGGGCGTGTGCTCGGTGTCGAGCTCGTGGCCGTAGAGGCAGAGGCCCGCTTCCATGCGCAGGGTGTCGCGGGCGCCAAGGCCGGCCGGTTTCACGCGCTCGTCCCCGAGAAGGCCTTCCCAGAGAGCCTGGGCCCTGCCGGCATCGATGTAGAGCTCGTAGCCAAGCTCGCCCGTGTAGCCCGTGCGGCTCACGGTGATGGTGGTTCCGTTCCAGGTCTCGTCGCGGAAGGCGAAATAGCCCAGGTCGCGCAGATCCACGCCCAGGAAGTCCTCCAGGACATCCACGGCCTTCGGGCCCTGCAGGTCTATCTTGGCGGTCTTCGCGGAAATGTCCTCAAGCTCCAGCCCGGGCAGGCGCTCCTTCAGCGTGTTGAAGTCCACCTCGGCGCAGGCGGCGTTGACCACGACCATGTAGTGGTCGTCGGCCACGTTGTAGATGATGCAGTCGTC
>CAZWOT010000135.1:0-6671 GCA_964635595.1 uncultured Desulfovibrio sp.
ACAACCCCAGGGTGAAGTTCTTCACCATGGCCGAGGTGGTGTCCCTCGAAGGCCAGAAGGGCGACTACACCGTCACTGTGTCCATCAGGCCCCGCTGCACGGCGGCGCACTCCGCGGACCTCGGGCTCTTTGCCTCGAGCCTCTCCGGCGAGACCAAAAACGAGTTCGACTTCGGCCTCTCCACCCGCAAGGCCCTCTACAAATCGACCCCCTTCGCCTTCCCGAGCCGCTACGTGCTCGACACCTCGGCGCTGACGGCCGAAGACCGCGCCAGGCTTGCGGGCAACAAGTTCATCAACCTGGACGACGAGCCAAGGCGCGTGGAGCTGAAGGTTGGCGCCATCGTGGTCGCCACCGGCTGGAAGCCCTACGATGTCACGAACCTGACCAATCTGGGCGCAGGCCTTGTCCCCAACTGCATCACCAACATGCAGATGGAGCGCATCTCCTCGCCCTACGGCCCCACGGCCGGCAGGATCGTGCGCCCGAGCGACGGCAAGGCGCCCAAGCGCGTCTGTTTCGTGCAGTGCGCTGGCTCCCGCGACCAGAACCACCTGGACTACTGCTCCTACATCTGCTGCATGGCCTCCATAAAGCAGTGCTTCTACGTGACCGAGAGCCTGCCGGACGCGGTGTGCGACGTGTACTACATCGATCTGCGCACCCCCGGCCGCTACATGAAGACCCTCGACAAGGCCCGCGCCCATGGCCGGGTGAACTTCATCAAGGGCAAGGTGGCCAACGTGGAGGCAATCGAGGGCGATCGATGTCGCGTGCAGGCCGAGGACGCCGTGCGCGGCGAGAAGCTCACCATGGACTACGACCTGGTGGTGCTCGCGACCGGCATGCAGCCCTCGCTCTCGAAAACGAACAATCCCCTTCCCATCGAGCTCGACGACACGGGCTTCGTCAAGGACGGCGAGGAGAAGGGAATCTACGTGGCCGGCTGCGCGCTCATGCCCCTTGACGTGACGCGCTCGGCCCAGACCGGCACGGCCGCCGCCCTCAAGGCGGTGCAGACCGCGGAAGGGAGGTAGGCGGCATGGCTACGAAGATTGGCGTCTATTTCGACGCCGCCAACATCGGCGGCGGCATCGACGTGGAGGCGCTCGCTTTGGGCGTCGAGAACAAATGGTCCGGCTTCGCCTCCGTGGTGCGCGTCTTCCCGGTTCTCGCGGACAACGTGGCGGCCATCGAGAAGGACATCAAGGAAAGCGAGCTCGACGGCGTGCTCCTGTGCGGCTCCTCCCCGAGACAAGATGTCGAGCTCTACCGCTTCCCCTGTCTTGTGGAGCGCGTGAACCTGCGCGAGCAGTGCGTCATGAGCTACGAGGATCCCGCGGGCATGGTCTGTGCCGACGGGCAGCCGGCCCCTGAGCTCCTCGAAGAACTTGCCCGCGACTACGTGAACATGGGCGTGGTGAAGCTCCAGAAGAGCTCCAGGCCCGATTCTGCGGCCATCGAGAAGGGAGTGAAGCGCATCCTGGTGGTCGGCGGCGGCTTCACGGGCCTCACGGCCGCGGAAGAGGCCGCGAAAAGCGGCTATGAGGTGGTTCTGGTCGAAAAGACCGACCGCCTTGGCGGCGCCGTGAACAACATCCCCACGGGCTCGCCCCTGCACGCACCCTGGGAGGACAAGGAAAGCACGGGACTTCCAGAAAAGATAGCCACCGTCACCGGCAACTCCCTTGTCACGGTACTGCTCGAGTCCACGGTGGCCAGGCTCTCCGGCCAGCCCGGCGAGTACGTGGCGACCATAGCCACCAAGGACGGCGAGAAGACCTTCGAGGTGGGCTCGGCCGTGGTGGCCGCCGGCTGGACGGCGCTCGCTCCCGAGTATCTCGGCGCCATGGGCCTTGGCAAAAGCCCCAAGGTCATGCACGCGGCCGAGTTCGGCAAGAATTTCCTGGCAGGGAAGATAACCGCCCGCCGCATCGCCTTCGTGCTCGACACGACCCTGGCCGAGAAGGCCATCGCGAAGGAGCTCGAGGAAAAGGCCGCGGCCGAGGCGGCTGCCGCCGAGGAAGAGGCCGCAAAGGCTCCCGCTCCCGCGCCCCAGGGCGAGGAAGAGGAAAAGCCCTTCGTCAAGGTCGACCTCGAGAGCATCGATCATCTGCGCTACTCGAACGCCGTGAACAGCGTGGGCATGCTCCGCCTTGCCCAGAGCGTGTGCGAGAAGACCGAGGACGCCACCCAGTGTTACGTGCTCTACAAGGACATGGTGATTCCCGGCATCCTCGAGCGCTTCTATCGCAAGATGCAGGACAGGCTCGGTCTCATGATGACCAAGGCCGACGTGACGGACATCCGCGAGGACGGCGACCACATGGTGGTCTCCTGCGAGAACACGCTGCTCGGCATCGACTTCGACCTCGACTGCGATCTCGTGGTCGTGCCCACGGGCCTTGTCCCCGTGTCCGCCAAGGAAGCCATCATGCAGTTCGAGTACCGCCAGGGCCCGGACTTCCCGGACCTCGATCTTTTCGACGGCTACCTCGACTCCAACTACATCTGCTTCCCCTACGAGACCCGCCGCACCGGCATCTACGCCGCCGGCTGCGTGCGCCAGCCCATGACGCTGGACGGCTGTCTTCTGGATGCGCGCGGCGCGACCCTGAAGGCCATCCAGGCCATCGAGTGCGCCGAGCACGGCGTCGCCGTGCACCCGCGCTCGGGCGACCTCACCTACCCGGTCTTCAACTTCGTGCGTTGCACCCAGTGCAAGCGCTGCACCGAGGAATGCCCCTTCGGCGCCCTCGACGACGACGAGAAGGGAACCCCGAAACCCAATCCCGCCCGCTGCCGCCGCTGCGGCACCTGTTTCGGCGCCTGCCCCGAGCGCGTCATCTCGTTCGCCAACTACAACATCGACCAGGTTGGCTCCATGATCCGCGAGGTGACGGTGCCCAAGGACTTCAAGAAGCACGGTCCGCGCGTGCTCATTCTCGCCTGCGAGAACGACGCCTACCCGGCGCTCGACATGGCGGCCCTGCAGGGCCACCGCTGGAGCCCCTACGTGCGCGTCATCCCCGTGCGCTGCCTCGGTTCCGTCAACGCCATCTGGATTTCCGACGCCATGAGCAAGGGCTTCGACGGCGTGATGCTCCTTGGCTGCAAGTACGGCGACGACTACCAGTGCCACTTCGTGAAGGGCTCGGAGCTCTGTTCCCGCCGCATGATCAACATCGCCGAGACCCTGAATCGACTGGGCGTCGAGCCCGAACGCGTGGAGCAGTTCGAGCTCGCCATCGACGAGGCAGATCGCGTGACCGACATGATCGACGGCTTCGTGAACCGCATCGAACAGATGGGACCCAACCCCTTCAAGGCCATGTAGGAGGCAGGCAATGGCGAACACAACTCTCACTCCCGATGCCGGCTTTGCCAGGGAACTGATGGATGCCGGCGGGGACAGCCTGAAAAAATGCTATCAGTGCGCCACCTGCTCCGTGGCCTGCCCCATGGCGCCGGCCAACACCCCCTATCCGAGAAAGGAAATGGTGTGGGCCTCCTGGGGCCAGAAGGACTTGCTGCTCAAGGATCCGGACATCTGGCTCTGCCACAACTGCGGCAACTGCTCCGAGCTCTGCCCGCGCGGCGCCAAGCCCGCGGACGTCATGGCCGCGGCCCGCAATGTGGCCTACAAGCACCTCGTGAAGCCCTCGAAGATAGGCGAGTGGATGAGCACCCCGAAGGGCCTTCCCATGCTCTTCCTCATCCCGGCCGTGCTCTGGCTCATAATCTGGGCCATCCGCGCCTCCATCGTGGGCTCGTGGTTCCCGCGCACGGCTGAAGGGCGCATCGTGTTCGGCCAGATCTTCTATGGCGACTACACCATCGACCCCATCTTCATGCTGACCTTCTTCGGCGCGGTCTTTCTCATCTGGCGCGGGTGCAGCACGCTCTGGAAGTCCTTTGGCGGCGACGAGAAAAAGCTCGTGATAGGTCCGACAAAGCCCTGGTACATCGAGCTTGTGCTCATGCTCTGGGAGGAGATAGGAAGCCACAAGAAGTTCGAGGACTGCGAGAGCGGCCCCAACACGGGCCAGGCGCACGAGTCGCGCAAAAACGGCCACATGTGCCTGATCCTGGGCTTCTTGAGCCTCATGATCGTGACCGCTATCGTTGCGGCCGGGCACTGGATTGGCAAGGTGGTGCCGGTCTTGAGCATCGAGACCCCGATGCCTCTGACCTTCCCGGTGAAGATACTGGCCAACATAGGCGCCGTGGTGCTGCTCGTGGGCCTCGTGCTCCTCACCATCCGCCGCAGGCGGCAGAATCCAAAGTTCTTCACCTCCAACTACCAGGACTGGTATCTTCTCGGCATCATCTGGGTTGTCGCCATCACCGGATGCCTCTCCCAGATGTTCAGACTGGCCGACGCGGTGCATTGCGCGTATCTCGTGTACTATCTGCACCTGGTCTTTGTGTGGATGCTCTTCGCCTATCTGCCCTGGTCGAAGCTCGGGCATCTCGCGTATCGCGCCTGCGCGCTCCTCTACGTGCGCATGTACGGACGCGGTTAGTGAAGGCAAACTGACTCTCGAGCACAATCGAGGAGGGTACAAACATGGCTGATTCCGAACGCAAAGTCTTTCCCGTGGAAACGGTGCTGGCCCTGTCCACGGGCAAGGGGGACGTAGATCTGAAGGAGATCGCGGGCTACATTCTTGGCCAGTCCATTGCCTGCAACCGTCTGGCCCAGGCCGCGGCGCCCTTCGCGGCCGCCTGGGTGGCGAGGCTCTACCCCAGGTTCGCGGAAATCGTCTGGGACGAGGAAAAGGAAGGCTGGAGCAACTTCGTCTCCCGTGCGGCCACCGTTCTTGGCGACAAGGTCAGCCTGCCGCCCATGACGGGTAGCATGATGACGGCCTGCCAGAGCATGCTCAAGGCCTACCAGGAAAAGGAGGACGAGGTTGCGGCCTTGCGCCGCGAGGTGGCCTCGCTCTCCGGGCAGGTGGAAGACCTGAAGCCCCTCGAGGGCAAGCTCGCCACCGCCCTGAAGAAGGCCGACGGCCTCGAGGAGCAGCTCAAGGAACAGAAGAAGGAAGCGGGCACCCTGCGCCGCCAGGCCCTCGAGTTCCAGGGCAAGATGGCCATCAACCACGAGGAGCTCCTCGAGACCATCAAGGACGCCATCAAGGAGAACCTCAAGCACGTGGCCATCCAGGCTCCTGCCGCCGTGGCCGGTGCCGCAGCTTCAGCTGTTGGCGCTTCAGTCGGCGCAGCCGCTCCTGCGGCCGCTGCTTCCGGTGCCGACGAGTTCGGTTTCGGCGGCGGCTCGGACGACGAGTTTGGCTTTGGCGGCGGCTCGAACGACGAGTTCGGTTTTGGCGGCGGATTTTCCGCTCCTGCGGATCCCGCTGCCGCAGCGGCAGCTCCCGGGCCCGAATCTGAGCCCGAGGACGAGTTCGGCTTTGGCGGCGGCTCGGACGACGAGTTCGGCTTCTAGCTGGCAAATACCGGGCCGTGCGTCCACATGAGGGCGCAAGGGGCCCTTGAACAGAAAATGAAAAGGGCGACTCCCGTCACAGGGGCCGCCCTTTTCCTGCGCCGCTCTCCCTAGCCAAGCAGGCAATGCAGACTTACTTCTCATTGGACAAGGCCGAAGGGCGTGCGGTGCACATGCCGCCATTTGTGCGACGACAAAACCGTGTGCTGTCGAGCCCGCAAACGACAGGGCCCATACTGGCCCAAAACCCAATCACAGGACGCGGGGCGCGCCAGGGGCTTTCCCGCGAAGGATACAGGGCATGAACACGAACTCGAACTTGGACCTTCCCGAGAGCATCGTCAGCCCGGGCAGACTCGTGGCGGATATCATGGAGAAGACCTTCGTCAGCAAGGAGCAGGCGGCCCGCCGCCTGGACCTCACCGTGGAGGAGCTCGAAAGCTTCTACGCAGGCGAGTATGCTGTCACGAAGGAACTGGCCTTCAAGCTCAAGGAGGCCACCGGCTACACCGCCTCCCACTGGCTGGGAGTGGAGAAGTACTACCGCAGGCGCCTCAAGAAGTGGCAGGAGCAGCAAGGCGCCAGAGCCCCCGAAGCATAGAGCGCATGTCAAGCGCAAGGCTGCAGCAGCGCAAAACTCGATGGAAAAGACCGGCCAGGGCATGTCCCGAACCGGTCTTTTCTTGCGTCTGTGCCAAGATGGGTTTTGGTGAGCCAGGCCCCCGAATCTGCAGGAAGGGAATGATAAGCGCGGGCTATAAGACCCACGTAGGCGCGAGCAACCGCCCCCAAAACCAGGAGGGTGCAGTCAGCGGGAGAAGAAGACACACTATTCGTCAGCTCTGTCCTTATGCATCTGGCACTTGGTCATGCCGACAAAACCTGCTATAGTTCGGACATGGACTGAACGTATCACCTGCTTTTAGGAAGAACGAGAGACAGTGTGAGCCTCCCCGGGGAGAAACGTCTGTACGCTGTCCTGCACATGGTCGCATGTCTCCCGCCAGAATTCCTCGGAGAGTGCAACCCCTGCCCGAAGCATGCAATCTGCATACGCACTACGCACTATCTGGTTCTGAGGCTGCTCCCTGCACCAGAGGCGTACGTCGATTGGAGCAGAGTCTGTCACACCTGGGCTGTCACATATGGTCTGTTCAGCAAGCTGTTCCTGACGTCAGAACAATGGAGAAGTCGTTATGCCCCCAAAATTTTTGGAAAC
>CAZWOT010000136.1:0-6659 GCA_964635595.1 uncultured Desulfovibrio sp.
GTCGGGCGCACGATACATTCCTGGAGAATTGCAAAGAGTTCCTCCGCCTTCTCCAGGAAAGTGCAGAGAGGCTGGCGGAAATCTTCGGGGGGCTGCTCTTGTTCGGCAGCTTCCCGGAGTTTGGCACAGGCCTCTCGCATTGGCTGCAAGTCCAACTTCATAAGTGCGCCCTCAAACTATGGCTATGCTACCCAAATTATGCTACAAAAATCAAGACCAGCTGCCGGAGCTGAGTAGGTACAAATGGCCATTGATGGCGGACTGGTCGAAGTGGCCGATATGTCGGATTCCCCTTGCCTCATGCCCATGTCCCCCTGTCAAGCGGGCGATGGACGCGGGCGTCTTCCATCTCCCCTTTGGCCGTGCTCCCTCGTCCTTTCGCAATGGAAAATCCCCTTGAAAGAGGGGTCTTGCGGGTTTGCGCGAAGTCGGACGGAGTCGGTGGAGTCGGTGGAGTCTGCCTAAAACTTGGCCGCACGAAGGCCTTTTGGGGCCTTTGCCAGGGACCGTTTTTTTAAGGATTCCCTCCCCTGTGCCCTGTCCGGCGTTCGGGGTGCATCCCGGTGGTCTTTTCTCCCCCGCAGGACTCAATCGATGAAGGCTTGAATCCGGGGAGAAGGTCCCTTGTGCTGGCTGTCGTTTCGGCGCAGCCTGGATGGTCTTGTTGTATGTGCCCCTTGCAGGGCACCTCATGAAAGAAGATGGGGTCACCGTATCCGGACGGACGGAAGATGGCAAGAACTTTTTCGAAGAAAAAAACCTGCATCCTGCACAGGCTGTCCGCCCTCCCGCCCCGTCGGCCTCTCCCGGGCTTTCCCTTGCAGGGGGCAAAACCCGGCTTGTCCTTGTGATGGACGCAGGCTCGCCAGGAATCATGCACGTTGGCCCCATCCAAAAGCCCGACTCAAAGTCGCGCCTTCCCCTCCTCTCAGATGGACAGGGACAGGTGCAGCAGACAGGTGCCAGGCGCCCGCGGCCCACGGCAAACCGACAATATCCTTGACAAGAAGCGCCCCTTGCGACTAGGCAACGTTCCCGCCGCCCCGCTTGCCGCGGGGCCCAAACCAACCATCAATGTTCTATGCTCCAAGGAGACACACATGGCCGCCTACGACATCCGCATGGTCAAGCTCGTTTCTGGTGAAATCGTTCTCGGCAAGTACGATGCCGAGAAGGACCTCCTTTCCGGCGTCGTCCAGCTGCAGAACGTGCCCACGCAGCAGGGCATGCAGATGCTGCTCGCCCCCTACGGCTTCCCCTTCGAGAACACCTTCGACGCCGAGATCGAGGGCCGCTTCATCCTCTACCGCTTCAAGGACACCGCCAAGGAGCTCCAGGACAAGTACATCGAGGTGACCACCAACCTCTCCGTGAGCTCCAACCTGGGCAAGATCCAGTTCGGCGGCGCCGCCCAGTCGGGCTCCGGCCTCATCCACTAGAAACCGGGCTTCCGGGCCAGGCAGGCACGGGTTCGCCCAGACGTTCAAAAAGGCCATTTTCGACACGAATGCGCACCCCGAAAATCGGCCAAAAAGAACATCCTTGTCCCGCACGTCGACGGCCTTTGTCCCGCCAGGGAGCGCGTCCCAAGGCAAGGGGCAGGCCGGACCCGACCTGCGCGAAGGACCTGACGCGAAAGAACCGATCCTAAGACCCGGCCCGATGACCTGACGCAAAAGGCCTGACGCAAAAGGCACGACGAACAGACATGCGCGAGCTTCTCCCCCTCTTCAGGCAGCCAAGCCGCTACCTCGGCATCGAGCAGGGCGCCGTCCACAAGATCCCGGACGACGTTGTCCTTCGCTGCGTCTTCTGCTTTCCGGATCTCTACGAGGTGGGCATGTCCCATCTCGGCAGCAAGATCCTCTACGGCATCGTCAACGAGCGCCCCGGCTGGTGGGCCGAGCGCTGCTACGAGCCGGACGCCGACGCCTGCGCCATCCTGCGGCAAAGGGGAGTGCCGCTTGCCACCCTCGAGTCGGACACGCCGCTCGGAAAAACCGCCTTTCTCGGTTTTTCCATCACCCACGAGCTCTGCTACACCGATGTCCTGAACATGCTCGATCTGGCGGGCATCCCCTTGCGGACAAAGGATCGCCCCGAGGATCTGCGCGCCTGCCCCCTGGTCACGGCCGGCGGGGGTGCCGCGCTCTCCGCCGAGCCCATGGCGCCCTTCCTCGATCTTGTGGTGCTGGGCGACGGCGAGGAAACGGTGCCCGAGCTTCTGGAGGCGCTGGAAGAAGCGCGGGCCGAAAACATGCCCCGCTCCATCTTCCTGCGCCGGGCAAGCCAGATACCGGGCGTCTACGCGCCCTCCCTCTTCGTGGAGGGCCCGGAGGGCAAGTACGTGGCCAGGGGCCTCGACGTGCCGAGGCCCACGCGCAGGGTTGTCGCCAATCTCGAGACCGCCTTTTCGCCCACGACCCAGGTCGTGCCCATCGCCACGGTCCACAACCGCCTCTCCCTGGAGATAGCCCGGGGCTGCACCCGCGGCTGCCGCTTCTGCAACGCGGGCTACGTCTACCGTCCCTCGCGCGAGCGCAGCGTGGAGACCACCCAGGCCATTCTCGAGGAGTGCCTGAACAACACGGGATTCGACGAGATAAGCTTTCTCTCCTTGAGCGCCGGCGACTACTCGGCCCTGAAGCACCTCTGCCTCGAGACGCTGGACCGCTGCCAGGCCGAGCAGATATCGCTCTCCCTCCCCTCCCTGAGGGTGGGCTCCATCGACGACCACATCATGGAGCGCATGGCGAAGCTGCGCAGGACCGGCGTCACCCTGGCCCCGGAGGCCGGAAGCCAGCGGCTGCGCGACGTCATCAACAAGGGCATCACCGAGGACCAGCTCATGACCCACGTGGCCAAGCTGGTGGAATACGGCTGGCGCCAGGTGAAGCTCTACTTCATGATAGGCCTGCCCACCGAGACCGACGAGGACGTGCTGGCCATCGCCGACCTCTGCCGCAGGGTGCGCCTTGCCGGAGGCCCCGGCGCTCCGAAGCTTGCCGTCACGGCCGCGGTCTCGCCCTTCGTGCCCAAGCCCTGGACGCCCTTCCAGTGGGAGGACCAGATACCCCTTGCGGAAATCGACCGCCGCGTGGGCATGCTCTTGAAGGAGTTCAAGGCAAGCCGGGGGCTGACGCTTCGCTGGCACGACCCGAAGGTGAGCCACCTCGAGGGCATCCTTTCGCGCGCCGGCAGGGAAATGGCCGACGTGGTGGAAAAGGCCTTTTTCAGGGGCGCCATCCTGCAGGGCTGGAAGGAGCACTTTTCCCTTGCGCCCTGGCTCGAGGCCCTGGCCGAGTGCGGACTCGAGCCCGAGACGTGCATCCGGGGCAAGAAGCCCGGCGAGCCCCTGCCCTGGTCGCACATCGAGTGCGGGGTGACCGAGGACTACCTTCTGCGCGAGAAAAAACGCGCCTACGAGGCAAGGATCACCAAGGACTGCCGCTACGACGCCTGCGGCATGTGCGGGGCCTGCGATCACGGCACCAAGTTGGGACACGTGGCCAGATCCCGCGAGGAGACGGTTGCAAACCGCCTTGTCTACCCCCAGCGCGACCAGGTGCCCAACAAACCCGCCCTGGACGAAAACGGACGCCTCCTTCTTCGCGACACGAAGCCCGAGCCCCCGAAGCTGGATCCGGCCCTGCTCGTCCGCGCACAGACCCTTAGAGTGTGGCACGAAAAGGTGAACGAGGCCGCCTTTCTCTCCCAGCTCGAGCTTCAGGCCGTGCTCGAGCGCGCCCTGCGCCGCGCCGGCATCCCCATGGCCTTTTCCGGCGGCTTTCACCCCATGCCCCTCGTGAGCTTCGGCAGGGCCCTGCCCGTGGGCGTCGAGAGCGGCTGCGAGTGGTTCTCCCTCACCCTGCGCGCCCCCATGGATCCGCAGGAACTGACAAGAGCCCTGGACGCAGCCCTGCCAAGGGGCCTCTCCTGTCTTTTGGTGGAGGACATTGCCTTCAACGAAAAGGCCCTCCTCTCCGACGCCGAGCGCTTTTTTCTGCGCGCGGACGACAGCCCCGCAATCGCCGGAACTTCCGGCAAGGAAACGCCGGGACAAAAGATCCTGGAACGGGCCTTTGCGGCCTTCATGGACCAGGACGAGGTCGTCTACACCCGCGAGACGAAGAAGGGAGAAAGGACGTGCAACGCCCGCACTCTCGTGACGGCCGTCGAGCCCATGGGAGGCGGCCTTTGCCTGTCCTGTTCCTGGACAGATCTCTACCTCTCGCCCCTGCACATCTGCGAGGCCGCCCTGGGACTCGAGGGCCTATGTCTCTCCGATCTTGCCCTCAAGGTGCGGAAAATTTCCCAGCGGCTTTCGGGAAAGGACTACGCGGATCTTTCCCGGCCCTGATGCCCCATGCCAAAGGCCCCTGGGCGAGAGGCTGCGGCGAATGTCCAGCAAAGGCGACACAAGTCCTGCGGCAAGCCCTGGAGCAAGCCCAAAGGGCCTTCCTGTGCCATGGCGAAAGGCATGGCAAGGGGCAGGCAAGGGCCGCGCAAAATTTGTGCTTGACCTCGGGGGCCTCGCGGCATATCTGCTTTGCCCGAAGGCAAGCCCCCCGGGGCATGTCCAACCAAAGGCCCTCATTCGGGCCGTCCCCTTCGAGGAAAAAGGCACGGCTGCCATGGACAGATTCGACAACGGCGATTCCGAAACCCCGATCAGCGATCAGCTCCAGCTGATGCACACCGAGGAGCTTCTCACCCTGTGGGAACGCTCCCAGAAGATGACGTTCATGCTTCAGGCCGTCTTCATGCAGGACTTCTCCCTGCGCTCGAACACCGAGGACGCCATCATCGCCGAGCTCATGCGCAGGGCCGTCCTTGGCGCCAGAAGAGGCGGCCTCCCGGGCTCCGGCCGCCGCAAGCCCCTTGCCCGCAGACATTCGTAGAAGAGGCGTGGCACAAGGGGGAAGAGCCCTGCCCGGTTTTTGCCGAAAGGGCAGAAGAGGCAAAGGGCTTCCTCAACAAATCGACATGTTCGCCAAAGGTCCGTCTTGATAAAGCACGGGCCTTTTCGTTTTTGTTTCGCGCCTGAATCCGGTCTGCGGGGAAGACTGCCCCCTGCCTCTGTGCATATGGCGCGTGAAAAGGCCCCCGTCCAGGGGCGCGTTGGCGGTTTTGCCGGATGCGCGGGACGCTTTTTCAGCGCACGCTGCGGTAGCCCCCGTCCACGCCGTGGGGGCTCAGGACCAGCTGCCAGAGCTGGATGTCGCGCGCCCTGAAGGCGGCAGCGCAGCTCAAGAGGTAGTAGCGGTACATGCGCCGCACCTCCTCCTCGCAGTGGAAGCCGCCCTCGGCAAGGCCCTTCTCGAAGCGCTCGTGCCAGGCCATGAGGGTCCTGTCGTAGTCGGCACCGAAATTGTCCCAGTCCTCCAGCACGAAGACGCCGGCAAAGGCCTTTGTGAGCGAGGTTGGCGAGGGGAGCATGCCGTTGGGGAAGATGTACTTGTTGAACCAGGGATCCACGCCCGCCTTCTGGTAGTTGGAGCCGATGGAGTGCAGAAGGAAGAGGCCGTCGGACTTCAAAAGCGATCGCGCCTTCTGCATGTAGTGGCCGTAGTTCTTGCGGCCCACGTGCTCGAACATGCCCACGGACACGATGCGGTCGTACTGGCCCTCGAGGGAGCGGTAGTCGTCGCATATCCAGGACACCCTGCCCTCGGGGTCGTGCTCCTTCGCGTAGCGGATCTGCTCGGAGGCTATGCTAATGCCGGTGACGTCGGCCACGCAGCGGTCGCTCATGTACCGGCAAAGACCGCCCCAGCCGCAGCCGATGTCGAGAACCCGCATGCCCTTCTCGAGGCCCAGCTTGCGGCAGATGAGCTCCATCTTGGCCGTCTGCGCCTCGTCCAGGTTGCCGGCATCCTTCCACAGGCCGCAGCTGTAGTTCATGGTGGGGCCCAGCATGGCGGCGAAGAGGTCGTTGTCCATGTTGTAGTGGCGTTTGGCCACGTCCTTCGAGCGCCGCGCGTTCTGCATGTTGAAGAAGCGCTCGCGCAGGCTCACCACGAGAACCGGCAGCGAATGGGAGAGCTCGCGCTCCATGTGCCCGCGGATGGCCTTGCAGATCATGACGTCGAGCGCCTCGCAGTCCCACATGCCCTCCATGTAGGCCTCGCCGGCGCCCAGGTTGCCGTCGCGCAGAACACGCTCGAAAAGCCCCTCGTCATGCACCTGGATGTCCCAGGGGCGGGAGCCGTTAACCTTGATGTCGGCCCGCTCGAGCGCCACGATAAGTGCCTCCTTCGCCTTTTGCATGATGCCTCCAGAATGTTCTCTCCGGAACGGATTCGCGAGTTCCTGCAAACTCTTCCGAATCCTTCCCGCTCCTCCTGAATGCTTCGAATCTTCCCGAATGCTCCCGAAAGGGTCCTCCCAAAGGCTCCTCGTAAAGGAATGCCAAAACCCGGCAGGACGACCGGCAGCCAAACGCTCCAGGGACTTCCAAGGACTCCCAGGGGCTCCCAAGGCCTCCCGGGGCTCCCGCCTCTTCGCGCAGGAGAGACGGCCTTTGGGATCGTCAAGCCTCCAGGGCCGGGGACTGCCCCGTGGACACAGAATCCGGACGCATGGCTTGCGAAAGGCCCAGGGGTCATGCCGCAAAGGTCCCGCATAGATCCCGCCAGGATCCCGCAAAAATCCGTTTC
>CAZWOT010000137.1:0-6609 GCA_964635595.1 uncultured Desulfovibrio sp.
AAGGGCCGCAAAAGTCCCACCCACCTCATCATGGACGCCTGGATCAAGGGCCTGCGCAACATCACCATCGTCTACGACTACTGCGTGGACAAGGAAGTGGCGAGAGAGGCCCTTGACGCCGCGCGTGTCGTGGGCATCGAGCTGCGCATCGGCATCGAGTTCAAGGTGCCCTTCAGAAACCGCTTCGTGACCTTCGTGTGGATCCCGCGCGGCTTCATGAGCGACGACGACTTCCTCTCCTTCCTCGACACGCCCAAGATGGCGGCCCTGACCCACAAGGGACGCGAAGTCATCGCCTATCTGCGCGACAAGCTCCTCACCACCATCGAGATCTGGAACGAATCCATCCGCCCCGAGAACGCCATCTGCCACGGCATCGAGATCGCCCCGGTCTCGCCGGACGACTTTCTGAACTACGTGGGTCGCGGCCACGCCAACCGCGAAAAGCTGGCGGAATATCTCTATACCGAGCTTCGGCCGCAGATCGAGGCACGTATCCTCGAGCTTGCGGAACGGCCCGATCTCGCCAGGGAAGAAAAGCAGCAGTTCGAGTTTTTGCAGCGCCTGTGCTCGGACACCATCCAGGACGACTGGCTCAATCCCTGCGTGCACGAGGAGCTGCCGCGCATCGACCCCGAGCACGACGCCAGGCACATGCCGAAGCTCATGGCCTGTAGCCCCCGCGAGCTCATGAAGGAGCTCCATGCGGTGACGCCCGGTTGCCGCATGGTGCTCTGCTCGAGCGATCTGGCCGTGGAGGACGTGCTGGAGCTCATCTGGGACTGCAAGGGCGCCATCACCCACCTCGAGATCTTCAGCATGCGCTCCTTTGTGAAGGGGCGGCTCAAGAACGTCCACGAGACGGGCGAGCTGCGCTTTGCCCTGAACACCGGCCAGGCCCCGCGCCTCAAGCAGATGATCATGCAGATGATCCAGTCCATGCGCGAGCGCGGCGAGCTGAAACGGGCCGAGAAATTCGAGAAGATCCTGGCCAACATCCCCACCCTGTGGGAGCGCTACCGCAACCAGCCCCTGAAGTCCCGCATCGGGACGTCCGCCGGCAACCGCTCGCGGGCCTTCGGCATGGGCTTCGTGGTCACCGAGTCACTCACGAGGCGCGGAGCCAGGTATCTCGAGGAAAGCGAGGCCGGAAAGCCCGTCATCCCCATCCAGGCCGTGCTCGAAAAGCACACCATCTACCGCCAGCCGGAAAACATCGGCGCCTGGCACGCATTCCTGCAAAGCCTGCACGGGCTCCCGTTCTGCTCGCACCTCGGGCTCGAGCGCAAGGAGGAGTGGGTCAAGCCCGTGGGCGCCCTGCACGTGAGCAAGGCCGGCAACGTGGTGAACCTCGTGGGCCCCATCGTGCCTTCCCCGCTGGAGGAGAGGCGCGAGGACGCCACCCCGCCGGGACGCCACTACCTCAACAGCGGCATCGCCAACTTCCTCAAGATACTGGCCGGCTTCATCCCGGCCCAGTGGTCCTTCATGGTGACCCAGGACTGGTGGGTGCTGGCCCTGTTCGGCACCGTCATCTGGTTCTGCATCACCGGCGTGCGCAACGTGGTGCAGATGGTGCTGGCAGCCCGCGGCCTCTCGCGCGGAAGCCTCATGCACTGGCGCGACCAGGTGAGCTGGAGCAGGCTGTGCGACTCGCTCATGTACACGGGCATCAGCGTCTTTCTGCTCGAGTACATCGTGCGCGTGAAGCTGCTGGACGAGGGCTTCGGCATAGACGTTTTGAACTCGCCGCTGCTCGTCTTCAGCGTGCTCTCCATCGTCAACGGCTTCTACATCCTCGCCCACAACATCTACCGGGGCTTTCCCAGATCCGCGGCGGTCGGCAACATCTTCCGCTCGTTTCTGGCCATTCCCGTGGGCACCTTCTACAACGCCGTCCTTCTGCACTTCCTCGTCTTCATCGGCGTGGAGGACGTCGCCTTCTACGTCATTCCCGCGGCCTCCATGGTCTCCAAGTGCGCCTCGGACACCGTGGGCGCGGTCATCGAGGGCATAGCCGACAGCGCCGCCAACATCCGCATGCGCCGCAACGACTACCAGGACAAGCTGCGCTCGGTCTTCGACAGCTACACCCAGCTCGAGCTCCTCTTCCCGCGCGAGGAGGCCCTCTACCAGCTGGCCAGGAGCGGCGGCCTCAAGGGCCGCGGGGGCGCCGGCGCAAGGCGCCTCGAGCGCACCTTCATTGTCAACGCCCTCGACATGATGTACATCTGGTACTACCAGCCGCGCGCCCAGGACGCCTTTCGGCAGCTTGTGCGCACGCTCACCTCGGCGGACCGCAAGGTCCTCATGCTCTCCCAGCTCGTGCTCGCCCGCGAGCGCGAGGTGAGCCAGCTCATGGTGGACGGGCTGACCGGCCGCGACTTTGCGCGCCCGCTGGCGTTCTTCTTGAGCCGCCGCAGGGAATACCTGCAGACCATGGTGCGCCTGTGCCATCCGGCCCGCCCGCACGGCCCCCACGGGCCAGGCGGCCCTGCCGGCGAGGAGCAGCCCGACGAGGCGACGCGGCTCATCCACCAGATAGCCCAGGGACGCTAGCCTCGAAGAGGGCCTCGAGGGGGCTTCGAGCCCCCTGGAGGGCGCGCCGGCGGCAGACTCGCGGACATCAAGGACGGACGTCAAGGTCGGATGGCAAGGACGGATGGCTCTCTCTTTGGGAGAAGAGCCGGGGGGCGGCCCACATGGCGCAGGACACGGCAAGGGACGGGACGGCAGACAAGGGCACGGAAACGGCGGCGTACCTCTGGTTTCCGGGGCTTTTCGGCACCGGCAGGCGGGACGCGTTGTCCTGTCCCTCGGTGCACCGCCTCGACATCGGACTTCCCGCAAGGATGCTCCGAAATGCGGATGCTCCCGGGCATCGCCCGGAAAACCTGCCCCTGCACCCGGAGCAGATGGCTGCGCTCGCCAACGAGTTTCAGCTTCTGGCAAGGGAAAGCGCGAAGGGCAGCGGGGTCCTGAACGAGGCGGCCCTCGGCATGGAGCGCGAACGCGAGGAGACAAGGGCCCGCGAGGAACGCGAGGCGCTCGCGCGGCTTGGGGAAACGGGCGCAAATGGCCCACATGGCGAAGCTGGCGGCGCAGTTGCCGGACAGGAAGGCCCGGACGCAGGCCTCGAACTCGCGAGACGGCGCGCCCAGCGCACCCTTCTGCTTCTCTGGCTCGAGGAGAGGGCAAATTGCGAGCTCGACGAGCTCATACAGAGGGTGGAGCAGGGCCTCTTGCGCCTTGATGCGGCCTTCATGGCCGACGGCAGGGCCCTGCCGGCCGACGCGGCGCCCCTCGAGAACGCGACAGATCCCCTTGCCCGCTGGAAGACCATGCTCAGGAACTCCTTCGTGCTGTGTCCGACAGAAAGCGTCTTCGTGCTCGACGTGCCCGTCGATGCTGCTGTTGGCGATGCTGCTGGCGCTGTTGCCCAGGCTTTCGAGGACGCGGGAGCCGGTGCCGACACGGAGGGCAGGGCGTCTGCGGGCAGGGCGCCCGCCGGCATCCCCGACGATCTGCTGGCGCTCTTTTCGCGCGCAGGCTCCTGTCCCTTTGCCGAGCGCCTTGCCAGGGAGACGGGCAGGGCGGCCAGGGGCCTCGAGATGGACCCTCGCGAGCTTTTTGGCGCCGAGGCGGCAGCCTCCTGTCCAGGCCCCCTGCGCCTTGTCTTTTTCGAGGGGAGGGCGTGATGGCGGCCGCAGACAAAAGGAAGGGCAGCCGGGGCGCGCAGGGGCGGACCGAAACGTGGACCATCCGCGGCGTCATCTTCGACTGCGACGGCGTCATGATAGACTCGACCGACGCCAACCGGGCCTTCTACAACCTCATCCTCGAGCACTACGGCCTTGCGCCCATGCGTCCGGACCAGGAGCGCTACTGCTTCATGGCGACCTCGAGCGAGGCATTGCGCTGTCTTCTGCCCGAAGAGCTCCATGGCGAGATAGACACCATGGGCCGGGTGGTGGTGAACTACCGCGAACGCATCCTGCCGCTCGTGAAAATCTTTCCCGGCTTTCTTGATTTTGTCCATAATTTGCACAACAATGGCGTCAAGATGGCCGTTCTGACCAACAGAACCGACGGCGGATTGCGTTCCGTTCTGGACTTTTTCCGTCTCCCGCCGTATTTTTCTCCCTTGGTTACGGCCTCAAGCGGCTTTCCGAAGCCGCGTCCCGAGGGAGCCAGAACCATTCTGGCCGACTGGGGATGCGAAAGGTCCGAGGTGCTCTTCGTGGGGGACAGCGCCGTGGACCAGAAAACGGCTCTTGCGGCCGACATACCCTTCGCGGCCTTCTGCCCGCCCGTTCCCCTCGCGGCCGACTTCACGGCCGACTCGTACCCGAGCCTTCTCGACCAGATACGGCCCCATCTCGCCAGCGCCTGACGGGGCACGCCCGGGACGAAACAAGAAATCCATCCACCGGCGGCCCCCGTCCGGGTTTTAGCCGTCAACCTTCCCTTCCTTCCCCTCCCAAGGAACCGCCCGCAAGGACCGGAGAACGACCCCGTGTTCGTAGTGACCAACATTTTCGACGCCGTGGCTTCGATACTGCATATGCTCGTCAGCGCCTACATCCTGGTCGTGCTCGTTGCCTGCGTCCTTTCGTGGTTCCGCGTCGACCCCTACAATCCCGCCGTGCGCGTGCTCTGGCAGATCACCGAGCCCGTCTTCAACTTCGTGCGGCGCAAGATTCCCTTCTCGCGAATCGGACAGGTCGATCTCTCCCCTCTCATCGTCATCATCGTACTGGAGCTCGTCGACATGATAGTCATCCGCTCCATAGCCCAGTTTGGACATTCGCTATCCTAGGGGCATCCGCGAGTCGATGACGAACCTTCCAGACAAGCTGCAGAGAAGCCTTCGAGAAGCCTTCGAGAAACCAATCGCAAAAGTCCCCGAAAACGCCTTTCCCGATGAAGTTTTCATCACGAAGCTCTTTGCAAAGGTCGCCCCAAGGAACCCTTTCGTTCACGACATAACGGATGTCCCATTCCTCCACAGGCTTCACGGCCCGTGGCCACACTTATTGCCAAGGAGACTCGCATGGACCAGCACGATCATGATTTCATCCAGGAAAACCTCGACAAGGACCCTGAACTGAAATCGCTGTGGGAAGACCACGTACTATTGAGCAAACAGGTTGACAAACTCGAGTCCAAACCCTTCCGCAACCCCGCGGAAGAGCAGAGCCTCAAACAGCTGAAAAAACAGAAACTGGATGCCAAGACGCGCCTCGCGGACAGAATAGATGCGTTGAGGGCCTCCAGATAGACGGAGCATTGAAATGGAATTGACAGGTGCACAGATCCTTCTTGAATCCCTCAAGAAAGAAGGCGTGGACATATTGTTCGGTTACCCCGGCGGGGCCATAATCGACATCTACGACGAGATTACCAGACATCCCGAACTGAAGCACATTCTGGTCCGCCACGAGCAGGGCGCGGTCCATGCGGCCGACGGCTACGCGCGCGCGACCGGCAAGGTCGGCGTCGCCCTGGTAACCTCCGGACCCGGAGCCACCAACGCCGTCACCGGACTGGCCACGGCATACTGCGATTCCATTCCCATGGTCGTCATCACGGGGCAGGTGGCCACCGGGCTCATCGGCAACGACGCCTTCCAGGAAGTCGACACCGTGGGCATCACCCGTCCCTGCACGAAGTACAACTACCTCGTGAAGGACGTGACCAGGCTGAGCCAGATCATCCGCGAGGCTTTCTACATCGCGCGGACCGGCCGACCGGGCCCGGTGCTCATCGACCTTCCCAAGGACGTGCAGCTGGCGAGGACGGAGTTCGTGTGGGGCACCGAGGAAGTGAGCATGCGCTCCTACAACCCCAACTCCCGTCCCAACCACAACCAGCTGCGCAAGGCCATGGAGGTCCTGAAGGAAAGCTCCACGCCCGTCATTCTCGCGGGCGGCGGCGTCATTCTCGCCAACGCCTCTGAGGAGCTCACCACCTTCGCCAAGGAGACCTCGTGTCCCGTGACCTGCACCCTCATGGGCCTCGGGTGCTTCCCGAGCTCGTCCGAGCAGTGGCTCGGCATGGTGGGCATGCACGGCACCTACACCTCCAACATGTCGCTCAACAACGCGGATCTCATAATCTGCGTGGGCGGCCGCTTCGACGACCGCGTGACCGGCAAGCTCTCCACCTTCGCGCCCAAGGCCAAGATCGTCCACATCGACATCGACCCCACCACCATCCGCAAGAACGTGAAGGTGGACGTGCCCGTCGTGGCCGACTGCAGGCTCGCCCTGCAGGGCATGATAGAACTCGCCCGCACCAAGTTCAAGGACGTGGACTGGGCCGCCAAGCACAAGAGCTGGTTCGAGACCCTCAAGAACTGGCACACCGAGCAGCCCCTCTCCTGGCAGAAGTCCGACCGCTATCTGAAGCCCCAGCACGTCATGCGCGTGCTGCGCCAGATCACGGGCGGCAACGCCATCATCAGCACCGAGGTGGGCCAGAACCAGATGTGGGCCGCCCAGTTCTACGACTTCGACGCTCCCCGTACCTTCCTGACCTCGGGCGGCCTCGGCACCATGGGCTACGGCCTTCCGGCCGCCATGGGCGCCCAGTTCGCCTTCCCGGACA
>CAZWOT010000138.1:0-6556 GCA_964635595.1 uncultured Desulfovibrio sp.
GGGGCATGGGCCTGTCAATCGATTTTCGAAAAATTGTCACAATTTTTTCTCGAAGCCGCCAGCAGAGCCAATTTCACGTGTTTCACCCTCTCTTGCAAAACGGCCCCGGGAGGTCCTGCCCATGCGGGCACGGCCGTATGGGCTTCAATCCTTTGAGCGAAACGGCCCCGGGACTCCAGGGGCAGCCCGCTTCCGGCAAGCTCCGCCCCCTCAAGGCCGCCAACAAGACCTGTTTCAACCGGTTCGCACACGCGTACCAGTGTGCAAAACGCCGCTGCCGGGTTTTGCTCGCATGGGCATGGCTTTCGTGTTTCGCTCCAACGAGCGGAACCTCCAGGGCGTACACCGAGCAGCCATGCCGGGCCGCGCCGCCCCTCTCCGAAACCGACTGCAGGCGCTTTGCTGCCATTTCGCTCCTTGCGCCTTTCGCGCATGTTCCGGCAGTTGACATCTTCTTGTGCGCGTTTATGCTCAAATGAGCAAAACGAACAAGGACAACCTCCCGGCATCACGCGTGCAGCTGCATGCAGGACATCATCACATGGCCAGACCCAAGCAATGTCGTTTCGTGCAGGGAAGCCCCGCGGTCACCTACTTTCGGCCCACGGGCCCCCTTCTCTCCTCCCTCGAGGAAGAGCACCTCTCGGTGGAAGAGCTCGAGGCCCTGCGCCTCGCGGACGTCGAAGGTCTTTCCAACGCCATGGCCGCCGAGCGCATGCACGTTTCCCGCCACACCTTCGGGCGCGTGCTTGCGAACGCCAGGAAGAGCGTGGCGAGGGCCGTCTGCATGGGCCACGCCCTGCGTGTGGGCGGAGGCAACTTCGTCTCCCTCGCGGAGCTTGCGCCCCTCGGGTCCGTGACCAGACTCGCGGTGGCGAGCTCGGGCAAGGAGCTCTCCTCGCCCTTCGAGGAAACCTTCGGACGCGCCAGGGGCTTCGTCATCGTGGACCTTGCGGACAGCAGCATCTCCCACGCCGACAATGCCCTCAACGCCGCCCGCGACCGTGGAGCCGGCCGCGCTGCGGTCGACCTGCTCGGACGTCTTGGCGTCGAGGCCGTCTGCGCGGCCCGTTTCGGCGACAAGAGCCGCTTCATGCTGCACAGGCAGGGCATGCATGCCTTCGAATGCCGGGCTGAAACGGTCGTGGAGGCCGTGGCGGCCTTCCGCAAGGCCCAGGAGGAGGCCCGAAGCTCGGCTCCTGCCGGGGCCGATGCGGTCCAGCTCCCGATATCGTAGCTTTCAAGTGCACCAGCGGACCGGGCAAGGCTTCTCCTTCCCGGCCCATTTCCCCCAATCCTCTCTTCCCATGCGGGGAGAGCATTTTCTCGGGATGCCCAGGGCATCCTTCAAGGAGTCACCCATGTCCTATCTTCTTGCGGTTCCTTCCGTGTTCCCCGGCGGCCTCGAGGCCGCCAACGGCATGCATTTCGGCCACAGCGAGATGTACACCATCGTTGAAATCGAGGGCAAGGACATCAAGTCCGTGGACACCATGGCCAACCCGCCCCACGAGGAAGGCGGCTGCATGCGGCCTGTGGGCCTGCTCTCCGAGCGCGGCGTCAAGGTCATGCTCTGCGGCGGCATGGGCATGCGTCCTTTGATGGGCTTCCAGCAGGCCGGCATCGAGGTCTACCACGCGGGCGCCTGCAAGACCGTCAAGGAAGCCGTGCAGGCCTACCTGGACGGCAAGCTCCTGCCCTTCGGCCAGGACATGACCTGCAAGCACCACCATCATTAGGCCTGGAGCCGGAGGAGCGCCCTCCCGCCCAAAATCCCGACTCCCGAGCCGACCGGCACCCGTCGGATGCACACGGGAAGGCTTGCGAACGGAAGTCGGGTCCCTTCCAGAAGCCAAAGCAAAAGGGAAGACAGCGGACAAGCCGGACAGGCTTCCATGTCTTCCCTTTTTGGGCGCCCATGGGGCGCCCCTTGCATTCGCCGAAAAGCTATTTGGCGCAGCCCACGGCCCTGCGCTCGCGGATGACCGTGACGCGGATCTGGCCCGGGTAGGTCAGCTCCTTCTCGATCTTCTCCGCGATCTGCTTGCAGAGCACGTAGGTCATGTCGTCGTCCACCGCGTCCACGTTGACCATGACCCTGAGCTCGCGGCCGGCCTGGATGGCGTAGGCCTTGGCCACGCCGTCGAAGCTGGTGGCGATGTTCTCCAGGGCCTCGAGGCGCTTGACGTAGTTTTCGAGCAGTTCCTTGCGGGCGCCGGGACGGGCCCCGGAAATGGAGTCCGCGGCCTGCACGAGCACGGCCAGGGCCGAGTTCGGGCGCACGTCCTCGTGGTGGGCCGCGATGGCGTGCACGATCTCCTTGCTCTCGTTGTACTTCTTGGCCGCGTCCGCGCCGATGATGGCGTGGGGCCCCTCGATTTCGTGGTCGAGGGCCTTGCCGATGTCATGAAGGAGCCCGGCGCGCTTGGCCTTCTTCTCGTCGAGCCCAAGCTCGGCGGCCATGAGACCGCAGAGGGCCGAGACCTCGAGGGAGTGCTGAAGCACGTTCTGGGTGAAGCTCGTGCGGTAGCGCAACTGCCCCAGAAGGTGCACAAGCTCCGGATGGATGCCGTGGACGCCGGCGTCGAAGGTCGCCTGCTCGCCAATCTCGCGCACGTGCACGTCCATTTCCTGGGTACACTTCTGCACCACGTCCTCGATGCGGGCAGGATGGATGCGCCCGTCCTGGATGAGGCGCTCGAGGGCCATCTTGGCGATCTCGCGGCGCAGGGGGCTGTAGGCCGAGAGAATGACCGTCTCCGGCGTGTCGTCGATGATGAGGTCGACGCCCGTGGCCGCCTCGAGGGAGCGGATGTTGCGGCCCTCGCGGCCGATGATGCGGCCCTTGATGTCCTCGGAGGGCAGGCTCACGGCCGTGACCGTCTGCTCGCCCACGTAGTCGCCGGCGTAGCGCTGGATGGCGTTGCAGATGATTTCCTTGGCCTTGCGGTCTGCCTGGTCCCTTGCCTCGCTCTCGATTTGCCTCGACATGCGCGCGGCCTCGTGCAGGCTCTTTTCGCGAATGTCGTTCATGAGCTTCTCGCGGGCCTCCTCGGGGGTCATGCCGGCGATTTCCACGAGCTTGGCATCCTGCTCGTCCATGCGGGCCTTGAGCTCCTCCTCGTCCTCCTCAAGCTTGCGTTCGCGGCGGGCGAGCTCCCTGTCCTGGGCGAGCAGCTCCTGCTCGCGCTCGGAGACGCGCTCCGCCTTTTCCTCGAGGCGCAGTCCGATGTCCTCGAGCTTTTTCTCGCGGGCCTTGGCCTCGCGTTCCCTGTCCCTGTACTCGCTCTCAAGCTCGCTCTTCTGGCGGAAGAGGTCGTCCTTGCCCTGCAGGATGATCTCCTTCTTCTGGGCCTGGGCCTCCTTGCGTGCCTCGAGCACGATGCGCTTGGCGAGCGTCTCCGCGTCGCCCACGCGCTTTTTCGCCACCATCCTGCAGGCGAGCCAGCCAATGCCGAGGCCCGCCAGCAAGGCGATGGTCACATAAAGAAAAACCATAAAACCTGTCCTTTATTTGAAAACGGGGACCATTCCCCGAACGAGAGCTTGCGGCTCTGGCGGCAGGGGGCTTCGCTGCGGGCGAAAAATACGCCGGACACAAAAAAAGCCCGCGCCAGGCGGACCCTCAAACCAGGACAGGACGGAACATGCTGCCTTGTCAAGCAATCTGAATGCATATCCCCCGACAGAGCCGTGTTTCTTGCCAATGTAGAACCCGGTTTCCCAGGGTGGGCGCCAGTCTGATTCATTCAGGCTTCCCGGTCCGTGTGGCCGGGCGTGCACAAGGTGAATCAGGCACCGGCTCCCCAATTAAGCTTGTTCGGTCAGCACTGGGAGAGAAATCACGAGCAAGCCAGGGGATATGCAGCGATGAGATTGTGAACTGTCTCAATGACACCGACTATACAGGGCTTGCGGATTGTCCGCAAGAGGCTTTGTAGCCTTGGCCCGGGTCTGACGACCCCAAATCAGCGCGATTGTTCTATATGATTCAACAGCGACTGCATGCGGGTTTCCGCATCCTGCAGCTGTCGTTTCAGTTGCAGCAGGTCGTCGGCCAGTCCCAGCGCGGTCCAGATCAGGGTCTGTTCCCTGTTGGAAGCTCCGCGGGTCCTGTGCGACTGATCTTCGAATCTCTGCCGAACCTCTTCCACCGCGTCGGAGATGCGGGCGGAATCGGCTCCTTCCTTGACGGTGATGGAGAGACCCAGAAGGGAAAGAGTGATGGTGTTGCTGGTGTTGTCGTTGCTCACGAAACCTTCTCCGCGCCAACGTGGGCCTCGATGGTGCCGATCAGCCCGTCGAGCCTGGCCAACGTCTTTTCCTGGCGGATTTTGAGGACTTCCAGGGACTGGCGCAGCGCACGGTTTTGGTCCTCCAGCGTGGAGCATTCCGTCCTTGCTCTCGCGAGCTCGGCCCTGGCTTCGTCGCGTTCGGCAACGAGAGTGCCTACCGCGGATTCTAGCTTGGCGAGAATGTCCATGACTTCTCTATACCCCATGGCCCATGCCTTGGCAAGACGGCATCGCCTGGAAAGAACGGACGTCAGGACCGTCCAACCCGTTGAAATTTGTCAGCTTATTTTTGCGCTGCGGCGATTTGCCACCACTTCGATACTTTAATGCGATGCTTCAAGCTTCGGGGAAACTTTCGGCGTTCCAAAGCCCCCTTCAAGACAGGCCCTCACTCCCCGTCGCGCCTGGGCCCCAGGTTCTGCTGTCGTGCCCTCGCAACGACAAGCTCCCCGTCCGGCACGTCCTGGGTGACGACCGACCCGGCCCCGACGAGGGCCTTTGCCCCCACGCGCACCGGGGCCACCATGGCCGTGTTGGAGCCAATGAAGGCGTCCTCGCCGATGACGGTTTTGTGCTTGTTCCTGCCGTCGTAGTTGCAGGTGATGGTGCCGGCACCGATGTTGGTGCGCGCCCCGACCTCGGTGTCGCCCAGATAGGTGAGGTGGTTGGCCTTGGCGCCCTCGCCGAGAACGGTCTTCTTGAGCTCCACGAAGTTGCCCACATGGGCCACCTTCCCGACGTCGGCTCCGGGCCGCAGGCGCGCGTAGGGCCCCACGAGGGCGCCCTCGCGCACATGGGCGTTCTCGAGGTGCGAGAAGGAGCGCACCTCGGCAAAGCTCTCGACCACGCTGTCCTTGACGACGCAATGGCTCTGCACGCGGGCGTCCGCGGCAATGCTCGTCCTTCCCGTCATCTCGCAGGGGCCGGTGATGTCGCAGCCGGGGGAGACCTCCACAAAGGGGGAGATGCGGATGGAGTCCACGGCGTGCAAAAGCACGCCCTTTGCGAGCAGGGCCTCGTTGACGCCCCTTTGCAGGGCACGCTCGGCCTGCTCGAGCTCCAGGGGAGAGTTCACGCCCAAAAGCGCCTCGGTGGTGCCGCAGACAACCCCCTGGACCGAATGCCCTTCCTCGAGAGCCAGGCCCACAAGGTCGGTGATGTAGTACTCGCCGCACCTGTTGGCGTTGCCTATCCTTGGCAGAAGCTTCTCGCAGACGTCGAGGGAGACGAGATAGAGGCCCGCGTTCACCTCGCCCGAGGGAGCGCCCCATTTCTCGAGGTCGTAGTCCTTGGCCTCCACGATGCCCACGAGCTTCCCGGCCCTGCGCACCACGCGGCCGTAGGCGCCGGGATTGGCAAGGGCGATGGTCGCGAAGGCGACATCGTAGCCCTCGGCGCGGTCCAGGAAGTCGCGCACGGTTTCGCGGGTGATGAGGGGGATGTCGCCGTTGACCACGAGCAACCGCCCGATGTTCGCCTCCTTCAGGGCCGGCAGCGCGCAGGCGAGCGCGTGGCCCGTGCCGAGCTGCTCTTCCTGGACCACGAAGCGGGCGGAAGGCCGCACGGAGCCCACGAAGGCCTGGACGTCCTTTGCCCCGTGGCCGGAGACAAGGTAGATCTCCTCGCCAAAGTCCTCCTCGAGGGCCCGCAGGACGTAGCGGACCATGGGTTCGCCGAGAACGGTCTGCAGGACCTTCGGCTTTTGCGAGTGCATGCGGGTGCCCTTTCCGGCGGCAAGTATGACGGCGGCCTGTCCAGCCATGGTGCTTTTCCTCGTTGTTTGCGCCCCAAGGGCCTCGAGGCCCTTGCCTCAAGGATCATGGGCGTCAGAAATTTTCGTGTGTCTGTCCGGGACCTGGCGGCCCGGAAGCTGCCGTATTTGCCGCCTCTGCCGCCACCCGTCCCCAAAGGCGGACACAGGCACGAAGACGCGGGAGGGATTGCGACAGGATTGCGGGGCCTTTCGGCACGGCACATGACTAGCAAGACCGGGGCGAATAGGCAAGACGGCCGCAAGTCCCGTGCAAAACGTCTTCAAGCCTCGCCTTCGATGCGCCCGGCTGCATGCCCGACGGCATGGCGCCCAACGGCGTGGGCTCATTGATACATCCCCTTGCGGGTTCCATGCGTCCGGCGCTCGCAAGGACGACATATCATTTCATCACGTTTTTCTCAAAATTCCCTTGTTGCAAGCCAGTGAAATTCATGCAAAACACGTTTTGTTTATGACCGATTTTCAACTCGTGCCCCGATCTCCCCTT
>CAZWOT010000139.1:0-6525 GCA_964635595.1 uncultured Desulfovibrio sp.
GGCGTCGTTTGGCGACAACCAAGGTCTCATGCAAACAATCTAAATGGCGGAGAGACAGAGATTCGAACTCTGGAACGGCTTTCAACCGTTACACGATTTCCAATCGTGCTCCTTCGGCCAACTCGGACATCTCTCCGTGCGGAAAAGTCTTATACGCAGGTTGCCCCGCTTTGGCAAGCCTTTGGAGGCTCAAAATTTCGGGATGTTTGCCAGAAATCTCGAGAGGCCTCCCGTTCCCCTGGAACGCTCCTCAAAGGCTCCCTTTCGAGGGCTCCTTCGGGGCCTTGTCAGGGGTCTCGGCATCGGTTGGGGAGGAACGCGCTTGCTCCTGCATGCCCCTTCCGGCATCCCTGCGGGCGTTTCTTCTGCCCACGAGATAGAAGACCGCAAGGCCGAAGGCCATGCAGAGGGTGATGCCGATTTCGTTCAGGGCCGCCACGCTCATGAAGGACGGGTTCCTAGAAGGCCATGTTGCTGAAGCCGCAGTCCACGAAGAGCACCTGTCCCGTCACGGCGCTGGAAAACGGGGAGGCGAGGAAGGTGGCGACGCCGCCCACGTCCGTGGTCTCGATGTTGCGGTGCAGGGGAGCGCTTTCCTCGACCTTGGTGAACACGGTCTTGAGGCCGCTCACCGCGGAAGCCGCGAGGGTCTTCACGGGACCGGCGGAAATGGCGTTTACGCGCACGCCCTTCGCGCCCAGATCGTAGGAGAGATAGCGCACGGATGCCTCGAGGGCGGCCTTGGCGACGCCCATGACGTTGTAGCCGGGAACGATCTTGGTCGAGCCGTAGTAGGTCATGGCCATGACCGAGGCGTTCTCGTTCAGGATGGGCGCGAAGGCGCGACAGATGCCGAGCAGGGAGTAGGCCGAGATGTCGAGGGCCAGGTGGAAGCCGTCGCGGGTGGTGTGCAGGAAGTCGTCCTTCAAATCCTCGCGGTTGGCGTAGGCCACGGAATGGACGAGGATGTCGACGCCGCCCCACTTCTCCTTCACGAGCTCGGCCGCGGCCTCGATCTGGTCGTCCTTGCTCACGTCGCACTGGAAGCTGAACTCCCCGCCGATTTCCTCGACCAGGGGATCAAGGCGCTTCTTGATGGCGTCGCCCACGTAGTTGAAGGCAAGCCTGGCTCCAGCGGCCTTGAAAGATTGGGTGATGCCCCAGGCTATGCTCTTGTTGTTTGCGACGCCAAAGATCAAAGCCTTTTTTCCATCAAGCAACATTGTCGATAGTCTCCTTGAAAGAGATTCTTGCAGTTTTGTTCGTGTATCTTGTTTTCGTGTTTTGGTGGTCCCTTCCCCAGCCTGTTCGCTGTTCGTTCGGGTCCGTTTTCAGGGGAAGCCCGGGGAAACTTCAGGGGAAATCCCATGGGCTTTCCGGGAAATCTCTAGTGGATGCCGAGCTCGCGTCCGGTCAGGATGCGGTAGGCCTCCTGGTATTTCGCCGCGGTGGCCTCCACCACGTCGTCGGGAAGCGCCGGGGCCGGGGGCTGCATGTTCCAGGGCTGGTTCTTGAGCCAGTCGCGCAGGTACTGCTTGTCGAAGCTCGGCTGGCCGTGCCCGGGCTCGTAGCTTTCGGCGGGCCAGAAGCGGGAGGAGTCGGGGGTCAGCACCTCGTCGATGAGGAGGAGCCTGCCGTCGACGTTGCCGAACTCGAGCTTGGTGTCGGCCACGATGATGCCCCTGCCGGCCGCGTAGTCGCGGCCCTTCCTGTAGATGGCGAGGGAGGTCTCCTCCACCTGCGCGGCCACGGCGTCGCCGAGGATGCCCCGCGCGGTCTCGACGCTGATGTTCTCGTCGTGCTGGCCGAACTGGGCCTTGGTGGAGGGGGTGAAGATGGGATTCTCGAGCTTGTCGGATTCCTTCAGGCCCTCGGGCAGCTTGTGGCCGCAGATGGTGCCGTCGGCCTCGTAGGAGCTCCAGCCTGAGCCCGAGATGTATCCGCGCACGATGCACTCGACGGGAAGCGGGCGCGCGCGCTTCACGAGCACGGCGCGGCCTTCCAGCTGGTCCGCCCAGGGCATGAGCTCCTCGGGGAACTTGTTCACGTCGCTCTCGAGGATGTGGTTGGGGATGATGTCCTTGAACATCTCCATCCAGAACAGGGTGATCTGGTTCAGGACCACGCCCTTGTAGGGGATGGGCCTTGCCATCATCACGTCGAAGGCGCTCATGCGGTCGGTGGTGACAATGAGGAGCTTGTCCTCGCCTACCTGATAGATGTCGCGGACCTTGCCGCGGGAGAGCAGGGGGCAGACGTTGATGTCCGTGCGGGTGAGTATCTTCACGTATCTGTACCTCGAAGGGCGTCTTGAGGGCTTTGGGTCCTCTGTGGTCTCTGCGGTCCCGGCCTTGGGGGCCGCATGCCGATCAGTCCTGGTTCGGGGAGCGCGCCTCCACCGAGAGCGCGTGGGCCTCGAGGCCCTCGAGACGGGCCAGGCGGGCGATGGCGTCGCGGTTCTCGCGCACGAAGGAGCGCGAGGTGGAGACGATGCTCGTCTTCTTGCAGAAGGTCTGGACCGAGAGGGCCGAGGAGAAGCGGGCCGTGCCGAGGGTCGGCAGGACGTGGTTGGGGCCGGCGAAGTAGTCGCCCACGGCCTCGGGGCTGTTGTGTCCGAGGAAGACGGCGCCGGCATTCCTGATGTAGGGGAGCGTCTCCCAGGGGGAGCGGATGCAGAGCTCGAGGTGCTCCGGCGCCATCTTGTTGGCGACCTCGATGGCCGCGTTGAGGTCGGGCACCACCACGATGGCGCCCCAGTCCTCGAGGGATCGCTTCGCGATGGCGCGGCGCGGCAGCTTCTCGCACTGGGAGGCGAGCTCCTTGAGCAGGGATTTTGCCTGCAGGGGGTCGTGCACGATGCACACGGCCGAGGCCAGGGGATCGTGCTCGGCCTGGCTCAGGAGGTCGGCCGCCACCCAGCGCGGGTTGGCGGAGCCGTCGGCGATGACGCAGACCTCGCTCGGGCCCGCAATCATGTCGATGCCGACCTTGCCCTGCACGAGGCGCTTGGCCGTGGTCACAAAAATGTTGCCGGGGCCGGCGATGACGTCCACCGGCGCCACGCTTTCGGTGCCGAGCGCCATGGCCGCGACGGCCCAGGCGCCGCCCACGCGGTAGACCTCGTGAATGTCGAGCAGGTGCGCTGCCGCAAGGATGATGGGGTTCACGCTCCCGTCGGCCCTTGGCGGCGTGCACACGGCAATTTGCGGCACCCCCGCCACCTGGGCGGGAATGGCGTTCATGAGCAGGCTCGAGACGAGCGGCGTGTCGCCGCCCTTGCCGCCGGGCACGTAGAGGCCCGCGCGGGGAACCGGGTTCACGAGCTGGCCCAGCAAGGTCCCGTCTGGACGGGTGGAAAGCCAGGTCTTTTCCCGCTGCTCCTCGTGGAAGAGGCGGATGTTGCTCGCAGCCTGGGCGATGATCTCGCGATCGTCTCCGGACACCATGGCGGCGCCCATGGCGATCTCCTGTTCGCCCAGGCGCACGGGGCCCTCGAAGTCGGGGCAGTCGAACTCCCGCGTGAAACGGACGAGGGCCTCGTCGCCCCCTTCCTGCACGGCCTTCAGTATGCCGCGCACCTTCTCTTCAATCTTCCCGTCCGCGTCCGCGGCAGAAGGATCGGCTCGCCGTGCAAGCCAGCTTCCCTTTTCGGCCCACTCCCTCGAATTCTCCAGGGTGATGATGCGACAATCAAGCATGGTGTACCTCTCGACGGGGCACCTTACAGGAATTGTTCCGTATTGTCTAACCGGATCGGCGGCGTCGAAAGCCGCGTGCAAAGCCCTTTTGCGACAGGAAAACAGGGGGTCTTCGTCCGTGGTTGGTTCGTTTGCCAAGTCCGTTGAGTCAAAAGGGCAGGAAAAGGGGCCGCCTCAAGCCCCCAGGCTCGATGCGGCCCCGAAAAATACCCTGAAAACGCGCCCTGGGAACGTGCCCTGCGCCTAGACGAGGCGTCCCAGAAGCTCCATGCGCTCGCCGGGCAGGAGCATGATGGGCGGAATGTCGATGAGGGTGTAGCAGCCGTAGCGCTCCTCGCGCTGCATGCGCACCGCCGCGCGGGCGCTGGCCACGAGGACCTGGGCCGTGAGGGCGGGGTTGTTGATGCGCATCTCGAAGCGCAGCTGCTGGTTGTGGGCGCTGCCGGAGGCGCCCACGCGCTCCATGACCACGCCGTGGGAAGCGTCGGCCACGAGCTCCAGGGCCTCGCTGTCCTTGACGGCGGTGACGACCAGGGGATCGTGGGCGAAATACGGGTCCTTCTTGATGGCGGCCTCCACCTGCTCGAGGGTGAAGCCCTTCTCGAGCACCACGTAGACGTGGCGGGAGTGCCTGCCGCCGCCAAGGGGAATGGTGATGGCCGTGGCGTCGGCCACGCCCGCGATGGAGCGCACGGCCGTGGAGTGTCCCATGGAGCGGCCGCGGCCGAAATTGGTGAACGTCGTGCCCACGGGCGCCATGGCCTCGAAGAGGGCGCGCTGGATGGAGTCCGTGCCGGGATCCCAGCCCGCGGCCGTGACGGCCACGGAGCGGCCCTTTTCGGCCACGTTTTCCAGATGCCCGACCACCTCCACGATGCGGTCGTGGATGTCGAAGCTGTCCACGGTGCAGAAGCCGCGGGAAAGCAGCTCGGCGGCCGCGCCGGGGGAAAGGCGGGACGGCAGGCCCATGATGACCACGTCCGGCCGCTCCGCGTGCTCGCACAAATCGTCGAAGCTCGGGAAGTCCGGAACGCCGCGCAAATCGTAGGGAGTGGTGCCGATGGAGGCCTGCCGGCGCACAACGCCCACGCAGGTGCAGTCGGGAACCATCTCGATGGCGCGCAGAACGCAGCGGCCAATGTTGCCAAGGCCAAGAACGGCGGCTGTGAAGGGCATGGTTTCTCCTCGTTGGGTGCGAATCGATGGGTGCGAATCGGTGGGTGCGAATCGGTGGGGGACAGACGAAATTGTCGGGAGACGAGGAACAGGGAGCCGGCCGGCGAACAAGGTCGCATTCTGCCGACAACGTGTTCCTGCACGCAGCAAGCCTTGGGCTACAGGCCTTGCCTCCGGGCCTTGGGCGCGACGCGCAGGGAGGGAGTATAGGGAGCGGGCCCGTGAATCGCAAGAGTGCCTACAGGCTCGAAAACATGTCCTCTTTCAGGCTCCGGGGCGTCATTGCGCTCACCTTTCGGCCGGCCGCACGTGCACGATCCGCGCTGCCGCGAGATTGGTCTCGTGGTGGAGGCAGGGGAGCACCTGCGCAGGGCACGGCTCCACGAGACCCGAGGCGGCGCTGGGCTCGATGTTCGGGTCCAGGAGGTCGTGCTTGCGCGAGAGCACGTATGTGCACGCAATGACCGCCTCGGGAAAGAGGAGCCGCAAAAAGCCCGCGAGGCTCCTGCGCTCCTTGCGGGTACAGAGGCTTCCCTCCACGACGATGCCCGTGCGAAGACCCTCCGCAAGGCGATCGCGCGCCTCTTGAAAGACCGTTTCCTGCGCGAGCTTTCGCGGGGTCTCGCACAGGGTCCGCTCGACGATGGATTCGGAAAGCTCGAAAGTCTCGTCCCCGCTCCCGCACCTCGCGTAGTCCTCGTTCTCGGGGGCTGCATGGTGCACGAGCAGGCAGTCCCTTGCGAGTGAAGACGCGATCCTTCGGCGTGCCTTGTCCACATGTCCGCAGACAAGATGGATGGAGCCGGCAAGAGGTCCTTGCGCGCCCCTGCCCGCCGTCTGGTCCCACGCGGCGAAAGGAGCGTATGGTTCGTCCTTTGGGAGCTCTTGAGCAAGCTTCTCGAAAAGGGAGTCAACGCTGTCCAGAAGGCGCAGATTTCCCCCGAAGCTCTCCCCGTTCGTGTCCCCCACGCTTCCCTGCAAGTCGCAGTAGAGAAGGCGGGAAATGGCAGCTAGATACGTCGGATCGTCGTTGCAAAAGCGCAGGGCGTGAGCAGCGTCCTCGAGGTCGTAGAACTGAATGTGCAGGGAGGTCGCGAAAGCCACCCGGGCGATGTCCTCGTCCGGAAGGGAAAGGACGCCGGCCCTTGCCAGGGCGTCCAGAAAGTCCACGGCCGCCTGCACGCCGACAGGTCCGTGCCCCGAGAAGGAATGGCGCCTGCCCGGGCCCGATTTTCTGGGGCGCACCACCTGGGAGGCGGGCTTGCCGAAATCGTGCACAAGCGCCGTCAAGATGTCGGCAAGCGCGAATTCCTCGCGTTCGAGGGCTGCCTGCAGGACGAGGAGCGTGTGCGTCCACACCGTGTCCTCGAGATGATGGGCGTTCCTGGAGCTGTCGTCCCCGGGATAGAGGTGGCGGGAGCGCTTCATGGCCTCCACGAGGGCCGGGCAGGTGTCGTGCAGGAAGGCGACCAGTGTTCGCCGAAGGGCCAGGCGTTCGATGTTCATGCGCGGGATCATTGTGGGCAATTTTGCACCTGTTTCCAGGTTTCACGCAGCGAGGCAATCCTGCAACATGAGTTCCTCACACAATCGCAGGAATGGTTGTCGATTTTCGTCGGTTTCGAGGCGACGCGCCAAACCTTCCAAAAAT
>CAZWOT010000140.1:0-6488 GCA_964635595.1 uncultured Desulfovibrio sp.
AAACCGGGCCTTTTGCCGCTCGCCCAGGAGTAACAGGGGCAAGGCAAAAACAGCTTTTCGCAAGGGGGCCGGGCATCCTGCCTCCGTCAAAACAGGTCGAGGCCGCCCGCGGGTCCTCAATCCGCGGGCGTCCTGCTTCACGTTTTGCCGGTATCGAGCCTCAATGGCCCGCTATTTGGCCGGATTTTCTCAAAAATCATGTCCGTTCCTCGTTCATCGATGCATTTGCCGGACAAGGCACAAGATTTCGGACAGCTCCCACCCATGTTCCTGCATGCCGCCTTTCCTTCAATCGTCCCTTTCTTCGACGCACGGCCAATTTTTTCTTGACGAAGCACGATTGCTTTGGGTATTGGGCTTCTCGCGCTTCATGCGCACATCCATTTGAGAACCGTTGGTGTTCACAGAAGGGTGCCTTTTCAGGGACCCTTTTTTTTGGCCCAAACCTCGCCAACAGCCCGCATAACAACAAACAATCATTCACTTTTTTTCGAGCGGCCCATGACCTCCCAAAACCTTCTCGACACCCTGACCACCCTCGCCCTGCCCGCGGTCCGCGCCCAGGGTCTGGACATCTGGGGCATCGAGCTTGTGGACGGAAAGCATCTGACCGTGCGTCTTTTCGTGGACGTGCCGGCAGATGCGGCCGTGCAGGATCGGGAAGAGGCTCCCGTTGCGGACGCATCGACGGCTGCACCCGGCGAGGTCGAGGACGCCGCCGAGGCCGGCGACGATGCCGGCACGGATTCCGGCGAGGACATCGCGGAGGACGACGGCGAGGCTGCCCTTGCCCGCCTCCATGCCTCCGTGGACCAGTGCGAGGCCGTCTCGCGCCAGCTCTCCCTTGTCCTCGACGCCGAGGACGTCATCGATCGGGCCTACACCCTGGAAGTTTCCACTCCGGGCTTCGATCGCAGATTTTTCACCCCTGCCCAGATGGTCCCCTACGTGGGCGACTTCGTGGACGCCCGCATGAGCGAGCTTTTCTCGCCTGCGGACGGTCTGCCGAAGCGCCGCGCCTGGAAGGGCGTCTTGAAGGAGGTTCTCGAGGATGCCTTCGTGATCGAGCCTGCTGCGATCGATCCCGACGGCGACATCCTCCCCGAGGACCTGCCCCCGGCGACCATCCCCTTCGGCCTTGCCCGCAGGGTCTCGCGCGTGCACATCTTCCGCGCGCCGCAGAAGCCCGGCAAGGGCAAGCAGGGAAAGCAGGGCGGCCAGAACACGAAGCAGGCCAGGAAAGCCAGGGGGCATTCCAGATCCGGCAGGAAAAAGGCCTAACTTGAGGAGCGGGCCCGGACCGAGGTTTCGGCCCCCACACATTTTGAGGATGTGATGAATCACGAACTGAAAAAAGCCATTGACCAGATCTGCAAGGACAAGGCCATCGACCAGCAGCTCCTTGTGGAGACCCTCGAGGACGCCGTGAGAACCGCCGTCCAGCGCCGGCTTGGCGAGGACATCGAGGCGGAGGTCACCTACAACCAGGAGGACGGCGAAATCGAGGTCTACCAGTTCAAGATCGTCGTTCCGGACGGGGAGGTCGAAAACCCGGACCGCGAAATCGGCCTTGCCGAGGCCCGCGAGCACGACTCCAGCGTGCAGCTCGACGACGAGATGGGCTTTCGCGTCAAGATGCAGGATCTGGGGCGCATCGCCGCCCAGTCGGCCAAGCAGGTGATCATCCAGCGCCTGCGCGACGCCGAGCAGGCCAACATCTACAACGACTACAAGGAGCGCGTGGGCGAAATCGTCTCCGGCACCGTGCAGCGCCGCGACAAGTCGAGCCTCATCATCAATCTCGACCGCACCGAGGCCATACTGCCCCGCGACGAGCAGATTCCCAAGGAGCACTACCGCAGGGGCGAGAGCATCCAGGCGCTGGTCATCGAGGTGCACCGCGAGGGACGCGGCCCCCAGGTCGTGCTTTCCCGCTCGCATCCCGACTACATCACGGCCCTCTTCCATCGCGAGGTGCCGGAAGTGGACGAGGGGATAATCCAGGTCATGGGCGTTGCCCGCGACCCCGGCTCCCGCGCCAAGGTGGCCGTCTACTCCCGCGAGCGCGAGGTGGATCCCGTGGGCGCCTGCGTGGGCGTGCGCGGAGCCCGCATCCAGAACATCGTGCAGGAGCTGCGCGGCGAGCGCATCGACATCGTCATCTGGAACCCGGACATCGCCACCTACGCCCGCAACGCCCTGGCTCCGGCCCTTGTCTCCCGCATCGTGGTGGACGAGCCCAACAACCAGCTCGAGGTCATCGTGCCCGACGATCAGCTCACCAACGCCATCGGCCGCAAGGGCCAGAACGTGAAGCTGGCTGCCCGCCTGCTTGGCTGGAAGGTCGACATCTTCACCGAGAGCCGCTACAGCGAGGCCAACACGGTCACCCACAGCATCGAGCAGCTTGCCTCGGTGGCGGAACTTCCCGTCGAGACCCTGCTTGGCGCGGGCTACACCGACATGGACAAGGTGAAGGGGGCCACCGACGAGGAGCTCGCCGCCAACCTTGGCGTGGGGCCCGCCCAGATCGATCACCTGCGCAGGGCGCTCAACTTCCTGGCCAGACGGGAAGAGGCCCTTGCCGCGGAAGGGGAGCAGGGGAGCTAGCATGCTTGCGACCGAGGGCACCCCGGCCGAAAGGCCCGAAGGCCCCGTGCGCATGTGCGTCATCTGCAGACAGAGATTCTTGAAAAAACATCTCCTGCGCCACACCCGGACAGAGGACGGGAAGCTTGCGCCGGACCCGACACAGACTGCACCCGGAAGGGGCTGGTACGTGTGCGGAGAGGCTTCGTGCCGAGAGAGATTCGCCAGGTTCAAGCCTGCGCCAAGGCGCCCGGGGAGGAAACGTCGATGACAGAAAAGAAAACACGAATCAGGGAACTCGTTGAGGAGCTCAAGCTCTCCCAGGACGCGGTCATCGCCGCGGCCAGGGAGGAGGGCATCAACGTGAAGGGGCCGCAGACCGCAATCAGCGCCGAGGATGCCGACAAGGTGCGCAAGCGCCTGACGAAACCGGACGATCAGAAGAAAGTCATCGTGCGCCGCCGCAAGACCAGGCCAGCGCCCGAGCCGCAAGTCGAGGCCCAGGCCGGGACCTCTTCGGAGGCCGCTTCCGACGCGTCTTCCGGGACGGCCTCCACCGCCGAGGAGAGCGCGGCAGCCAAGGACGAGCCCGCGAAGGCCGAGGTGCCGAAGGCGGAGAGCGCCGAGGCGAAGGACGAAAAGCCCGCCCCGCCGCGCGCCAAGGTCATCAGCCGCCCGAAGGAAAATATCGGGGCCGAGGAAGCCGAGAAGGCCGCAAAGGCGGCCAGGGAAGCCTCAGCTGCCGCTGCGGCCGCGGCAGCTGAGGAGGCTGGCAAGGCTGATGCGGCTCCCGCCGATGCCGCTGCGGCATCTGCCCAGGTCCAGGCCGGGGCCGAAGGTGCCGCAAAGCCGGAGGGCGAGACAAAGGCCGCAGCCGAGAAGGCCGAGGCAAAGGCCGATGCCCAAACCGGGGCCAGGGCCGACGCAAAGACCGAGACTGCTCCCCAGGCCGGGAAGGATGCCGGCAAGGACGCGAAGGACGAGTCCGCCCGTCCCAGGCCCTTTGCATCCGGCATGCCGGATGCACCCAGGGTGCGCATCATTTCCCGCCCGAGTCCGGCCCAGCAGCGTCCCAAGACCGAGTCCTCGGACGAGGGCCGCGGTCAGCGCGAGGGCGATCGCCGCTCGGGCGCCCAGGCAAAGGACGGTCAGCGTTCCGACAACCGCCGCGGTGCTGGTGCCGCTCAGCCCCGTACCGGCGGGCAGCGTCCCGGCGGCCGCGACGGCGGCAGCATGGGCAGCGATTTTGGCGGCGGCGACAGCCGCAACGGCCAGAGCAAGAAGAAGCGCAACAAGGGCCGCCGCACGGTGGACTTCCAGCAGATGGGCTTCGACGGGCAGGACGACAGCGACGCTCCGCGCATGCGCGGCGGCAGGAACCGCAAGAAGAAGGTCCAGGCTCCGACCCCTGCCACCCAGCCACTGAAGGCCGCCAAGCGCAAGGTACGCGTGGAGGGGACCATCCGCGTCTCCGACATGGCCCATCAGATGGGCCTCAAGGCCAACGAGCTCATCAAGGTGCTCTTCAACCTGGGCATCATGGCCACCATCAACCAGAGCATCGACTTCGACACCGCGGCCATTCTCGCCAGCGAGTTCAACTACGAGGTGGAGAAGACGGGCTTCGAGGAAAAGGACTACCTCGAGGACACCACGCCCGACAGGCCCGAAGATCTCAAGCCGCGTCCGCCCGTGGTCACCATCATGGGCCACGTGGACCACGGCAAGACGAGTCTCCTCGACGCCATCCGCAAGACCCACGTGACCAGCGACGAGGCCGGCGGCATCACCCAGCACATCGGCGCCTACCACGTGAACACGAAGAACGGCGACGTGGTCTTCCTGGACACGCCCGGCCACGAGGCCTTCACGGCCATGCGCGCCCGCGGCGCCCAGATCACCGACCTCGTCATCCTGGTGGTGGCTGCCGACGACGGCGTCATGGAGCAGACCCGTGAGGCCATCAACCACGCCAAGGCCGCAGAGGTGCCGATCATCGTGGCCGTCAACAAGATGGACAAGCCCGGCGCCGATCCCGATCGCGTGCTGCGCGAGCTCGCCGAGCTCGGGCTGCAGGCCGAGGAATGGGGCGGCGACACCATCGTCGCCAAGGTCTCTGCCAAGACCGGCCAGGGTCTCGACGATCTCCTCGAGCTTCTGGCCCTCCAGTCCGAGGTCATGGAGCTCAAGGCCAACCCCGACAAGCCGGCCAGAGGCCACATCATCGAGGCCAAGCTCGACAAGGGCCGCGGCCCCGTGGCCACCGTGCTCATCCAGGAAGGCACCCTGCACCAGGGCGACAACTTCGTCTGCGGCACGTTCTCGGGCCGCGTGCGCGCCCTCCTGAACGACCAGGGCAAGAAGGTGCGCGAGGCCGGCCCCTCCATTCCGGTGGAGGTGCAGGGCTTCACGGGCGTGCCTGACGCGGGCGAGGTCTTCGCGGCCGTGGCCGACGAGAAGGTTGCCCGCCGCATTGCCGACGAGCGCGCCATCCGCCTGCGCGAGAAGACGCTCGCAAGCGAGTCCAAGGTCACTCTCGAGACCTTCCTCGCGGCCTCCCAGGGCGAGGAGCAGAAGACCCTCAACCTCGTGGTCAAGGCCGACGTGCAGGGCTCCCTCGAGGCCGTGCAGGAATCCCTGCGCAAGGCCGGCACCGACAAGGTGGCGGTCAGCGTGGTGCACGGCGGCACGGGCGCCATCTCCGAGTCGGACATCATGCTTGCCTCGGCCTCCAAGGCCATCATCATCGGCTTCAACATCCGCCCGACCGCCAGGGTCAAGGAAGTGGCCGCCCACGAGAACGTGGACATCCGCTTCTACGACATCATCTACAAGCTGGTGGACGACGTGAAGAGCGCCATGGCGGGCCTGCTCGCCCCGGTGGAGAAGGAGGTCTACCTCGGCCAGGCCGAGGTGCGGCAGACCTTCACCCTGCCGAAGGTGGGCACCATCGCCGGCTCCTACGTGGCCGACGGCAAGATCCTGCGCAACGCCCGCGTGCGCCTGCTGCGCGACGGCGTGGTGGTCTACACGGGCCGCGTCTCCTCCCTGAAGCGCTTCAAGGACGACGCGAGGGAAGTGCTGCGCGGCAACGAGTGCGGCATCGGTCTCGAGAACTTCAACGACATCAAGGATGGCGACATCATCGAGGCCTTCGACACCGTGCAGGAGGCCGCGACCCTCTAAGGTTTCCATGGTCATCCGGGGAAAAGGGGCAAAAGGCCCATGGCCGAAGGCTCCTTCCCCGGGAATGGCCCTGCCCGGTTGGGCCATCGCCTCTCCGCCTCGCCTTTCCGTTTCGCCCTTCCCATTCCGGGGATCATGCCGGGAAGTTCCCGCAAGGACTTTCCCCGCCGCTTCCCGAAGCCCATCGCCATGCTTGTCGCGCATCTTCTCGTCGAGTTCTCGCTGGACGGCAACGACAACCTGAAGGCCAAGCGGCGCGTGGCCAACAGCCTCAAGCAGAAGGCCCGCCACCGCTTCAACGTGGCCGTGGCCGAAAACGGCACCGAGAACAGCCTCACGAGACTCTGCCTCTCCGTCATCTCCCTCTCCAACTCCGAGCGCCATTTGAGAAGCCGCATGGACAAGTGCCTTCTCATGATGGAGGCAGTGGCCGGCGAGAAGATGGTGGACTCATCCCTCGAAATCTATGCAGCTGACTGATCTGGCCTTTCCCGAAGCCTGGCGCGAAAAAACGGCCAGGATTGCCGAGGCGCTCGACGCGCACGACGACTACCTCGTCTGCGCCCACGTGCGTCTCGACGGCGACGCGTTGAGCTCCATTGCCGCCATGGGCACGTTCCTTGCACAGCGGGGCAAGCGCTTCTGCCTCTATGCCCCCTTTTTTTTTTTAATGATACGGCGACCACCGAGATCTACACTCTTTCCCTACACGA
>CAZWOT010000141.1:0-6423 GCA_964635595.1 uncultured Desulfovibrio sp.
GCATCGTCTACACGCCGGTCGAGATAGTGGACTTCATCAACCAGAGCGTGGCGGACCTGCTTCAGGCAACCTTCGGGCGCTCCCTGTCAGACGAGAACATCCATGTACTCGACCCGTTCACGGGCACGGGGACCTTCATCGTGCGCATGCTCGAGACCGGGCTCATCAACCAGGAGGCCTTGCGGCGCAAGTACAACCACGAGCTGCACGCCAACGAGATCGTGCTCCTCGCCTACTACATTGCCTCCATCAACATCGAGAACGTCTACCACGCGGTGCGCGGCTTCCATGGGGCCTACGAGCCCTTCCCGGGCATCTGCCTCACCGATACCTTCCAGCTCGGCGAGGGCGGGGACTTGAGCCGCCACTTCCCGCAGCTCGCGGAAAACTCGGAGCGTGCCGAGGCACAGAGAAAGACGCCGATTCAGGTCATCATCGGCAACCCGCCGTACTCGGTGGGGCAGAAGTCGGCCAACGACAACGCCCAGAACCAGGCGTATCCTGTGCTCAATGGCAGGATTGCGGCCACTTATGCGGCAGGAAGCAAGGCAACCCTCAAGAACTCGCTGTACGACTCCTACATCAAGGCCTTCCGCTGGGCATCGGATCGCATAGACAAGGACGCGGGCGGCATCATTGCCTTCGTGACCAATGCCGGCTGGCTGGACGGCAACGCCATGGACGGCATGCGCAAATGCCTGGAAGAGGAATTCAGCGCCATCTACGTGTTCAACCTGCGGGGCAACCAGCGCACGAGCGGCGAACTCTCCCGCAGGGAAGGCGGCAAGATCTTCGGTTCCGGCAGTCGCACACCCATCGCCATCACGGTGCTTTTGAAGAACCCGTCCCACGAGGGCAAGGCGCTCATCCAGTACCACGACATTGGCGACTACCTGACCCGAGAGCAGAAGCTGGACATCATTTCCTGCAAGCACAGTGTCCTGAATCCGATTTTTGGTTGGACCCGCCTGAGCTCTGACGATAATGGCGACTGGCTGAACCAGCGAAATGATATCTTTTCAGATTTCATCCCAATTGGAGACAAGGCAAACAAGGACAACAAGTCTACCTTTTTCAATCCTGTCTTCTCTTTGGGAATTGCAAACAGAAATGCATGGTGCTGGAATTTTTCAGAGCGTTCCCTGTCTGCCAATATAAAAATGACAATTGACTATTTCAATTCAAAAATTGGTGGCCAGATAAATGAAATTGACCAAACAAAAATAAGTTGGACAAGAAAAATAAATAATGATTTTTTGCGTGAAAGAAAAAAAGATTTTTCTTCAGAAAGTATTATTGATGGTCTATACAGGGTATTTTGTAGACAAAAGCTATACTATTCGCATGAGTTGACAGAAATGATGTACCTGATGCCCAAAATTTTTACTGGCTCAGGTTGTTCAAATTTATGTGTCTGCATTTCTGGCATTGGTGACAGAAAGGGATTTTCTACCTTCATTACAAAAGAAGTTCCAGATCTTGAAGTTTTGGAAAAAGCCCAATGTTTCCCACTGTATTATTACGAGCAAAGAACGGGAAAAACTCGCCAGCTTCCCGGCGTTTCCCAGTGCGATGCCGAATACGAGCGCAAGGACGCCATCACGGACTTCGCGCTTGAACAATGCCGCGAGCACTACGGCCAGGGCGTTTCGAAGGAAGACATCTTCTACTTCGTCTATGGTTTCCTGCACTCCCCGGACTACCGCACCACCTTTGCCAACGACCTCAAGAAGTCGCTTCCGCGCATTCCCTTCCTCGACAATGCCGAGGACTTCCGGGCCTTCTCCAGGGCCGGACGCGAGCTTGCCGACCTCCATCTGAACTATGAGGAGCAGTCGGCTCATCCGGATGTGAAGATACAGATGCGCGGGGCCGAGGGAGTGGATGAAGCAAGCCTGTACCGTGTGGTCAAGATGCGTTTCCCGGACAAGGCCGACAAGTCCGTCATCCGCTACAACGACCACATCACGCTCTCCAGCATCCCTCTCGAGGCCTACGACTATGTGGTGAACGGCCGCTCGGCCATCGACTGGATCATGGAGCGCTACCAGATCAGGACAGATTCGGCCAGCGGCATTGTCAACGACCCCAACGACTGGTCGGCGGAGCACGGCAAGCCCCGCTATATCCTCGACCTGCTGTTGAGCGTGATAACGGTCAGCCTGAAAACACAAAAAATTGTGAACGGGCTGCCAAAACTCTCTTTCGGAGATGCGTGATGAGAGTTCTTGCCCGAAAGTTGACCGCCCTTGTTGCGTTATGCGTTCTGGTGCTGGGCGGTGTCTGCGCCGCATCCGCCAGCAGCATCGACGACTTGAGGCACGAGGCAGAGCTGGGCAATGCCGAGGCCCAGGGCCAGCTGGGACGCCTGTACTTCTCTGGCGATGGCGTCCGGCAGGACCTCCAGCAGGCAAAGAACTGGTTCGAGAAGGCCGCCGAGCAGGGGCACCCCTGGGCGCAGACCATGCTTGGCTCGATGTACCTCGGCGGGCAGGGTGTCCGCCAGGACTACCAGCTTGCGCAATTCTGGCTCGAGAAGGCTGCCGGGCAGGGAAATGCCGTTGCGCAGCTTGTTCTGGGCGGAATGTACTACAAGGGCCTTGGCGTCCAGCAGGACTACCGGTTCGCACAATTCTGGGCCGAGAAGGCTGCCGGACAGGGCAATGTCGATGCGCAGCTTCTCCTAGGCCGGATGTACTACGAGGGCCTTGGTACCCAACAGGACTACCAGCTCGCACACTTCTGGATCGAGAAGGCCGCCGGGCAGGGCAATGCCGATGCGCAGTTTCTCCTGGGCCGGATGTACCGCTCGGGTCAGGGCGTCCGGCAGGACTATCAGCAGGCAAAGTTCTGGTTCGAGAAGGCCGCCATGCAAAAGCACGCCGAGGCCCAGCATGCGTTGGGGGTGATGCACGACCTGGGGCGTGGCGTCCCCCAGGACTTCCAGCAGGCAAGATTCTGGTACGAGATGGCCGCTACCCAAAACCACGCCGGGGCACAAACCGCTCTGGGGTTGCAGCATCTCTACGGGAACGGCGTCCGCCAGGACTTCCAGCAGGCAAGATCATGGTTCGAGAAGGCCGCTGCTCAAGGCCACGCCGGGGCGCAAGCCGACCTTGGAGGCTTGTACGAGAATGGCGAGGGTGTGCAGCAGGACTACCGGCAGGCAAAATTCTGGTACGAAAAGGCCGCCGAACAGGGCAACGCCAGGGCGCAGGCCGGTCTGGGGTCCATGTACCTCTCGGGTCATGGCGTCCAGCAGGACTACCGGCAGGCAAAGTTCTGGTTCGAGAAGGCCGCCGCCAGGAACAACGACAGGGGGCAGACCGGTCTGGGCCTCCTGTACCAGCAGGGTTATGGCGTCCAGCGGGACAGCCGGCAGGCAAAAATGTGGTTCGAGAAGGCCGCCATTCAGGGCAATCCCAGAGCGCAAGCCGCTCTGGGCGAAATGTACGAAAGCGGCGACGGCGTGCAGCTGGACTATGGACAGGCAAAATTCTGGCTCGAAAAGGCTGCCAAACAGGGCATTGCCAGGGCGCAAAGCAGCCTCGGGACCATCTATCTTCGCGGAGATGGCACCGCACAAGATTTTCAGCAGGCCAAATTCTGGTACGAGAAGGCTGCCCTTCAGGGCAACGGCTCGGCGCAAGCCGGTCTGGGGGTGATGTACCACCATGGGCTTGGTGTCCCCAGAGATTCTTCGATGGCCAGGCAGTGGTATGGCGAGGCCTGCAGCAACGGCTTTCAGCTGGGTTGCGACCAGTTGAAGAAGCTGGACGGCACAGGCAACTGAACGAAAGCTCCTGAACAAAAGCTGCCGAACGGAAATATCGGGGCCGATTCGGCACTGCGGTGCGGGCGATCGCTCCGCTCGCGAAGCCGGGCAATTCCCGCTCCATGCCGCCGGCATGCAGAGCGGCGAGAGCTGGATCCAGTCTGCTTGCGTCTGGCCGGAACGCGCCGCTTCAGGGGCGAGGAAGCCATGCCCTCTGACGAAACCGCCCTGCCCGCGGAGCCCCCCGGAGCTCGTCTCCGCAGGACCCCTGTTCATCGAGCGCAAAACGGGAGGGGCGGAAAAGGCCATCCCGTCTTCGGGAGAAGCCTTTTCCGCCCCTCTGTGATGTTCAAGGCGCCCCGACGGACTTGCCCGTCAGGCGAGGCAGCGGGCTATTCGCCCATCCACTTGGCGAGCACCTCGTCGTACTTGCCGTTTGCCTTCACCTTGGCGAGGCCTTCGTTCAGAAGCTTCACGAGCTCCTCGTTGTCCTTCTTCAGGCAGAAGGCCAGGTGCTCCACTTCCTCGGTCTGGAAGGCCACGTGGAAGAGGTTCTCGAAGCCTTCCTTCTTGTTGGCGTAGTAGGCGGCCACGTTGCTGTCGCAGATGACCGCGTCGATGCGGCCGTTGCGCAGGTCTTCCATTGCGAGGCCCACGTCCTCGTATTCCTTGACCTCGGCGCCGGACCTGGCCTTGTCCATGACGAAGATGCCGGTGGTGCCGATCTGGCCGCCCACCTTCTTGCCCTTGAGGTCGGCCAAAGAGGATATGGTCTGGTCCTTGGGCATGACCACGGCCTGCACCACGTTGTAGTAGGGTTCGGAGAAGAGATAGACCTTCTTGCGCTCCTCGGTGATGGTCACGGACGAGGAAACCATGTCGTACTTGCCGGCGGCAACGCCCGAGAAGATGCCGTCCCAGGCCGTGTTCTGGATCTGGAACTTGACGTCCATGACCTTTTCCATCTCGGTCAGGAGATCCACGGAGAAGCCGGTGGGCTTCTTGTCGCCGTCAAGGTACTCCATGGGCGGCTAGGTGCAGTCGCTGGCAACGGTGATGACCTTCTTGTCGGCGGCCTGGGCTGCGCCCATGGAAAGGGCGAGCACGAGGGCGCACAGAAGCAATAAGGTACTGTCCGTAAATTAATTGGGAAAGGAGGGGCTGAGAGCCTATTCGAGTCGAGCGTCATTCCACTTCGGCTTGAAGCAGTAATTTACGGGCAGTTCCTTAAATAAAGAGTTCCCAATCCGTTGCACTTTTTTCCAGTGGTGGGCTCCCTGCCGACACGTACCAACGCATCGACAAGGAGGGGGTACCCCGACGAGCCCACCACGTCAACTGGCGGGGAGTGTAAGATTCTGTGTGTAAATTGAGGATGGAGGCAGGAGCCCTCCCCTCGGGGAAGGGGGGCGCCCCATCTTGCAATGTCCGGGTCGTGATCCTCCGAGTGCTTTTTGGCCGCACGAATCAGGTGCACAAGGCAGGCTTGCCACATCTTGGGATCCCACCTGCGGAACAGCGCGTAGTCGTCCGATATCAGGAACCCCTTCCAGTCGCCCATGAGCGCATCGAATGCCTCCAGGCTGCGATGCGGGTCGATCTTGAAGAGGGAGACAAGGTCCGACCTCATGACCCAGGAATTCCATCGATTCGAGGTTTGACAGAGCTAGACACGTACCTCTTCAAAGCCGACCTTTACCGACTTCCCGAAGAAGGCAATGCCTGCCCGCAGTATGCGTTTATACCCCTCCTTTCTGGGACGTTGATCGTACTTCTTCTCCTCTATCTGCGTCAGGGCTTCCCGCACACCTGCTTCCAACTCGCCCTCGGAAGCCGCGCGCTTGAACTCAAGGACCGCTGCGCGCAAGTTCTGCTTGTCCGGCACGAGGAGATCGTAGCGACCGCGGCCAGATTCCCTGTTGGAATCGGTGCTCTCGTTCTTCGGCAACAGAATACCGTACATCATGCCATGGTACCAGGCTTCTTTGGCGTCATGTACGCTGCATCCTTCCAGCATGACGGTCAGCAACTTCTCCAGTTCCGCCGCGTCCTGCTTCCAGATCGCATCGCACAGGGCCGTTCTCAGATTTTTGGGAAGAATGTTCTTCAGCAGTGCTTTCAGTTCCTTCTGGAAGACCTCACGTACTTCCCTGTTTGGAATGACAAGGAGGCTTTCCTCGGAGCTTGTGTCGACCTGAAAAAGATCGGGATCTCTGGCAATGGTGAGATATCCGGTAAGATACAGCAGTGTCCAGAAGTTGTCCGCATCCGTGAAGATATCGATGTAGTTCATGCACGGGTTGAGCGTAACCGCAATGGGATCACCGCCCAGGAGATTGGCAAAGTTTTCATAGACGTTTGCCTCATCGGGAAGGCGTTTGGCAAAGTCCCGGGCAAGCGCGTTGCCGCTTGTGCTGACCCAGTAGGCCTGCGGTTCCCTGGGGCGTTTTTGCAGATCATACAGGTAGTTTGTGATGCTCCATGGACAGTACATGTCCGTACGATCTCCAAATTGGTACCCGTCATACCATTCCCTGATGATGTCCCGCTTTTCCTCGCAACCGGCATCTGCCAGCATCTTGTCCACTTCCTCCTGGGTGAAGCCGAAGATGTCCTCATAGTCAGGAGATGAAATGTCGAAACACCTC
>CAZWOT010000142.1:0-6402 GCA_964635595.1 uncultured Desulfovibrio sp.
CCCCCCCCTCTGTCGGCCCTGATCCCCCTGCCCTGGGCCTATTTCTGGGCCTCCCGCCCGCGCCTTGTCCAGCTCGTCTCTTCGGGAGCGTACGCCTGCCAGCAGAGCACCCTGTGGCCGTTTCTTTCGCGCTCCCTGGGCATGGCCTTGCGGCAGAAATCGTTGGCCTCGCGGCAGCGCGGATGGAAGGGACAGCCCTTCGGCATGAAGCCCGGCGTCGGCACGCTTCCCGGTATGGTGTTCAGCCGGTCCAGCTCCCTTGACGCGCTTGCCGGGTCGCAGGCCATGAGTCCGCGGGTGTAGGGGTGGGAGGGCGAGCGCAGGACATCCTCCACGCTTCCCCATTCCACCAGGTGCCCCGCGTACATGACACCCACGGTGTCCGCCACCTGGGCCACCACGCCCAGATCGTGGGTGATGAGAAGCACGGACATGCCGCGCCGTTTGCGCTCCTCGTCCAGGATGGCCAGGATCTGCCCCTGGATGGTGGCGTCGAGGGCCGTGGTCGGCTCGTCCGCGAACAGCACCGTGGGCTCGCAGGACAGGCTCATGGCGATCATGACACGCTGGCGCATGCCGCCCGAGAGCTCGTGGGGATAGAGGTCGAAGCGCTCGGCTGCGGACGGGATGCCCACCTCCTCGAAGAGCTCGATGACGCGCTCTCTTGCCTCCCACCTGCCGAGCCCCTTGTGGTACCGCAGGGGCTCCGCCGCCTGCATGCCCACCTTGAGGACGGGGTTCAGGGCCGTCATGGGCTCCTGGAAGATCATGGCAAGCTCGCGCCCGCGCAGGCCCTGCCACTCCCTTTCCGAGAGCGCGAGAAGGTCGCGCCCGCCGTAGAGGGCCCTTCCCGAAAGCGCGCCGCCCCGCGGCACAAGCCCGAGGCACGCTCTCGCCGTCAGGCTCTTGCCGCAGCCGGACTCGCCCACAAGACAGGTGACCCTCCCCTTTTTGAGGGCAAGGGACACGTTCTGCACCGCTGGCAGGGGCAGGCCGTCGTCGTCCGTGAAATGGACGCCCAGATTCTCCAGCACGAGCGCGTCCGAAGCGTTCGAAGCGTTCGAAGCGTTCGAAGCGTCGGACGCATCGGGAGCGTCTGCGCTGGCGGCCATGACGGCATCCATGGCCGCGCCGAACTCCCGCTCGGGCGTGTCCCCGCCCCTGGAAGACTGCGCGTCGAAGATCAGGCTCATGCGTTATCTGGCCACCTGGTTTGCGCGATGGCGCACCCAGGCCTCGCGCATCATGATATAGGGGTCCACGGCCGCGTCGCGCAGGGCCGTGTAGGCGGGCAGAACGTCGTCCAGGTCGTTGAAGAAGAAGCCCACCTGGATGCCGGAGATGGCGTACCAGGGAGCGTCCCAGACAAAGCCCGCGGCGTAGCCCGGATAGAGGAAGTAGTCGCCGGCCCAGCCGAAGGTCTCGCGCACGGAGCTCGGGCCGATGAAGGGCCACACGATGTAGAAGCCGTGGCCTATGCCCCAGCGCCCGAGCGTCTGGCCGAAGTCCTCGCCCTCGGGATGCACCGGGACCACGGTCTTCTTGTACTTTGCCACGTCCGCAAAGCCGCCCAAGCCCGCAGTGGAGTTCACGATGAAGCGCCCGAACTCGACGCCCGCCTCGAGGAAGCGGAACTGGAGGAGGTTGTTCACAAAGCGCATGGGGAAGAGCAGGTTGTGCCAGAAATTGCTCAGGCCCTCGCGCAGCTGGTGCGGGGTGATGGTTTCCCAGGCCGTGTAGGCGGGTTTCGCAACGTAGAGGAAGAAAATGTCGTTGAAGCCGAACCAGAAGCGGTTCCAGCCCTCGATGGGGTCGGCAATGCTCTGCAATGGCTCGTTGTCGTAGTCGTCGAGCTCGTCGGTCACCTGCATGTCGAGGCTTTTGTTCTCGCGCACCACGATGCCGCCCGAGGGCAGCTCCTGGCCCTGCTCCTGACCGTACACGGCCGAGGGCGCATGGGTGGCAGGCTGGGGCCTTGCCACCACGGGCCTTGCGGTCACGGCCCCGCTGCCGCTTCCGGCATTGGTCCCGACATCGGTCCCGGCTTCCTCGGCCATGGCGGGGTTCGCCATGAGCGCAAGAACCAGGACAAAAAGCCCGAGGCCCGCAAGGGCCATGCCCAAGACGGGACCTTTCGCCCCCCTGTCCTTCTTCGTGGAGTACGTGAAGCGGGGTCCGAGATCCCCGCCGGAAAACTTTTCTCCGGGCTCCTTTTCGCCGAAGCCCGTCCGGTCCGGGCGCGTGCCCGACGTCGGGCCGAAATTCGTGGGGGATTGTGCGTGCGCCATCAGGACTCAGCCTCCATAGCCTTCTTGTGCACTTTCTCGATGAGCTCGCCGATGCCGGCATGGGCCAGCTCCTCGCGGAACTGGGCGCGGTAGCTGCCGACGAGGCTCACGCCCTCGATGAGCACGTCGTAGACGACCCAGGCGCCGCCCGCGGCCTCTTCCTTGCAGAGCATGTGGTAGGAAATGGGCACGACGCGGCCGCCGTCCATGGTGATTTCTGTGGCGATTTCCACCCGCTCGCCGTTTTTCGAGCGGCGCTCGCCAAGATAGCGCACCTTCTCGCCGTCGTAGCCCTCCACATGGGAGAGGTTGGTGAAAAAGAGAAGCTCGGCAAAGGCGTTGGTGAAGGCCTCGCGATCGGCAGGCTCGAGCGTGCGCCACTTCTCGCCGAGGGTGCGCGCCGAGAACTCGCCAAAGTCGAAGATGTGCCACACCTCGTCCTCGATCTGGCGGCGCAGGGGCGCGCGCGTGACCGGGTTGACGTAGTTGGGGTTGCTCAGGATGCCGAGAATGCGGTCGGTCGAGTTCTCGAGGGTCTGCCTCGCCATGGCCGGGTCGACGGCCCGTGCCTGCGCCTCGGCGCCCCCGAAGGCCGCAAGCAAAAGCCCCAGGAAAACAAGGGTCCCCAGGATGCGTTTCATGGGACATGCCGATAGAACGCGCGCAAGGACTGTCGATTGGCCGAGCGAACGGACGCGCGTGTTCCCAAAATGCGAAAACATGGCGGCAGGGCCTGCCATCTACTTCACTCCGCCGAAGGCGTACTTGCCGATGAGCGAGCCCAGATCGACGGCCGGCTCGGTGTCGGAAATGGTGTCGCCGGCGCCGAGGATGTCCATGGAGCCGCCCGGGGCCACGTCGATGTACTTGTCGCCGATGAGTCCCGAGGTGCGCACGCTCGCGATGGTGTCGTCCGGCAGCTTCAGATCCTCGTTGAAGCGCAGGGTCACGATGGCCGCGGTGTGGGTCTCGGTGCGCTCGAGGCGGATGGCGGACACCTTGCCCACCGGCACCCCGGCAAGCTCCACGTCCGCGCCCACGCGCAGGCCGGACACGTTGGTGAAGCTGGCGTTGAGCTCGAAGCCCTCGTTCGAGAAGAGCTCCATCTTGCCGAGCTTGATGGTCATGTAGGCAACGCACAGAAGACCCACGAGCACGAAAAAGCCCACGGCAATGGTTCGGGTTGAGTTCATGGAGGTTTCGTCTGGTCCTGAAATGGGGTCCGGGGCCGCTGCCTGTCCGTCCCGCTGGTTTCTCCAAGAATGGGCTTCCCCTGGCGGGAAACCCGAAACATGACGTTGTTTGGCGAGAATATGCCTCGAAGGCCTTGCATGCAAGGCCATTGTTCGTACACCGTGCGGGCCGCTGCGGGGCCGGCTTCGTCCGATGTTTCCGGCCGAAGGGGGCCCTAGCCGTCGAGCCAGGCGTCGAGGAGCCTGCGCACCTCCGGGGCCATGCCGGGATTGCCCCCGCCGCCCCGCTCCTCCTCGGGATCGGCCTCGCGGCCGAGGAAGCGCACGAGGTACGGGTCCTCGCTTCGGCGCATCTCGTCCGGCGTGCCGCAAAAGAGCGAGCGCCCGTCGCGGATGACGAGCACCCGGTCGGCAATGGTCCACAGGCTTTGCAGATCGTGGCTCACGACCACGATGGTCATGTGCGGGAAGCGCTCCTTCATGGAGAGCAGAAGCTCGTCCATGCGCGCGGCCGTGATGGGATCGAGGCCCGAGGTGGGCTCGTCGCACAACAGGATGCGCGGGTCGGCCACGATGGCGCGGGCAAGGCCCGCGCGCTTGCGCATGCCGCCGGAAAGCTCGTTGGGGTGGTAGTCGGCAAAGTCGGCCAGGCCCACGAGCTCGAGCACGCGCAAAGCCTCGGCCCGAAGCTGGGCCCTGGAAAGACGCAGATGCTCCGAGAGCGGCAGGGTCACGTTCTCGGCCACGCTGAGCGCGCCCAGGAGCGCCCCGTCCTGGAAGAGCACGCCCATGTTGCGGCGCAGCCTGCGAAAGTCCCGCGCCCCGAGGCGCAGGATGTCCTGGCCGGCGATTTTCAGCTCGCCCGCCATGGGCCTCGAGAGCCCGATGATCTGGCGCAGGAGGGTGGACTTGCCGCAGCCCGAGCCGCCGAGAATGACCGAAATCTCCCCCTGGGGCAAAAGGCCGGTCACGTCCTCGAGCACCACGTGGTCCCCGTAGCCCGCCTTGAGGCCCCGTATGTCGATGTCCCAGCGAAGCGATTCGCGTCCTTCTGCGGCCTTGTCCATGGCTGTCCTCTTTGTGCGTTTCCCGTGCCCTGCTCCCCGTTTCCCCGCGTGCCCGAAAGGACGTGTTCACCCTTCTCCCTACAGGAAGAAGGAGGTGAGCACGTAGTCCGCGGCCAGGATGAGCACGCAGGAAATGACCACGGCCGAGGTGGTCGAGTTGCCCACGGCCTCGGGGCCCACGCTGTCGCGCCGCCTGTCCGCGTAGTAGCCCTGGTGGCAGCACACGGTGGTCACGAGCACCCCGAAGACCACGGCCTTCAAAAAGCCGCAGGCGATGTCGGCCATGTCGACCGAGGACGAGATGCGGTAGAAGTAGGCGCCCTGGTTCATGTCGAGCAGGGCAACGCCGGTCAGGTATCCGCCGATAATGCCCACCACGTCGAAGACGGCCGTGAGCAGCGGAAACGAGATGATTGCGGCCAGAAGCCTCGGGGAGACGAGGTAGGAGACGGAATTGACGTCCATGACGTCCAGGGCGTCGATCTGGTCGCTGATGCGCATGACGCCGATTTCCGCGGTCATGCTGGAGCCCGCGCGCCCGGTGAGCATGATGGCCGTGAGCACGGGGCCGAGCTCGCGGATGAGCGAGAGCGAGACCACCGAGCCCAGAAAGCCCACCGAGCCGAACTTGATGAGGGTGTAGTAGCCCTGCAGCCCCAGCACCATGCCGCAGAAGAGCGAGATGAGGGTGATGAGGAAGAGCGACTGGGAGCCTATGACGTGGAGCTGGCGCAGGGTGCGCGAGAAGATCCGCGTGGACGTGAACATCTGGGCGAAGCCGCGGGCGAGAAAGATGGCCACGGAGCCCAGAAAGTCGAGAGCCCGAAGGCTGGTGCGCCCGAGGGCGGCGAGAATGGTCGTCATGCGTTCGTCGACCCCTTGTGCCCCTTGTCCTGCGTTCCCGGCGTCGTGCCCGATCCTTTTCCGGACGAAAAAGGCCCCGCTACTTGCGGGAAACCCGCAGGGGCTGGCCGAGGCCCGCGCTCTTCACGGCCTGCAGGAAGGCCTTCTCGTCCTCGCCGGTGCCCGTGAACTCGTGGTGCAGCACCCAGGAGCTGCCGGACTTCACGATGCGCACGCGAAAGCCCTTGTTCTCGTAGCGTTCCTGCTCCTTGCGGGCGTCTTCCTGGCTGCGCACGGTGGCCATGCGGTACACGTAGGTGCGGGTGCCGGGGGCCTTGTTTGGCTGGGCGGTTTGGGCTGCCTGGGCGGGAGCCTGGGAGGCCTGGGAGGCCGGCTGGCTGCTCGCGAAGGTGGGGTAGCCCGGAACGGCGCCGGGAGTCGGGCCGGGCTGGGTCTGGGCGGCCCCTTGCGCCGGTGCTGCGCCCTGTGCGGGCGTCCCGGCGGCCTGGCCTGCCTGATCGCCTTCGGTCCCTTGCGCCGGGGGCTCGTTCCCGTTCTCGGCAACCGCGGCGCTGCGATCCCCGCCCTGCCAGACGGCCGCCATTTTCTGCAGATGCTCCTCGGGATTCTGGCCGCGGCCAATCATGAAGCCCATGTAGAAGCACCAGGCAAGCACGAGCACGACGCCGACGCCCACAAGCGTCAGGGTCGCGGGAGTGAGGCGCGGGCTGAAGACCCTTCCTCCCCGGGATTTGACGCCGCGGCCGGCAGGCTGCATCTCCAGTACCATCTTTCCCTCCGTGCCCGGACAGGGGGCCTACATGCGCTCCGGCGCGCTCACCCCGAGCAGGTCGAGACCGTTTGCCAGCACTCTGGCCACGGCCCGCAGGAGCGCCAGGCGGGCGAGCGTGGTCTTCTCGTCGTCCTTCGCGAGAATGGTGTGCCTGTTGTAATAGCTGTGCAGCAATTGGGCAAGTTCGGTGAGATAGTGGCTCACGTGGTGCACGGCGA
>CAZWOT010000143.1:0-6341 GCA_964635595.1 uncultured Desulfovibrio sp.
TGCAGGAGGTGAGGCCCCTGCCTGCGGCCATGACGAGGAAGCCCGAGTTCACAAGTTCCCTTGCCGGCAGGCCGAAGGAAATGTTGGAAAGGCCTATGGTCGTGGGGAATCCGTTTTCCCTGCACCAGTCGAGAAGCTTCAGGCACTCGACGGCCCCCTCGATCTTGGAGGAGATGGCAAGTGCCAGAACATCCACGATCATCAGGCGTCTCGGGATGCCGAGGCGTTCGGCCTCGCTGATGAGGCCCTCCAGGATCTCGATGCGCTCCGTGGCCTTCACGGGGAGCTTCGCGTCGCGCATGGGAAGCAGGATGAAGGGCATGCCGAAGTTTCGGCAGGCCGTGCCCAGAAGCTCCATGCGCCCCTTCGCGCCGTTGATGGAATTGACGAGCGAGGAGGCCGGACACCAAGGCATGGCGGCGAGCAGGGCCTCGTCGTCGGAGGAGTCGAGGCACAGGGGAATGGTGTGCCTGGAGGTGAGCTCGGAAACGAGCTTCGGAAGCAGGACCTTTTGGTCCACCATGTGGGCGCCCACGTTCACGTCGAGGATTTTGGCTCCGCTGCGCACCTGCTCGTCGGCAAAATCCATGGCCGTGGCAAAGACCCCCTGCTGAAACTCGGCCGTGAGCTGCTTCTTGCCGGTGGGATTGATGCGCTCGCCGATGATGGCAAAGGGCTCGTCCACGGAAATGCGCACCATTTCCTGACGGGAAGTGAGCACGATGCCGGAAGAGGACGCCCGCTCCACGGGATTTTTGGCATGGGCGCTGCTCTCCAGAGCCTCTTTCAGGGCCGCGATGTGGTCCGGCGTGGTCCCGCAGCAACCGCCGAGGATGCGCGCGCCGTACCCCGCAAAGGGTGCGGTGAGCTCCGCAAAGGGTCTTGGCTCCAGGGGAAAGACGGTGGCGCCGTCGCGCAGGATGGGAAGCCCCGCGTTGGGCTCGGCGAAGACGGGGACCGAGGAGACTCTGATGAGCCGCGCCACGATGTCGCCCATGGCCTCGGGGCCCATGCTGCAGTTGGTGCCAAGCGCGGCCACGCCCATGTTCTGCATGGTCTCGGCGAAAATCTCCGGCGTCGAGCCCGTGAGCGAGGTCGCGTCCTCGAAGGTCATGGACACGAAGACCGGGAGATCGCAGGCGCGTCTGGCCGCGGCCACGCCCAGTCTGGCCTCGGTCACGTCGAACTGGGTCTCGAAGAAGACGAAATCGCACCCGCCGGCGGCAAGTCCGCAAATCTGGCGGGCAAGGCCCTCCATGAGCTCCTCCGGGGTCAGGTCCCCCAAAGGCTTCGTGAAATGGCCCGAGGGGCCCACGTCGCCTGCCACGCACACGGTACGCCCCGCCTCGTCGGCGGCCTTGCGGGCTATGGCCGCAAGCTCGCGGTTGGCGGCCACGACATCCAGGGACGGGTCGAGCTTGAAGGGGCTTGCGCCGAAGGTGTTGGAGATGATGATGTCCGCGCCGGCACTGATGTAGGCCTTGTGGACCTCCAGCAAGATCTCGGGGTTCTCGAGGCAGAACTTCTCCGGCGACATGCCCGGAGGCAGACCCCTGGCCTGCAGCATGGTGCCCATGCCGCCGTCGAAAAGCAGGGTCCTTGGGAGCGAGAGAAGCGTGTCGAGACGCGTGGTAGCCATGTTTGGGTTCCCCTGTGTGTATCAAGATATCCAGATATTTATATCCATGTAGTCGAGTTCGGCGAAAAAGGCAATATTGGGCGGCGTTTGCAGGCGAACGCAGGGAAAGGCTCGGCCGGGCCTTGGCAAGGGCGTGATTTTGCAGGACATGACGCCATGTTGCGACGCCCGGGCATGGCGGAGAAGCGGCCTGACGACCCTGCCGCCACTCATTGCGAACCTGGGCGCTTGTGGATATATTGGCATTTTGCGGCCGAAGGCTTCCCGCATTTTGCACCTCAAGCACAAAATTTGCGGAAACCCCCGAAAACACGACCATATCCTTCCCTGCTTCAAGGGTTTTGAGCTTCCTTTTCACGGAGCAGCAATGGCGCAAGCATCGAAAAAGAACGGCGAAGCCGCGTTGACGGCCACGAAGAAGGCGGACAGGCCCAAAAGCGTCACGCCCGACGTGCTCATGCCGGAAGAGCCCGCTGCCGAAACCGTGAAAAAGCCCGGCAAAAGGACAGCTGGAAAGGCTGCTCGGGGCGCAGGGGCTGCTCGGGCGGTTTCCTCCCGGGGCAGGAAGACAGGCTCCGGGGGCAGGTCGAACCTCGGCGCCCTGGCCGCCGAGGACAGGGACGAGCTCGACTCCCGGGAAGACGATTCCGACGAGCTCGACATGGACATCCTCCAGCCCGAGGACGATTCCGACGAGCTCGACATGGACATCCTCCAGCCCGAAGACGCTTCCGAACTCGAGGGCGATCTGGAAGGCGACCTGGACGACCTCGAGCGCGAAGAACTCGATCTCGAGAGCGAGAGCGAGGAGGACGGGGAAGACGACGGGGTGAAGTACCTGGGAGAGCGGCCCAAAAGCGGATCCGACCTGCCCGTTCCCGCGGACTCGCGCCTGCCGCAGGTGCGCGACAACCTCCAGCTCTACGTGCGCGAGGTGTGCCGCTTCCCCCTGCTCAAGCCCGACGAGGAGCACGATCTGGCCGTGCGCTTCCGCGACACCCAGGACAAGGACGCGGCCTTCAAGCTCGTTTCCTCGCACCTGCGTCTGGTCGTCAAGATCGCCATGGACTTCCAGCGCCGCTGGATGCAGAACGTGCTCGATCTCGTCCAGGAGGGCAACGTGGGACTCCTTCACGCCCTCTACAAGTTCGACCCGGACAAGGGCATCAAGTTTTCCTACTACTCGAGCTTCTGGATCAAGGCCTACATCCTCAAGTTCATCATGGACAACTTCCGCATGGTGAAGATCGGGACGACCCAGGTCCAGCGCAAGCTCTTCTTCAACCTGAACCGCGAGCGTCAGAAGCTCATTGCCCAGGGCTTCAACCCTGATGCGGAAATGCTCTCGAAGCACCTGGGCGTGAGCACCCACGACATCCGCGAGATGGAACAGCGCCTCTCCTCGGCCGACGTCTCCCTCAACGTCCCCGTGGGCGACGAGAGCGACTCGGCCTCGCGCATCGACTTTCTGCCGGCCCTCGACCCCGGCGTGGAGGAGAGCATCGCCAACTCGGAAATCTCCGAGATGCTGCACGAGAAGCTCAAGACCCTTCTCCCCAGGCTCTCCGACAAGGAACTCTACATCCTCGAGAACAGGCTCTTCACCGATTCCCCCGAGACCCTCAGGGAAATCGGCGAGCGCTACAACATCACCCGCGAACGCGTGCGCCAGCTGGAAATCCGCCTGCTGGAGAAGATAAAGCAGCACCTCTCGGCCGACATCAAGGACTTTTCCGACGTCTGGCTCCGCCCGTAATATCCGTCCGTTCGAGCGCCAATCTTTTGAGCCTCATCCCCTTTTGACCGGCCCTGCCCCAACCTTCGGGGACAGGGCCCGTCCCCCAAGCACCCATGCCGACAACATCGGGCCCCGTTTCTGCCCGTTTCCACACCTTGCGATACCTCTCTTCCCTCACCACCCTCCTGCTCGCGGGGCTTTTGTGCCTTGGCCAGGTCGCCCTTCTGACTGCCTGCAGCGGCTGCTCTGTGCGCCATGACGAGGCCGGCGGCACGTCCGCCGGCGCGCCTGACCAGACCTCGACGGGCCCCGCCGAGAACGGAGCGCACATCGTGCGCGCCGTGGAGGAAAACGGCACGGACTCAAGTGTCCCTGTTCGCCCGAACGAGACTGCTTTAAGCGAGTCGGCGGAAATCTCGGCCGCCTACCTCATTCTCATGCAGGCCCTGAGCAGCGAGGACGAGGGGGCCGCGGTGGCGGCCGCGGACATCCTCGCCAAGGGACGCGGCGAATGGGCCATGCCCACGGGGCAGTGGCTCGAGGCCGGCATCTGGTTCATGGAACGCAAGAGCGTCAACGCCATACCCTTCCTGCGCTCGGCCGTGTCCTGCCACCCGGACAACGTGCATCTGAACCTGCTCTACGCCGAGGCCCTCGCGAACCACAACTTCAACGACGAGGCCATGGCCGTTCTCGACGGCTATCTGCAACGCTTTCCGGAGGACCCCGAGGCGCTCATGCAGAAGGGCATTCTCTATTTCAAGCAGAAGAGGGCCAGGGAAGCCATCGCGACCTTCGAGGGCATACGCAAGTTCGAGCGCTCGGGCTTTGTCGAGTACTACCACGCCCGCGCCCTGGCCAACCTGGGCGAGGACGAGGAAGCCCTGAAGCACGTGCGCCTGGCCGTGAAGCAGCTGCCGGACTTTGCCGACGCGCTCTCCCTGCAGGCCTTTTTGTGCGAGCGCACGGGCGATCTTCGCGAGGCAAGAAGCGCCTACGAGAAGCTCCTCGAGGGCCCCGTGCCCCCCAAGGATGTGCTCCTTCGCCTTGTCAACATCTCGCTCAAGCTCAACCAGCCCACGCGCGCCCTCTCCTACTACGAGAAGGGTCCGAAGGACGACTCCGGCTTCCAGATTCTCGCGGCCTCCCTCTTCACCGAGGCCCGCCACTACCTGCAGGCCGAGCGCATCCTGAAGGAGATGGCGGCAAGGCCAAGCGTGCCGGGCGAGGTCTATCTCTTCCTTGCCGAGCTCACCTACGAGCAGCGGCGCGATCTGCCCGCGGCCCTCGCCTGGCTCGATCGCCTGGCGACCAACGGCGAGTTCGGCCAGAGGAAGCTTTTGACAAGAGCCCAGCTGCAGGCCCAGGCCAAGGAATGGGACCAGGCTCTCGAGACGGCACGGCTGGCCGGGGAGAACTTCCCCGCAGCACCCGATTTCGTCGCTCTCGAGGCCCGCATCCTCGTCGGCATGGGAAAGAAGGACGAGGCCGTGCAAAGGGCCAGGGAAGGCGTTGCCGACTACCCGGAGTCCACGGAGCTCGCCTTCCTTCTGGGCTCGCTTCTTGCCGAGGACGGCCAGCACGAGGAAGCCTTCTCCATCATGGAAGGCATCATCGAGAAGGACAGTTCCAACTTCCTCGCCCTCAACTACGTGGGCTACACGCTGGCCGACTCCAATACCGACGTGAAGAGGGCCATCACCCTGCTCGAGCGCGCAAACGCGCTGGCCCCGGAGCAGTACTTCATCCTCGACAGCCTCGCCTGGGCGCATTTTCGCGCAGGCGATCTCGAACTCGCCTGGAAGCTCATCAACGACGCCGTGCGGCTCGATTCGTCCGACGACGCGGAAATCTGGGAGCACTACGGCGACATCGCCCTTGCCCGCGGGCAGAAGGGCGAGGCAAGAAACGCCTACAGGAAGGCCCTGAAGACCGCCGATGCCAAGGGCGACGAGAAGGCCGACAACATCCGCACGAAGCTCGACGCCCTGAACCGCCAATAGACCAGCCATGCCAAACGCTCGCCCCAGCCGCATTCCCGCTCCTGCTCTCCTCCCCCGGAGCCACGGGAGCCCTGCACCCCAAAGGGCCATGCTTGCGTTCGTGCTGGCGTTTGCCCTGCTTCTCTCCGCCTGCGGCGCAAAGACCAGGGGGCCGCTCGACGAGGCGGACGAGGTTCTGGCCGAAAACGCCTGGCTCATGTACCAGGTCAAGGCCGACGCATCCTTGAACGTGGCCTTCCGGGACGACATCTCCCTGCGTTTCGGGACCGAGGGCAACACCAGGCGCGTGACGGCCCTTTTCTGGGGCAACGGCACGAAGGAACTGCGTCTCGACGTGCGTGCGGGCGTGGGCGCGACCATCGCCATGGTCTCGCAAAAGGACGAACACTTTCTCATCTACCTGCCCATGGACCAGGCCGCCTTCTTCCATCAGGGCGCAACCTCGCCGCTCCTCAAGGTCGGCGTGCCCCTGCCCTTCGACCTGCCGAAGCTCGCGGCGCTTCTGCACGACTGGAACGCCGAGGTCTTCGGCACGACCCACGGCGGCATCGGGGCCGTCAAGGGCGGCTTCGAGTACGAGCTTGCCGGGGGCGTCCTCGGCTTCCTGACCCTGGACAACGAGGGCCTGATCCGGTCCTGGCGAAACGACGAGTGGACCATGGCCCTTGCCCGAAACGACGAGGGCGCGATACAACGCATCGATCTTCGCAACATGCGCGGCGAGAAGGCCGTGCTCATCGTGCGCAAGTCCGAGATATTGGGCGACGACACCTTCTCCGAAGCGCAGATGAAGCTCGAGCTTCCGCCGAACACGAAGATCCAGGCCCTCGAGGAACGCCTGAAGGACCGCCGGTCCTGACACGGGCGTCCAGGGCAAGACCCCTCGGGCGACGCTGTTTCGGACGGCACCGTTCGGGCGCCACCGTTCGGGCGCCACCGTTCGGGCGCCACCTCCTCGAGC
>CAZWOT010000144.1:0-6335 GCA_964635595.1 uncultured Desulfovibrio sp.
TTTTCTGGTCAAAAACGCAGCAAAACGGGAAAATTGCCCGTTATGTACGCGTTTTGGCCTTCTCCATGAAGCGGCCGGCGTTCACGACGAAACGATCGTGCGTGCCCTTGCCCACCTGCCCCTTGGCGTCCCGGGCTTCAACTTCAAAGGAAAGCGCCCTGCCCTCGACCTTCACGAGGGTGGCCGAGACCGTGACCTTGCCGCCAATGGGCGTGGGAGCCAGGTGCTGGACGTTCACGAGCGTGCCGACGCTCGTCTCGTCGCCCTCAAGCCCATCCTTGATGGCCATGCAGGCAGCCTTTTCCATGGCCGCCACCAGCATGGGCGTGGCAAAGACCTCGAGAGAGCCGCTGCCCACCGTTGCCGCGCAATTTTCCTTGTCGACCGCAACCTCGATGGTCGCGCTCATGCCGTTTTTCAGGTCTGCCATTGCTGTTCTCCTCCTGCATCCACGGAAACAAAGGAAAAGGTGGTCACGTCAAAGAGCCCGCGGGTGTGCACCCGGATTTCGGGAATGACGCAAAGGGCCATGAAGCTCAACGTCATGACCGGATCGATGCCTGAGCTTACGGCAAAGCCCCTGGCCGCCTCCTCGATGGCTCCAAAGTCGCGGGCGATGTCCTCGGCCCCGGCCTCGCTCATGAGCCCCGCCACCGGCAGGGGCAAAAATGCCCCGCATTTGCCGCCGCGCACGATGGCTATGCCCCCGCCGCCCTCGGCCACGGTTTGCACGGCCAGAAGAATGTCCTCGTCCGAGCTGCCCGCGGCCACGATGTTGTGGCTGTCGTGGGAGATGCTTGTTGCGAGCGCGCCGCCCAGAAGCCGGCCCTGTTTCGCGTAGCCCTCGAGAATGCCGAGGCCCACGAGGCCAAGGGCCCTGTGGCGCTCGAAGACGGCTATCTTGCAAAGGCCGGGATTTTTCCCGGCGTCGAAAAGGCCCTCCTCGTCCACCTCAACGGACAAAACTTTCGCCACCGTGCAGAGATTGTGGGGCAAAAGCCCCATGACGCGGGCCTTCCCCGAGGGCACGTGCAGCTTCAGGCCGGCCAAATCGAGCTTGCCCACGTGCACGGTGTTCGTCACGGCGTCGAGGACGCCCCTTGATCTCGTCGGCTGCCCGCTCCCTGCAAGGACGCGGCCGTTTTCGGCCGCGAGCCTGCCCTGGCACCACACCCTGGCGGGCCTGAAGGAAACGAGATCCTCGAAGAGCACGAGATCCGCCTCGTACCCCGGGGCCACGGCGCCGCAGTTTTCAAAGCCGAAGCAGAGGGCGGTGTTGATGGTGGCCATGGACACGGCCGTGGGCGCATCGAGGCCAAGGGAGACGGCCCTGGCCAAAATGGCGTTGATGTGGCCTCTCTTCAAGATGTCCTCGGCGTGGAGGTCGTCCGTGCACACGCAGAACCGGTGGGCGTTTTGGGCCGTCACGGCCGGCAGGACGGACGAGAGGCTTTTTGCGGCCGAGCCCTCGCGGACAAAGACGTAGGCGCCTGCGCGCACGTGCTCGCGCACAAGTTCCGGATCGAGCTCCTCGTGGTCGTTGCCGACGCCCGCGGACCAGTAGGCCTGCAGCTCCCTGCCGGCAAGCCCCGGACAGTGACCGTCCACCATGCGGCCGACTGCCCTGGCCGCGGCGATCTTGGCAAGCAGGTCCTCGTCCCCCTGCAGGAGGCCCGGATAGTTCATGACCTCGCCAAGGGAACAGACCCGCTCCTCCTTCCAGAACTCCTCGAGGGAGGATGCGTCGAGCACGGCTCCGGCATCCTCGAAGGGCGTGCAGGGCACGCAGGAGGGAAGCGCCACGTGCACGCGCACGGGAAGATCGCGGCTTGCCTCGAGCATGTAGCGGATGCCGGCGGCCCCGCACACGTTGGCTATCTCGTGGGGGTCTGCGACCACGCGCGTTGTCCCGCAGGGAAGCACGGCCCTCGCAAAGGACGGCGGCGTCAAAAGCGTGGACTCGATGTGCACGTGCGCGTCCATGAGCCCCGGGGCAAGAAACCTGCCCTGGCAGTCGACGCGCTCCCTTGCCCGAACCTCCCCTGCCTCGGAAGATTTCAGGACGGCAAGCACGACGCCGTCGCCGACGAGCACGACCCGGTCGGGCAGGACCTCGCGGCCGAACACGTCCACCACCTGGACGTTCTCGAGCACGAGATCGCATTCCTCGCGCCCCATCACCATGGCCACCCGTCTTTGCAGAACTTCGGGGCCAGCACCTTTGTTCCTGTCCTTGTTCATGGCAGCTTCCACGCCTTTCGCAGCGGGCGGCACCTGGTTGTCCGCCCGCGTTTCGATCGTCAAAAGCCCCTTTGGGTAGCTCTTTTCCAGGTATCTTGAACGGCCCCAAGAGTAGCAGGTCCGGGCTTTCAAGAAAAGAAGAACGCCAGGGCACAGAACGCGCATGTCCGCATGTTTCGCGAAAAACGATCCGCGGCTTGATAATGGCCTGTCCTTTCGGTAGGCTGATTGACCAACTCTCGCCAATCCCCCTTGTCGAAAAGGCCCATTCGGGCCCGACATTCACGGGCATCTTCTGCGTCCTCATGGGCGTCCTCATGGGCGTCCTCATGGACACGTCTCCTGGAGATACATTCCTTCGGATCGCCCTTTCCTCGGAGGAGGTGCAGGATGTCCAAAGCCTTTTTTCTTCGGGACGGACAACGACAGTGAGAAGCATGACGGGCTTCGGCCGCTTCATCATGGAAAACGAGGTGCTCACCCAGCAGTGGGAGATCCGCAGCGTCAACGGCAAGCGCCTTGATCTCAAGTGGAACCTGCCGCCCGCGGTGGCCAATCTGGAAAACCGCTTCGAGAAGCTGGTCCACAAGCACGCCTCGCGCGGGCGCGTGGACATCTCCCTCTCCCTGCAGTTTCTCTCCGACGACCTCGACCAGCATTTCAATGCTCCCGCGGCCAGGCACATGCTGGGGGCCCTCGAGCGCCTGGCAGGCGAGCGCGGAGAAACCTTCGTCCCGGACTACAACGCCCTGCTCCAGATTCCCGAGCTCTGGAACGCCTCTGCCGAGGACGTGGACGAGGACGTGGTGCTCATGCTGGAAAAGGGGCTTCTTCTGGCCCTCGAGGACTGGAACGAATCGCGCGAGAGCGAGGGAGAGGCCCTTGGGCACGATCTGCTTGCAAGGGTACTGCGCCTCGAGCAGTGGACGGATCTTCTGCGCGAGCGGGCGCCCGCCATCAAGGAAGAACGCGCGCAGAACCTGCGCGATCGCCTGGCCGAGGAACTGGCCCGCCATTCCCTCGGAGAGCTTGTCGAGAGCCGCTTCCTTCAGGAGGCCGTGATTCTTCTCGACCGCCTGGACGTCACCGAGGAACTCACGAGGCTCACCACCCATCTCGAGCGCATGCGCGAGCTCTTTGCCTCGGACGCCGACGTGGGCCGCAGGCTCGACTTCACCCTGCAGGAGTGCTTTCGCGAAATCACCACCTGCGGCAACAAGGTTCCGGACGTGCAGCTCTCGCGGCTTGTCGTCGACTACAAGAACGAGCTCGAGAAGTGCCGCGAGCAGGCGCAGAACCTGGAATAGCCCCGCCAGCCCGACGGCCTGTCCCGGCCATGGGCCTGCGGACCGCCATCTTGGGACACCCTCGCAACCTGCCATCCCGAACCATCACAAGACGGACAATCCCATGCGACTTGGAACGGCATTTGTGCTGAGCGCCCCCTCCGGGGCCGGCAAGACGACCCTCGTGAAGCGCCTTCTGGAGGAGTTCCCGGACTTCGGCTACTCCATTTCCTGCACCACCAGGGCCCCGCGCGCGGGCGAGGAAGACGGCCGCGACTACCATTTCCTCACCGTGGACGAGTTTCGCCGCACCCGCGACGCCGGCGGCTTCGCCGAGTGGGCCGAGGTGCACGGCAACTTCTACGGCACCCCCCTGGCCCCCTTGCGCGACATCCTCGAAAAGGGCCGCGACGTCCTGCTGGACGTGGACGTGCAGGGTGCCGCCCAGCTCAAGCTGAGCCTCGCCAATGCCTGCCTCGTCTTCATCCTGCCGCCCTCCCTGGAGGAGCTCGAACGGCGCCTGAGAAGCCGCGGCACAGATTCCGAAGACGTCATCGCAAGGCGCCTTGCCAACGCCCGCGGCGAAATCGCCGGGGGGCGCTGGTTCGACCACGTGCTCGTCAACGACGATCTGGACAGGGCCTGCGATCATCTGCGCGCCCTCTACCTTGCCGCCACCATGAAAACGCCCCTGCACAAGTCCCTCCTCGACGGCTTCCTTTCCTGAAAACGCGCACACAAAGGACACCCCAAAGCCATGGCAGAACTCATAGTCGCCCTCGACCTTGCAGGCCGCGAGGACATTCTCGGCAAGGCACGCCGCCTCGCGGGCACGCTTTCCTGGTGCAAGATAGGCCTCCAGGCCTTCGTGGCCCACGGGCAGTCCCTCGTGGCCGAGCTTCAGGCCATGGGCTACAACGTCTTTCTCGACCTGAAATACCACGACATCCCCAATACCGTGGCCTCGGCCGTGCGCTCGGCAGCGAGCCTCAAGGTCAGGCTGCTCACCATCCACGTGCAGGGCGGCGAGGCCATGTGCAGGGCCGCCATGCAGGCAGCTTCCGAGTTCGAGGAGCGCCCGCTGATCTACGGGGTGACGGTGCTGACGAGCTTCGGCAAGGGCGAGATGCCGGGAATTGCCAAGGACCCGGCCGACTTTGCCAGGGAACTGGCAGGTCTTGCGGGCACGTGGGGGCTTGACGGGGTCGTGTGCTCCGGCACCGAGGCGGCCGCCCTCAAGAAGGCCACGGGCCTGAGCCTCCTCTGCCCGGGCATCCGTCCAGCGGGCGCCTCCCTCGACGACCAGTCGCGCGTGGCCACGCCCGCCGGGGCCGTGGCCAACGGCGCGGACTATCTTGTCGTGGGGCGTCCCCTTCTTCGCGCCGAGGATCCGGCTGCCGTGGCAAGGGCCATCCTCGCGGACATGGCCGAGGGCGCCGCGAAAAGGGGCCAGTAGTGTTCGAGGCCGCCAGCCTTCCTGCTCGGCGGCATTGGAGACTTCGGGGCAAGGGGCAAAATCACGGGGGATGCAGCGCATCCTGGCAGCGCGTCCCCCAGATACGGAATTTTTGCGTACAGGCTCATGTCGGCATATACGCTTTGGACGAAACGACACATGCACCCGAGACTACTGGACACTTTCAATGGCAATCTGGAACTTGAAACCGGGCACTGGGCCCAGGCCCTCTCGTGAGGTGGCCGAAAGACTTCATATCACCCCGTTTTTGCAGGACATTTTGTGGCGGCGCAATCTCGTCGAGGAAGAGCGGATAGACGCCTACCTCGACGCGGGCCTCAACCGCCTCGTCAACCCGAACCTCTGGCCGCAGGTCCCCGAGGCCGCGGACTTTCTCGCGCGCGCCCTCCTCGACGGCAGAAAGCTCGTCGTCTGGGGCGACTACGACGTGGACGGCACCACGTCCACGGCGCTCGTGCTGGACGTCCTCCAGTTCCACGGCTTCCACGTGGGCTGGCACATCCCCGACCGCCACGAGGAAGGCTACGGCATCAATGCGGGCTACATCGAGAAGCTCGCCGCGCGCGGCGTCGAGGTGCTCCTCTCCGTGGACTCGGGCATCTCGGACGTGAAGGCCATCCAGCGCGCCCGCGAGCTCGGCATGGACGTGGTGATCTCCGACCACCACCTGCCACCGGACCCGCTGCCGCCCGCGACCTGCTTCTTCAACCCGCGCATGTGCGATCCCAACCTCGTTCCCTGTCCGTACCTTGCGGGCGTGGGCGTGGCCTTTTTCCTCATGGCCGCGGTGAACGGGAGGCTTCGGGAGGCCACTGGCAAGAACTTCAAGATGGACAAGGTGCTCGACCTCGTGGCGCTCGGCACCCTTGCCGACGTCATGCGTCTCGAGGGCCAGAACCGCATCCTCGTGCGCGCGGGCCTCAAGCACCTCGAGCGCCCGAAACGTCCTGGCATCGCGGCCTTGAAGACCGTCTCGCAGATGCTTGTCAACGCGCCCATCTCGGCCACCCAGGTGAGCTTCAAGCTGGCCCCGCGCATCAACGCGGCCGGCCGCATGCGCCATGCCCGCGTGGCCCTGAACCTTCTGCGCTCGAACGACTACGGCGAGGCCATGCGCCTTGCCGGCGAGCTCAACGAATACAACGAGACCCGCCGCGAGACCGAGCGGCGCATCCTTGAAGAAGCCCGCGAACAGGCGCTGGCCCACCTGGAGGCAAGCGGCAGATGCGGCCTCGTGCTCTACGGCAAGCAGTGGCACCCGGGCATCATCGGCATCGTGGCCACGCGCATCATCGAGGAGTTCCACGTCCCCTGCATCATCATGTGCGACG
>CAZWOT010000145.1:0-6302 GCA_964635595.1 uncultured Desulfovibrio sp.
AATAGCAGGTTTTGTCGGCATGACCAAGTACCGGATGCATAAGGACAGGGCTGACAAAAAGCGTGTCTTCTTCACCCGCTGACTGCACCCTCCCAGATCCCGAAATCAGGGCTCCCGTAAAAGTGTTGAAAGAACCAAAATTGGAGCTGGCTCCGGCCACCCCCTGAACGGATACGCTTCTTCACTATCGCCTTGACGCGATGGAGTGCAAGGGGCTGGGACGCATTTCGGGGAATGCTCGGGATGGCCGCAAAAAAGCCCCCGGGCAGTACTGCCTTTCGGGGACCCTGTTTGCCTTTGTACGGCCTCTTTGGCCAGACCGGGTCTGGATGCCCGGACAAGAAAAGCCTAGCGCTCCTTGCAGACGAGGGAGTCTGCCTCGACCTTGAAGATGCACACCTTGTTGGCGTGTTCGGGCGTGGTCTGGCGCTCGGGCTTGCCGGCATGGGCGCGGAGCAGGTTGATGGCGGCGATCTTCTCGTTCACATCATCCACCATGGCCACCTTGCCGGTGGCAATGACGCACTGGTAGCTCTGGCCATGGGTGTTTTCCTGGCCCAGGGGCTTGGGACGCAGGTGCGAGGTCTCGAGACAGACCTTGGGGTTTCTGGCCAGGATGTCGAGCTTGCGGCCTTCTTTGGAGGAATGGAAGTAGAAGACGCACTTGTCGCCGTCCATGAAGAGACCGTAGTTCATGGGGAGCACGTAGGGCTCGTCGCCGTCCACGAGACCCATGTGGAGAATCTGGTTCTTCTCGAGGATGGACTTGATGTGCTGCCTGTCGGTGATGAGATCGTTTTTTCTGCGCATGATGTATCCTTCTTTGGAATTGTTTCTGAAGTTGTTTGGCGGGATGGTTTTTGCTTCCCCCGTTGACCAGGTTCAGGGAAATTTTTCCTGCCTCCTGTCCTGCAAGGCGGCAAACGTGTCCGGCATGCACCTTGCGAACACGTTGCAGGGAGGGATTGTCATGTCTACCCTTTCTGGCCCATGATGTGGCGTCATGTCATGCATGATGCATGAGCAAAGAAGATGACCAACGAATTTACGCATGTAGGTCGCCCTATTCGAGTTCGCATTTCCCTTTTTGTAAACAGCGACTTCAATGGAGCGGCCGAACACGGAAACATGCCGATTTCCTCGACGCTACCGGTACAACCATACTCGGCCCACCTTGTCAATACGCGAGTTCGGGGAGTACAAGGGCTTGTTTGCGGCCTTGACTGGCGCAAAACCCGGGGGCCTTGGATCCCGATTTTTGCGCCCGGTCAAGGAGAACAGGCCTGGATGCAGACCGGCTTTCCCGCACGCCCATTTCAAGCCGATTGTCCCACGGCCTCAAGGCCATTTGTCACAGATTTTCGAGGTAACTCCCATGTCCTTTTCCAAACCCGCCCGCGTAAGCCTTGTCGGCCTCGGCGCCCTCGGCATCCTCTACGCCTCGCACCTTGCCGCCCACAAGGAAGTCTGCACGCTCTCCTGCGTCGTCAACGAGGAGCGGAAGAAGCGCTACGGCGAGGAAGGCGTGTTCCTTCGCGACACACGCCTTGCACTCGACTACGTGACCCCGGACGAGGAGCCGGCGGCCCCCGCGGATCTGCTCATGGTTGCCGTGAAGGGCACGACGCTCGACTCCGCCGTCAGGGACGTGAAGAAGCACGTGGGCAAAGGCACCGTCATCATCTCCCTTCTGAACGGCATAACGTCCGAAGAAAAGCTCAAGGAAGCCTATCCCGAGGCCACGGTGCTCTACTGCATTGCCCAGGGCATGGACGCCATGCGCGTGAAGCAGGTTCTGGCCTACCATAAAGAAGGCGAGCTCGTGATTGGCACCGACAATCCCGCCCATCAACAGGCTGTGGACGACGTGGTGGAGCTTCTGCGTTCTGCGGAAATCGTCTGCCGCGAGGACAAGGACATACTCCACAGGCTGCACGCCAAGTGGATGATGAACGTGGGCTTCAACCAGGTCATCACCTATTTCGAGGGCATGAACGAGACCGTGCAAAAGCCCGGCGAGGCGAGGGACATGCTGATAGCCGCCATGCGCGAGGCCAGGGCCATCGCCAATGCCAAGGGCATCGAACTCACCGACAAGGATCTCGAGGAATACGTGGCGCTCGGCGACTCGCTTGCGCCCACGAGCATGCCCAGCATGCGCCAGGACGCCCTTGCCGGCCGCCCCACCGAGGTGGAGCTCTTTGCGGGCGTGGTGCTTTCCCTGGGCAAAAAGTTCGGCATCGAGACGCCCGTCAACGCAAAGCTGTACGAGGTCCTGAAAAAGCTCGGGTAAAGGCCCCCATCCAGATTTTTCCGTCAGGCCCCGACGTTCGGGGCCTTTTCATTTCCCTCTTCCTCGAGCGAACTTTCCGCGGCGCACCTTGCCCCAATCTACCAGTCCACGGGCACGCGCACCTTCTGGCCGGCCTTGTTGGCAAAGAGAATGTAGCCCTTCTCCTGGCCGTACTCGAAGACCTTGCGGGTGATCTCCACGTCCATCCGGCAGTACTCGCGGATGAGGTCCACCGATCCCTCCTTCCACCACTCGAGCGCGTCGAGGCCGTCGCCGCTCTTGCCGATGCCGAGGGTCGCCTTCCCCACGTTGTCCAGCGAGACGCGGTAGTGGAGGTAGTCGTAGATGTCGCGCAGGAGATCCAGATGCGGCAGATCCGAGAGAAAGTAGGGACAGAAGGGCTGGAGCACCCGCATGTCGAAGCGGGAGGAGTTGAAGCCCACAATGAGGCCCGCAGTCTTCCACAGCGCGAACATCTCCCCGAGCTCTTCCTGGGCATAGGAGCGGTATTTCTCGCCGTCCCAGCACACGCACACGCTCACCCCCATGCGATCGGCGTAGTTCCAGCCACCCACTTCCTTGGCAGACCTGCGCGTCTCCACGTCGAAAACCATGACCGGCCCGGGGTAGACCTTCTTCTGCCTTGGCTTGAGGGGCTCGGGCTCGTAGACAGGCTCGGCGGCCTCCACGCTTTCAGGCGCCCCTGCAGATTGGCCCACAAGATCGATAAGGGAGCTGGCACCGCCCTTCGCCCTGCCGTTGTCTGGGGACAGTGCGCTCGTCCGTGAGGCCTCGTCCCTGTCCTTTGTCCCTGCCGCCCCGCCCAGCATGCCCAGAAGACTTGGCTGGACCGTGGCCCTTTTCTCCACTTTCTTCATCGATTTCGTTTTCTCCTTGCGGGAAGAGGCAGGCTGCGCGGCCCCTGCGGGCGCATCCCGGGCAGCTGCGCCGGCATCGTCCTCGGCAAAGGCCCTTGCGAGTTCCTCGTCCTGGCCCATCTTCCCCATGCGGGCAAGCTCGGCCAAGAGCTCCGGGTCGGCGTCCGGGGCACTGCCCGACTCAAGCCTGGAAGGAAACGCCCTTGCGGCAATGCCTTGTTCCTGCCCTTCTCCAGTTCGGGAGAAATCGGTTCGCCTCTCCCCTTCGTCAAGGGGACTTTTTACCACGCCCTCCGTTTTTCGCCTTTTGCCGGAAGACGGTGCGCTGTCGGCCCTGTAGGATGCGCGTTGTCCCGCGGGAAATTTTTTGTCCCGGTCAGCGTTGCGCGCCTGTTCGCCCAAATCTTTGGCATTGCCCCCGATTTCCTGGAGCATGTCCCTCTTCCCGAAGGACGCATCCTGCTCCTGGTCCACCGCCTTCGAGACCGGTCCCAGGGCGGCATCGTCCTGCCCGGCCCCGGCGCCTTCTGCTGCATCGCCTGGCAGCTCCATCTCGAACCCGCCCTCGAGCTCGACATCGAGATCCTCTTCGAGACCGCCTTCGCCTGGAAGGGTTGCTCCCTTCGGCCTTTTTTCGATCCGCTCGTAGGAGAGCCCCGGATGCTCGCCCGAAAGGAGCGTGTCCACCAGGAGCAGGGCGCCCGCCTTGTCGAGGGGGCGGTTGCCGGAGCCGCACTTGGGAGACTGGATGCAGGAGGGGCACCCGGTCTCGCAGGGGCACTGGACAAGGGTGAGCCTCACCCCCTTCAAGAGCTCGTCGAGCCTCGGGTACGCGCTTGCGGTGAGGCCCGCGCCCCCGGGAAGTCCGTCGTAGACGAAGACCGCGGGGCCGCCCACCTGGGCGTGCATGGGCGTCGAGATGCCGCCAAAGTCGTTTCGATCCGCCATGACAAGAAGCGGCATGAGGCCGATGGAGACGTGCTCGAGGGCGTGGATGCTGCCCATGAAGTGGTAGTAGTTGTCCTCCACCTTCACCCGCGCCGCGTCCGGAATGCACATCCAGAGCCCTTCCGTCTCGAAGGTCTGCGGCGGCAGCTCCAGGGGCTGGATGTCGAGAAGCCGCCTCGAGGCGTTTTCCCTGCGCTCGTAGCCGGTGATGAGCTCGGTCACCTTCAGGCGGCCAAGGCAGATCTCCATGCCGAAGACCTGGCCCTTCATGCGCACGTCCATGATTTCCGTGGTCTTTTGCGTGCGCACGTTGGTGTGCCAGGAGACCCGTGCAGGTGCTGCGTGGGCCGTATGGGAGCCGAGATCGAGCTTGCGGATGGTGTAGGAGCGGCCATGGTGGAGATAGACCGCCCCCTCGTGGGTCTCGCGAAAGGCCTGGTGGGCGTCCACCGAGCCTATGACCGTGCCCTTCTCGTCCACGATCTGGAAGGACTGGCCGCTGCCGCGCAGGGACACGTCGCGCTGGGGCTTTTTCCTCGCGCACAAGAGCTCCCTGCCCGCAGCGGAGCGCAGAAGCACGCCCTCGGCCTCGAGCTCGCGGGCCACCTCCATGGTGGAGGGAGCGGACAGCCAGGGCTCCTCGATGCGCAGGGGCGTCTCCGCGGCCGCGCACTCGAGGTGGCGTGCCAATATGACCGGGTTGTCCGGGTTCAGCATGGCGTTTTCCGGGGGCCGCGAGAAAAACTCGTCCGGGTTGCGCACGAAATACTGGTCCAGCGCATCCTCCCCGCCAACGAGGAGCACGCAGCTCTCCTGCCCCTTTCGGCCCACGCGCCCTCCCCGCTGCAAAGTCTGCATGACGCTGCCAGGATACCCCACCAGGATGCAGACATCGAGGGAGCCTATGTCGATGCCAAGCTCGAGGGCAGAGGTCGAGACCACGGCCAGAAGCTCGCCCGAGGCCATCTTTGCCTCGATCTCGCGCCGCTCTTCCGGCAAATATCCTGCCCGATAGGCCGAGATGCGCCGCGCCACATCCCGTGCCTGCTGGGAGGCCCACAGGCTCAAAAGCTCGGTCATGCGCCTCGAGCGGCAGTAGACGATGGTGCGAAGGCGCCTTTTCAGGGCCTGCTGAAGAAGGCCTATGGCAAGCGTCGAGGCGCTTGTCTCGGGCTCCATGAAGAGCATGTGCCGCCGCCCCCTGGGAGCGCCGGATTTGTCCACCACCTTCGGCTCGTGCTCGCATCCCAGCAGAAGCTGACCAAGCTGTCCGGGGTTTCCCACCGTGGCCGTGCAGAGAACGTGCACGGGGTTGGCGTTGTAGCGGCGGCAGACGCGCTCGAGACGCCGCAGCACGTTGGCCATGTGGGCCCCGAAGACGCCGCGGTAGATGTGGGCCTCGTCGAGAACGACCATGGAGAGCGAGGCCAGAAAGGTCGTCCAGCGCTCGTGCCAGGGAAGGATGCCGAGGTGGAGCATCTCCGGGTTGGTCACAAGGACTGCCGGCGGGTTCTTGCGGATGGCGTTTCGCTGCACCTGGGGCGTGTCGCCGTCGTAGAGGGCGATGGGGGGACGCGCGTGGGCGGGCCAGCCCTGGGTCAGGGACTCGAAGGTCTTCTTCTGGTCCTGGGCAAGGGCCTTCAGGGGGAAAAGATAGAGGGCCGTGGCGTCCGGGTCCTGCAGGCGCCGCTCCAGAAAGGGCAGGTTGTAGATGAGGGTCTTGCCGCTCGCCGTAGGCGTCGTGACCACCACGTCCTGGCCCGAGCGGATGAAGTACATGGCCTCCACCTGGTGGCTGTAGAGGGAGGCTATGCCAAGTTGGTCCAGCACCTCGCGGATGGCCTCGGGATACGGTCTTGCGGGCTCGGCAACCTTCGCCCGGGCCTCCTCCATCACTCTGTGGCCGGTAATCTGGCGCCGAAACTCCTCGCGCGCCAATATGGCCTCTATGTACTCCACCGCGTTTGCCATGGGCAAAACGCTATCAGACTGGGGAACAAAGCAAAAGGGAATGATGCCGGGGCAAAAAGGCAAGGCAAAACAGACGATCAAGACGGGCATCGCAAAAGAGACCGCCCCTGCTTTTGCCAAGGCCAACGTGTTGGAATCAATACCGTTTTCCGGGTGCTACCGGTTTCGTATCCCTTGCCTAATGGCGTTTGGGGATATATGTTGTTTTGCTT
>CAZWOT010000146.1:0-6284 GCA_964635595.1 uncultured Desulfovibrio sp.
CCATGCAAGTCTGGGCGCTTGCTCTTGGTTCCATCGTCGGCTGGGGCTGCTTCGTCCTGCCCGGCGATTCCTTCCTGCCCAACTGCGGTCCTCTGGCCACGCTCATCGGCTTCGCCGTGGGCGCGCTCCTGCTCTGCTTCGTGGCCATGACCTACAGCTACATGATCGAGTACTGCCCCGTGGCCGGCGGCGAATACGCCTATGCCTACGTGGGCTACGGACCCACGGCCGCCTTCGTGTGCGGCTGGGCGCTGGTTCTGGGCTACATGTCCATCATCTGCATCAACATCTCGGCCCTGAGCCTGCTGGTCCGGTTCCTGCTCCCGGGAATTTTCGACTTCGGAGAGCTCTACACGGTGGCAGGCTGGAAAATCTATACCGGCGAGGTGCTGCTCATGAGCGCGGCCACGCTGGTCTTCGGCATCATGAACTACCGCGGCGTAAACATCGCCGGCGTGGTGCAGATGATACTGGCCTTTGCCCTGACGATCGGCGTCATCCTGGTCTTCATCGGCACCAACTCCGTCGAGACCGCCCAGCTCTCCAACCTGAACCCGCTCTTTGCCGAGCACCGCTCGCCGATTGCCTCCATCGTCTCGATTCTCGCCATCGCCCCCTTCCTCTATGTGGGCTTCGACACCGTTCCCCAGACAGCCGAGGAGTTCAACTTCCCCACCCGCAAGGCCCGCGGCATCATGCTGGCGGCCATCGGCTGGGGCTGCTGCCTCTACGCCATGGTCACCTTCTCCGTGGCCATCGCCATGCCCTATCCCGATCTTCTGGCCCACATGGCCGAGTTGAAGGCGAGGGGCGAGACCGCCTGGGCCACCGGCTTCGTGTGCGAGATGGCTTACGGCAAGTTTGGCGGCGTGGTGCTTGCCACCGCCGTGCTCGGCGCGGTCTGCACCGGCATCAACGGCTTCTACGTGGCGACGACCAGGCTTCTTCTGAGCATGGCCCGCGGCGGCATCCTGCCCCCGTGGTTCGCCGAGATTCACCCGAAGTTCCAGTCCCCCTACAAGTCCATCGTCTTCACCATCGCCATCGTTCTGCTCACCCCCTGGTGCGGCAGGGCCGTGGTCGGCTGGATCGTGGACATGTCCTCGGTGGGCACGGCCATCGCCTACCTTTTCACTTGCCTTGCGGGCTACAAGGTGATCAAGGCCGCCGGTCCCGGCAACAGCTTCAAGGTCGCCATGTGCGTCCTCGGCTCCATCGTTTCCGTCATCTGCCTGCTTCTTCTGCTCACCCCCGGCTCCCCGGCCCTCATCGGCGTGGCGCCGCGCTGGGTCATGGTCGCCTGGATAGTCATGGGCGTCGTCTTCTACATGATGAGCCGGCGCGAGTGGAGCAAGCTGCCCGAAATCGAGCTGCGCGAGCGCGTGCTGGGCGCGAGGGACCTGCCCATCTTCTTCAAGGCGAAGCAGGGATAGCGCAACAGCGCGCAACCGGCGCGCAAGGGTCCGCCCACCGGGCTCTCTCCAGCCAGCCATCCTTCATTCATCATTCATCAACCATCAGCCATCAGCCAACCTTTTCTCCTTTCATCCTCCATGCATCTGACCGGTCCCTCCAGGACGAGGACTGGTGACTCCTGCCGGGAGCCGTGGGACGCGGCTCCCGGCTTTGCCGTCTCTTGCGGGGAAGGAATTTCGCCATCTTCGCGCCTCCCGTCGTGCGTGTCCGTTTCCGGCATGTCCATTGGGCCGCGTCCTACTCGATGCCCTCGCACTTGCCCGGCGTTGTTCTGAAGTGGGTCTTGTAGCGCTCGATGAAGGCGGAGAGGGAGGAGTAGCCGCATTCGTGGGCCACGTTGGTGACGCTTTCGCCCTTCTTCAGCCGCTCGTGTGCGAAGTCCATGCGTATGCCGTGGCGCCATTCGCAGAAGGTGACGCCCATCTCGCGAAGAAAGAGCCGCGAGAGGGTGCGCTCGCTCATGCCGAGTATGCGCCCCCAGTCCGTCAGCGAGTAGGGCGTGGACGGGTTGGTGATGATGGTGGCGCACAGCTCGATGAGCCGCGGGTCCGTGGGCATGGATTTGGGTTTTTCCAGGACCGGCAAATCCTTCAAAAGCCCCAGAAGCACGCGCACCTCCCCCCTTGTCTGCTCGTCGTCGTAGGGGTAGGGCTTCACGCACAGATGCAGGATCAGTTCCCGCACAAGGGGCGTCACGCCAAGGACGTGGCAGGAAAGGAAATTGTCTGCGCCCTCGAGCAGGGGCGGATCGATGTAGAGGCCGCAGTCCCAGGACGGGCAGGGAATGTACCAGCCGTGCTCCAGGCCTGGCGGGATCCAGACCGCGCTGTCGGGCCGCACCATGTAGTTGCCCCTGGCCGTGCACATGACCATGCAGCCCTTGCGGACGTAGGCGAGCTCGCCCCACAGGGCGTGCGAGTGGACCTTCGACCAGGTGAACTCCGTGAAGGGATCGTTGAACCAGTAGATCTCCCTCGGCAGCTCCGTGAAGGACACAAGGTAGCTTTGGGCCTCTTTCGAGAGCAGGGAGTATCTGGTCGGTATCGACACGGGAGCTTGCATCGGGGGCCTTCAAAAAAACGTCCGGCGCATGGTGCCATGAGCCTTGTGCATAGGATTTGCGGATCGTTGCATGAAGGCCGGGCACGTTGTCAAATTTCCGGGAACTGTTTGGCAGTCCAATCAGACGCATGGCCGGATCGCGCCTGCGTGCGGCGCCCGGGAGTCCACACGCAGGGCTTTTTTGCCGGACACAAATCCCCAAACGAAAACGGCCCCGGCGATCCGTCAAAGGATCGCCGGGGCCAATGTCTGCATGATTCGGGGCACGGCCGAAACGGGGCCTGCTAGCCGGCCGTCTGTCCGTCTTCGGGCTTTTCGCTCTCGGGCAGGGCACGGCCGAGGTTCTGGACGATGACCGTGGGCGGGCGCTTTTCGTCGAGCGCCGCCTGCAGGGTCGCCTCGCCGCTCAGGACCAGGATGAAGTCGATGCCCGCTCGCTCGGCGAGGAGCTTGTCGGTGGTGAGCCGGTCGCCGGCCATGACGACCTCGGACTTTCGATACTCGTCGAAGACGGGCTCGAGGATTTCCGTGTCGGGCTTGCCGAAGATCCTGTCCGGCTTTCTGCCCGTGGCGGTCCAGTAGAGGGAAAGGAAGGAGCCCACGTCCGGAAGCGGCCCTTCGGGCGAGGGGCAGACGAGATCCGGATGGGTGGCGTAGAAGGCCACGTCGGGGTTTTGCAGGAGCAGCGCAGAGCGGGCGAGCTTCTCGTAGGTGAGAGCCGTGTCGTAGGCCAGGATGACGCACTGGGCGCCCTCTTCCTGCATCCTGAGGTTGGGCATGCGTCTGGCCAGATCCTCCTTGAAGTCGTCGTTGCCCACCACGTAGGCGGTGTTCACGCTGCGCGCGAGGAGGAAATTGGCAAGGGGCGTTGCGGGCGAGAGAAACTGCTCGAGGCGGGCGGGGATGCCCATGCCGTTCAGCTTCTTCACGTAGGTCTGGGGGGACTTCGAGGTGTTGTTGCTCAGGAAGCGGAAGTCGAGCCGGTCCCAGTTGCGCACGATGCCGTCCACCGCGGGGGCTATGGGCTGATCGCCGAGATAGATGGTGCCGTCCATGTCGAGCACGACGCAGCGCTTGGCGGTCCAGTTGATGCTTTTCATGCCGTGTATTCCTTCCGGGGGCTACCCGGGGTTCGTTCCGTGTTGCCGGTCGGAGTCCTTTCCCCGGCCTTGACGGGTTTTCTTTCCAGTACAACGAGTGCCCGCTCCCATGCAAATACGGCAGGATGGCTGCGAGTCAAGGGGAAGGACAAGGGACAGGAGCCTTCCTGCGAGCTATCCCGGGAGCCGTCTGTCAAGTTGTCCGAGGAACACTTTGGGGACTGCCGGTGTTGGCCGTGAACCAGGGCAGGGAAGAAGCATGGTTCCATGCCCTGAAGCATCGACGGCAAAACTCGTCCAAATTTACGACAAACATGTAGAAAATTGGCTTCATGTGGACTGCGCTTGCGTGGGAGACAGTAATTGGCCGTCCAAACAGCTCCTTTGATACAAAATTGTAGATTCAATCGAGAGTGTTATTCTTGAATATACAAAAATGTCGCAATTTTCAGTTGAAAATTGCGCCTTCTCTGCATGTCGCGCATGCGGTTCGAGTGCGAAGCTGCTTTGCGAGGGAAATTTGCTGGCCCCAACTGGGCCGCGCAGACTGAACGAAGAAAAAAAAGCCGGTCGAGCGCCATGCCCGGAAAGATTGTTTTGGCACGAGTTATGCTGGTTGGGTTTTGCCCGAAGTCCGCATGCGAATATCCGCCGCCGGATTCGGGCAGTGGTTGATTTTCCCCGGGGTGGGGCGCCTCTTTCGCCGCTTTCCCCAGTTTCGTCCAGCTTTTCCCTACAAGGGGGCATTATGAACGCTGCCGACAACGCCTTCATTCTCATATGCGCGGGCCTCGTCTTCATGATGACGCCGGCCCTGGCGCTGTTCTATGGGGGCCTCGTGCGCTCCCGCAACGTGCTGTCCACGACCATGCACAGCTACGCGTGCCTGTGCGTGGGCACGGTCCTCTGGTTCATCGCAGGCTACTCCCTCGCGTTCGGACCCGACCAGGGCGGGATCATCGGCGATCTCTCCTTCATGTTCATGAACGGGGTCGAGGGCACCCAGGCGCCTGCGGCAGACAACCTGCCCCATGAGACCTTCGCCTTCTTCCAGTGCATGTTCGCCTGCCTCACCATGGCACTCATCTCCGGAGCCTACGCCGAGCGCATCAAGTTCGGGGGCATGCTTCTCTTCTCGGGCCTGTGGCTTCTCCTTGCCTACGCGCCCATGGCCCACTGGGTCTGGGGCGGCGGCTGGATGGCCGAAATGGGCGCCATCGACTTCGCCGGCGGCGCCGTGGTGCACATGGCCTCCGCGGCAGCGGCCCTTGCCTGCGCCCATGCCGTGGGTCCGCGCCTCGACTCCGGGCTTTCCTCCGAGGGCCCGCACAACCTGCCCATGACGCTCATCGGCTGCGGTCTTCTCTGGCTCGGCTGGTTCGGCTTCAACGCCGGTTCCGCTCTCGCGGCCGACGGCCTTGCGGCCCACGCCTTCGGAACCACCCACCTCGCCACCGCCTTCGGCATCTTCGGCTGGCTTCTCGTCGAATGGATGCGCGTGGGCAAGCCCACCTCCCTCGGTGCCGCTTCCGGCGCCCTGGCGGGCCTTGTGGCCATCACTCCCGCGGCCGGCTTCGTTTCCCTTGGTTCCGCCTGCGTGATAGGCTTCATCGGGGGCGTGTGCTGCTACGGCGGCATCATGCTCAAGGCGAAATTCGGCTATGACGACGCCCTCGACGTCGTGGGCATCCACGGCGTGGGCGGCACGGTCGGCGCCCTGCTCACCGGCGTCTTCGCCGACAAGACCTTCAACGGCGTCGACGGCCTCATTGCCGGCAATGCTTCGCAGGTGCTCTGGCAGGCCATCTCCATCGTGGCGACCTGGGTCTTCGTGTACGCGATGAGCCGCATCCTGCTCGTCGTCGTGGACAAGACCGTGGGCCTGAGAGTCACGGCAGACGCCGAGATTTCCGGCCTTGACGTCAACGAGCACAACGAGCGCGCCTACAACATGTAGCAGGACGGAGGTTCAAGTCATGAAAAAGATAGAGGCCCTGATTCGCCCGAGCGTGTTCGACAAGGTCAAGAAGGCCCTGACGGACATCGGCGTGCACGGCATGAACTACATGGAAATCCGCGGTTTCGGCCGCCAGGGCGGCCACACGGAAACCTACCGTGCCGCCACCCGCAAGGTCGACTTCATTCCCAAGGTCCGCATCGAGATAGTGACCGCGGACGAGCAGTGCGAGCAGATCATCGACACCATCGTGGAGAACGCCCGCACCGGCCACGTGGGCGACGGCAAGATCTTCGTTTCGGACGTGTGCGAGGCCATCCGCATCCGCACCGGCGAGCGCGACAACAAAGCTGTGTAGGCGCTCGACAATCGTTCAACAAGGCTCCGGCAACCAGTATCCAACTCCGGCAGCTCCTCCGGCAAGCCGGCTTTCCTGGGAGCATCCTTTGGGCGGGTGCCACGGGTCTCCTGGGCCCGCCCAAGGCAAAAAATCACGGGGCATCGGGAATCATCGGAACTCGCCACGGCCAAACTGCCAGCCAGGCTTGCCGCCAGATTTTCCACGTCCAGGCTTTCCGTTTCCCGGCGTTCCCTTTCGGTCATTTGCTTTCCACCTCAAAACTCCTCTGGTACTCCTCCTCTGGGCATCGGGCCGGTTTTTCGCCAGACGTGGCGAGGGATCGGTCCGA
>CAZWOT010000147.1:0-6279 GCA_964635595.1 uncultured Desulfovibrio sp.
AGGAACTCATGTTGCAGGATTGCCTCGCTGCGTGAAACTTGGAAACAGGTGACCATACCACAGGGATGAGCGGTTTTTTGTTGGTTCAAAATTTTGTACCCATCAAAAAGTTGGAAACAGGTGTGGTGGATCGTACACCCTGCAATCCTGAAAGGGGCCTTGCCAAGGCCCCTTTTTCATGCCAACAAGGCACGGACGCGCCTTGAACGGCCCCGAGGCTTCCCCCGACCTTTTTCCAAAAACCCGAACACTTTCATACAAGGGTCTGGCCATGCCCACCGGTACCTATCCAGCCTGTCCCCTGGAACTTCCCGCGAACTCCCTCTCCGTCCTCGGCGAGGCCGACTTCGCGGTTCTTGTCGGCGTGCTCTCGCTTCTTCTCTCCCTCGTCCTCTCTTCCTTCAGCCTTCTGCGCAGCTGGAAGGACGGCAAGGCCAGGGGAGGTGCCGGCAAATGATCATCGCGGACATCGCCATCTGGGTCGCCTACATTGCCGTTTTCTTCTGGCTCTCGAAAAAGGGCCAGGGACACGATGTCATGGTGTCCGGCAGGGTGGGCTTTTCCGTGCAGGCGCTTGCCTACGTCGCCACCTACATCTCGGCCGTGGCCCTCGTGGGCTTCGGCGGCCTTGCCTACAAGTACGGCATGCAGATGATCCTTGTCGCCGCCGGCAACGTCTGGCTCGGCACCTGGATTGTCTACCGCTACCTTGCCTGGCCCACCCGCCTCTGCCAGCGCAACCTGGGCGCAAGGACGCCCACCCAGCTTCTCGCCAAGGGACACCGATCGCCCCTGCTCGGCCGTTGCCTTGCCCTCGTCTTCGCGGTCTTTCTGGGCGTCTACGCCTCGGCCGTCATCAAGGGCGCGGCGCTCCTGCTCGAGCAGGTTCTCCCCCTGCCCCTGTGGGTGCTCATCTGGGCCGTGGCCCTGCTCGTGGCCGTGGCGGTCTTCTGGGGCGGCCTGCGCGGGGTGCTCTACACCGAGGCCATGCAGGGCTTTGTCATGCTGGTCGGCATCGTGATGCTCACCTGGGCCGTCTTCTCGGCCGTGGGCGGCCCCCTGACGGGCATGGCCAGACTGGCCGAGCTCGAGCCGAACCGGCTTGCCAACAACGGCTATCTGGCCCTTTCGAGCGGCGAGCAGGGCTGGTTCATCATTTCGCTCGTGATTGTCACCTCCGTGGCCGTGTGGGCCCAGCCGCAGATGATCCAGCGCCACTTCGCGCTCTCTTCCGCCAGACAGGTGGACCGCATAACGCCCCTTGCCATGCTGGTGCTCACCGTGCTTGTGGGCGGAGCCTACTACGTGGCCTGCCTTGCCCAGCTGATCATGCCCGGCATCGAAAACCCCGACGACGTGATGCCCGCCCTCGTGAAGGCGCTGCTTCCCAACTTCGGGCTCCAGGTCTTCGTGCTCGCCATCGTTTCGGCCTCGCTGTCCACGGCCTCGGCCCTCTTCCACATCGCGGTCTCGGCGCTGGCCGAGGATCTGCCCGGAAAGAAGGCCTCGAAACCCGCCTGGCTGGCCGCCATCGCCTTCTGCGTGCTCCTCTCCGGCGGCTGCGCCCAGGTGAAGGGCGAGATCATCGCCATGCTCTGCACCACCAGCTGGAGCATCGTGGGCTCCACCGTGCTCGTGGCCTACGTGGCCCTCGTGCGCTTTGGCAAGAGAAGCCGCGTCGCCGCCTGGGCAAGTGCCGTGCCCGGCTTTTGCGTGTGCATGCTCTGGTACCTCATGACGCATCCGCAGTTTGCCGTTCTGCCTTCACCCTCGCCGGCCCTTGCCCAGATTCCGCCCTTCTTCGTGGGCTTTGCGGCCTCCCTGGCCGGCTGGTTCGTGGGCTGGGCGCTGGACGCCGAAGGTCGCAAGCACTCCACCTTCTGGCCGGACAACGCCGACAGGGCGCGTCCCGCGTAGGGGCTTAAGTGAAATTCCCAAGCAAATCCCGGCATTGACGGGCAGGGCTGCATGCACGATCATGCCGCCATGACAAGCTCACACGACAGGCGCACAAGACGGGACTTTTCCTGTGGTCGGGCACCCGGGCCGGGAAAGCTGCCCCACACGCCCCAGGCGGGCAGCGGCAATGGCGGCGAGGACGCAGGCGTTCGCCTGAACAAATACCTTGCCCAGTCGGGCCTTTGCTCGCGCCGCAAGGCCGACGAGCTCGTCGAGGCCGGCCGCGTGAGCGTCAACGGCCGGAGGGCAAAGGCCGGCGACAGGGTGCTCCCCCACGATCGGGTGTGCGTGGACGGCAGGCTCCTCGGGGACAGGGAGGAGCCTGTCTGCCTCATGCTGCACAAGCCCCCGAAGGTGGTCTCCACCGCCCGCGACCCCCAGGGACGGACCACGGTGCTCGAGTATGTGCCGAAGGAGTACCGGCATCTGCGCCTCTATCCCGTGGGACGCCTCGACTATCTCTCCGAGGGCCTCATCCTGCTCACCAACGACGGCGCCCTTGCCCAGCGCCTGGCCCACCCCAGCAACAACCAGCGCAAGGTCTACGAGGTCGAGGTCAGGGGCAGCGTGACCGAACGCGTCCTTTCCACCCTGCGCGGCGGCATGACCCTGCAGGAAGGCGACGTGACCGCCCCCTGCGAGGTGGAGGTGCTTGGACCTGCGGCCAGGCAGAAGGCAGCAAAGACGACCCTCTTGCGCTTCGTCCTCCACCAGGGCCTCAACCGCCAGATTCGCCGCATGTGCCGCGACGTGGGACTTGCCGTGCAAAGGCTCTGCCGCGTGGCCGAGGGAAATCTCGAGCTTGGAAGCCTTCCGCCAGGCAGGACAAGGGTGCTTGCCGAGAAGGACCTGCGGCTTTTGCGCGAGGACGGCCAAAAGCTGCATGCAGCAAGGGCAGCTGCCAAGACTTCCCCGGCAGTTCGCTTTCGGCAGGACGTGCACGCCCAGGGGAAAATGCGGCACAGAGACAACATACCGCAATCACGGACAAAACATCTCCTCCCTTGAGAGGATGGGGGAAATGGGCTAAATGTGCCGGGCGCGTTTGCAGTGCCCGACCCACACCATTTGGGCCTCTGCCCCTTCCCGGGGCGGACGGCCGCCTCGTTTGGCGACGGCTGCAACAAGCGCGGCATCCCGACGGGATCCCGACGGAATGTTCAGGAAAGCACAGGGAACTTCAGGGAATTTCAAGGAGTGCTCCAACTTGGCACGTGAAAGTCTTGGCTCGCGCATGGGCTTCATCCTGGTGGCCGCGGGCTGCGCCATAGGACTTGGCAACGTCTGGCGCTTCCCCTACATCGCCGGCGCCTTCGGGGGCGCGTGGTTCGTGCTCATCTTCCTTCTGTGCACGCTGGCGGTCATTCCCATCATGGTGGCCGAGTTCGCCATAGGGCGCGCGGCCCAGAAGAACCTGGGCGACGCCTTCCGCGTCCTCGAGCCGAAAGGCACCTCCTGGCACAGGTTCGGCTGGATATCCCTTGTCGGCTGCTACCTGCTCCTCATGTTCTACACCGTGGTCACGGGCTGGCTTCTGCTCTACTGCTGGTACATGGCCACGGGCACCTTCACGGGCCTTGCCCCGGCCGAGGTCGGCGCCTTCTTCGACAGCATGCTGGCCTCGCCAGGCGCGAACGTGCTCGGCATGACCCTGTCCGTGGGCACGGGCTTTCTTGTCTGCTGGCTTGGCCTGCAGGCCGGCGTCGAGCGGGTCGTGAAAGTCCTCATGGCCATGCTCTTCCTCATCCTGACGGCCCTTGTCGTCAAGGCCCTGACCCTGGACGGGGCCGCGAGCGGCGTCTCCTTCTTCCTCATGCCCAACGCCGAGGCCATCGAAAGGACGGGCCTTCTGCCCATCTTCTCCGCGGCCATCACCCAGGCCTTCTTCTCGCTCTCCGTGGGCATCGGCTCCATGACCGTCTTCGGAAGCTATCTCAAGCGCGAGCGCACCCTTCTTGGCGAGGGCCTCATCATTGCCGGCCTCAACGTCCTCGTCTCCCTGCTGGCGGGGCTTGTCATCTTTCCGGCCTGCTTCACCTACGACGTGGCGCCCTCGGCGGGTCCGGGCCTTGTCTTCGTCTCGCTTCCCAACATCTTCGCCAACATGACCGCGGGCGCCTTCTGGGGAAGCCTCTTCTTCGTCTTCTTGAGCTTTGCGGCCATCACCACGGTCATCGGCGTCTTCGAGAACCTGGTCAACTACTGCATGGACGTCTTCGGCCTCGAGAGAAGAAAATCCGCCCTTGCAAACGGCGTCTGCCTCTGGGTGCTCTCCCTTCCCTGCGCCCTCGGCTTCAACCTCTGGGCGTCCTTCCAGCCCTTCGGGGAGGGATCGAGCGACCTGGACCTCGAGGACTTTGTCCTGAGCAACAACCTGCTCCCCTTCGGGGCCACCCTCCTCGTCCTCTTCTGCTCCATCAGGGCCGGCTGGGGCTTCGAGAACTTCCTGAAAGAAGCCAACGAGGGTGCGGGCGTGAAGCTTCCCAAGCTTCTCGGCGTCTATCTGCGCTACGTCCTTCCCGCAGTCATCCTCTTCCTCTTCGTGGTGGGCTACGTGGACAAGTTCTCGGGCTAGCCGCGGACAACGGAAAACGGCGCTTCGGACGACGCTTCAGGCGGCGCCCGAACAGGGCGCAGACAAAATGTAGACAGAAAAAACGCTCAGCACGCAAAAGCCCACGCAAATGCCCGGACAGCCGCGATCACAGGGGCAGCACCCTCGGGCAGGAAGGCCAAAGAATCAAAGCCGCAGAGCACAACATCGCAGAGAAAAACGCATGACCAGCCACGCAAGCCACACCGGAGACAGGAAGCTCCCGCCGCCTTCGAAGAAGGGGCTCTGGGCCATCGTGGACTGCAACAACTTCTTTGCCTCCTGCGAGACCATGTTTCGGCCGGACCTGCGGGGGCGGCCGCTGGTCGTTCTCTCGAGCAACGACGGCTGCGTCATCGCCCGCTCGGGCGAGGCCAAGGCCCTCGGCATCAAGATGGGCACGCCGGCCTTCCAGCTGAAGGCCCTGTTCGAGGCCCACAATGTCGTCGTCTTTTCCTCCAACTTCCGCCTCTACACCGAGGTCTCGCGCAGGGTCATGGAGGTGCTCGCCCACTTCTGCCCGAAGGTCGAGCAGTACAGCATCGACGAGGCCTTCCTGCACCTCGACGGGGTGCTCGAGTCCTTCGCGGACGAGTTCTGCCCCTACCTTGTCGAGCGGGTGCAGCACTATGCGGGCGTGCCGGTCTCAATCGGCGTCGCACGCACGCGAACCCTCGCCAAGCTCGCAAGCCACATCGCCAAGAAGAACCGCTCCGGCGTCTTTTCCCTGGTCCTGCCCGACGAGGAGCTGACCCGCCTTCTCTCCTCCATCCGCGTGGACGAGGTCTGGGGCATAGGCAGGCGCCTTGGCAAAAGGCTTCCGCAAAACGGCATCGAGACCGTGGCCCAGCTGCGGGCCGCGGACCCCTTCCGCATGCAGAAGCTCTACAGCGTGAACCTCTTCAACACCATCCTCGAGCTGCGCGACGTGCCCATGATCGACGTGGGCGCGGACACGGGGCAAAGAAAGACCCTGGCCGCCTCGCGCTCCTTCGGCAGCAAGGTGACCCGCATCGAGGATCTGCGCGAGGCCGTCGCCACCTACACGGGCCAGGCCCTGAAGCGCCTACGCGCGGAAGGGCTTGTGGCCCGCTGCATCACCGTGCAGGTGCGCACCTCCTATTTCGGCAAGGACGAGTTCTTCGGTCGCGAGGAAACCGAGTACCTCGAGCGCTGGAGCTCGGACACCATCGCCTTCACCCAGGCCGCCATGCGCTGCCTCGACAGGGTCTACGAGGAAGGCCACCCCTACGCCAAGGCGGGCGTTCTGCTGACCGACCTCAAGCGCCCAGAACAGGTGGAGGGCAACCTCCTCGACCTCGAGGGCACCCGGATGGAGCGGCGCAGGGCACGGCTCATGCAGGTGGTGGACGCCATCAACGCCAAGTGCGGCCCGGGCGACGCGCGCCTTAGGCTCGCTGCCGAAGGCTGCAACAAGGAGGCGCCCTGGCGCACCCTCGAGACCCACAAAAGCCCGGATCTGTGCTTCATCTGGGAGCCCATCTCGGAGGAGCCCGGTGCCGGTCGTCTGGTGGCGGCCCGCGCCACACGCGGCTTCCCGCCCCCGAACGTGATCTGAAAGGACCGTCTTCGACTTTTCCCAAAACCTCGTCTGCTCCAGGGGCCAGATTCCTGCCTGCGTTCGCCAAAAGTTCTTCCAGAAACACCTGACCTGATCAGGTCAACAGTTTGGTAACGGAAAATCCCGGAAGGGCGAAAAATTTTTC
>CAZWOT010000148.1:0-6199 GCA_964635595.1 uncultured Desulfovibrio sp.
CACGGACCCGTTTCGCGTACACGTTTCCTGCGTGCCGCGTGATGTCCCGTGCCCGTGTACCTGTGTTATTTAAAATTGATTTGTTTTGGTAAAATTCTGTCATTTAAACTTGACGTTTTTTTTGGCAACATTATGCATGTGCTTGCCGCTATTGTTCGCCATGACGACATTTACGGCTTCTTCGCTCTAGCTTGTGAGTTGCCTCAAGAAGTGCCAAGCAAGCATAAGCGAAAGCTACTCCTCTGATAATATGAAATTTTAAATAACAGAATAGCGATAAAAAACACAAGTTTAAATAACTTAATTGTTCAAATTTAATTAACTCAGGTACAGCCCGCGGGCAAAGCGCCCCCGGGCTTTTTCAAGGCCTGCCGCAAACAGGGTCGTCCAGCGGCCCGATCCGAAACAAGCGAAGCGTCTTGCGTTCCAAATTATGAGCAAGACGCTCGTCTTTCGTGCCCGAAAATCGGCGCCTGGCCTCTTTCCCAGGGGGATTTGCACCCCCAGATGTCCGCAAGCCGCCCGCTTTGCCTCCCTCTTTCCCGGAACAGGCCCTTTTTCCCCTTCACGCCGACTTCGGGAAAAGTCGTTAACATCCACCACCCCTTGCGATATATTGAGGAAGCCTTATCGTTTACGACAGGCCCCCAAAAACCATAAAGCCATGAAGGAACCCATCCATGCCCGGCCACAGCATTCCCTGTCACGGAGACGAAGCGAGCGTGCTCCTGGAGCCCGAACTTCAGGAACCCCCGCGCTTTGCCGTATACCTGCACAACGACAACTACACGACCAAGGATTTTGTGGTCCTCGTTCTGCGCGAAATCTTCTACAAGACCGAAGGCGAGGCCTTTGCCATCATGGAAGAAGTCCACAACCAGGGCATGGCCAAGTGCGGCAGCTACATAAAGGAAGTGGCCGCCACCAAGACCCGGCTCGTGCACGAGCGGGCCACGGAGGCCGGCTTTCCTCTGCTCTGTTCCATGGAACAGGAATAGAGCCCTTCAAACGGCCCCCGAAACTTTGCACATCCTGCTCGCCCTCGTGCGGAGAGTGTTACATGAATTTCAGCAAAATGACCCGAGTGGTCATCCGCGAGGCGATGCTCGAGGCCCAGCGCCGCAGGCACGGCGTCCTCACGGTTGAGCACGTCCTTTTCGCCTACACCAAGATCATGCGCGGCCGCGTGCTCCTGGAGGGGTGCGGCGTCTCCGTGGCCATGCTGCGCGAGCAGCTCGAGGGCTTCTTCAGAAACTACCTCGAGACCGTCCCCGAGACGAACATGGCCGACATCGTGCAAACGGTCACGCTCTCGCGACTCTTCGACCGGGCCATCGGCGCCATGCAGCAGGCCGGCCGCGACACCGTGGATCTCGGCACCATTCTCGTCGCCATGATGCAGGACGAGGACAACTACGCGGTCTACTTCCTGCGCCGCCAGGGCGTGAGCATCCTGGACGTCGAGCGCTACGTCTCCCACGGCTACCGCGAGGACGCCGAGGAGGCCGAGCGCGCGTCCCAGGCGCGTCCGAGGCGCCCAAGGGAAGCCGTCACCGCCGGCGGTTCCCTGCGCGAGGACGAGAAAGGCGGCAGCTCTCTCGAGAAGTACACCACCGACCTCACCGCCCTGGCGCGCGAGGGCAAGCTCGATCCTCTGGTCGGCCGCACCCAGGAACTCGATCGCACCATCGAGGTCCTTTGCCGCCGCCGCAAGAACAACCCCCTCTTCGTGGGCGATCCCGGTGTCGGCAAGACGGCCATGGCCGAGGGCCTGGCCCTGCGCATCGCCGACGGCAGGGTGCCGGATCTCTTTGCCAACACCCAGGTCTACGCGCTGGACCTCGGCCTCGTTCTGGCCGGCAGCCGCTACCGCGGCGACTTCGAGGCCCGCTTCAAGGCCATCGTGAAGGAGTTGCAGGAGCTGGACAGCGCCATTCTCTTCATCGACGAGATCCACACCATCGTGGGCGCCGGCTCCACCTCCGGCGGGGCCATGGACGCCTCCAACCTCCTGAAGCCCCTGCTCGCCGGCGGCGACATCCGCTGCATGGGCTCCACCACCTACGAGGAGTTCCGCAACCACTTCGAGAAGGATCGCGCCCTTGCCCGCCGCTTCCAGCGCATCGACATCCACGAGCCCACCAGGGATGAGTGCTTCGCCATTCTCCAGGGCCTGAAGAAACGCTACGCGGATTACCACAAGGTCGCCTACGAGGACGAGGTTCTGCGCTCCATGGTGGAGCTCGCCGCACGGCACGTGCGCGACCGCCTGCTCCCCGACAAGGCCATCGACGTCATGGACGAGACGGGTGCCGCCGTGCATCTTCTGACCCGCGGCCTTGTGTGCGACATGAAGAAGGCCGAGGAGGAGGCCGCCCGGGCCGACGAGGCCGAGGGCCTCGGCAAAAGCCCCGAGGGCGCGGACACGCTTGCCTCCGAAAACAGTGGGGATCCTGGCGCATCCTCCATCACCTACCACGACATCCTGGCCCAGGACGTGGAGGACTATTCCGAGGACACCGCCCGCGGCTGGGCCGAGGACGGCGATTTCCAGGCCTACCCGAAGGGCGGCATCAAGGGCGGCACGGGCTCGACCTCGACCCGCGGCACCAAGCCGGCCGCAAGGGAGGACGAAGCCCCGGAGGACGAGAGCGATCGCCCGAAGGTCAGCATCGAGGACGTGGAGCGCATCGTTGCCCGCATGGCGGGCATTCCCGTGCGCACCGTGTCCGGCACCGAGAAGGACCGCCTCTCGCGCCTGCAGGACGATCTGAAGACCCGCGTCTTCGGCCAGGACGAGGCCATCGAGCTCACCGTGCGCGCCATTTTGCGCTCGCGTGCGGGTCTCTCCCAGGCCAACCGCCCGGCCGGCTCCTTCCTCTTCTACGGGCCCACGGGCGTGGGCAAGACGGAAGTGGCCAAGAGCCTTGCGGACGTGCTGGGCGTGGAGTTCTTGCGCTACGACATGAGCGAGTACATGGAAAAGCACTCGGTCTCCCGCCTCATCGGCGCCCCGCCCGGATACGTGGGCTACGACCAGGGCGGCCTCCTCACCGAGGCCGTGCGCAAGGCGCCCTACTCGGTCGTGTTGCTGGACGAAATCGAGAAGGCCCACCCGGACATCTTCAACGTGCTGCTCCAGGTCATGGACGACGCCACGCTCACGGACAACACCGGCCGCAAGACCGACTTCTCCAACGTGATCCTGATCATGACCTCCAACGCCGGCACCTTCGAGATGAACCAGGCCTCGGTGGGCTTTGGCCAGAGCAAGTCGACGGACGCCGCGAGAAAGGCCCTGAAGGCCGTGGAAAACCTCTTCACGCCCGAGTTCAGAAACCGCCTCGACGCGCTCATTCCCTTCAAGAGCCTCACGAGCGACATGATGCTCCACATCGTGGACAAGTTCATGGACGAGATAAAGGCCTCGCTTGCCGAGCGCCACGTGGAGCTCAATTTGAGCGAGAAGGCCCGCCTCTGGCTCGCCAGCAAGGGCTTCGACCCGAGCATGGGCGCACGTCCCCTGCGCCGCCTGCTGCGCAACGAGGTGGAGGACAAGCTCGCCCGCGAGCTTCTCTTCGGCTCCCTGCAAAACGGCGGCGTGGCCAGGCTCGAGCTCGAGGAAGACAAGGACTCGCTCGTGCTCGTCGACGCCTGATGCGCGCACTGACCTATCTCGGCATCCCCGGCCTCGCGGACTACATCCGCCAGCTCTCGACGAGGTTTCCGAGCACGCAGGAAACGAGCCCCATGGGCATCGTGTGCCAGGGGGGCGATCTCTCGCTCCCCCTGGTGCTTGCGGCCTATTCGCGGGGCATCTTTCCCTGGTACGAGGAAAACGAGCCCATCCTCTGGTGGTCGCCGGCCCCGCGCTGCGTGATTTCGCCGGCCGAGTACCACTGTCCCAGACGCTCGCTTCGCGAGCTCAGGGGAAAGAACTTTCGCATCACCCTGGACGCGGCCTTTCGGCACGTGCTCTTTGCCTGCGGCATGCGCAAGCACACGTGGATAACCCGCGATCTGAAAACGAGCTTTCTTGCCCTGCACGAGGCGGGCTTTGCCCACAGCGTGGAGGCCTGGGAAGACGGGACGCTGGTGGGCGGCATCTACGGCCTCGGCCTTGGACGCTTCTTCTTCGGCGAGTCCATGTTCCACACCGAGTCCTATGCCTCGCGCGCCTGCCTGAAGGCCCTGTGCGAGCTTCTGGCCATGCGCGGCATCACCACCCTCGACTGCCAGCAGGAGTCCCGGCACATCATGGCCCAGGGCGGCCGCATGCTCGCGCGAGAGGACTTCGAGGGGCGGCTCGAAAAGGCCATGACCCTGGACGAGGGCGCGACGGACGCCTTGAGCGAGGAATACGCGGACACGCCCGCCATGCGCCGCACCCTCTGGCCGTACCTTCCCTGGAAGAGCACCTACGCCTATCTCGACGGCGTCTGGCACGGGCAGCGCATCGAGGAGCTCGTCTTCACGAGAAGGGGACGGGCCGAGCTGCAGCAGTCGGAGATGCAACTAGCCGAAGCGCGACAAGCCGAAGCGCAGCAAGCCGAGCCGGATCGGTCCGAAAAGTCCCGGTCCGAAGTGGCCGGTGCCTGAAACGCAACAGGAGACAGGCCCCGGAAGCCCGGGCGCATCAACTTGCTGCCGGCCAATGACTGCTGATGACGGCCGGAAGCGCAGGGAGCAGGACGGCCTGTCCGCCTCCCTTCCCGTTCTGCGCGCTTTTCGAAAAATCAGGCTTCGCCTTCCTGCGGCCGGGCATCCTCGAAGGCCAGCCTGGGGAGCCTTGCCACTATCTCGTTGGTCCGCACGCTGACAGTCACGACACTCAAAAGCAGATCGAGGATATAGCGCGGCTTGCCGTGCTCGGCGGACCAGTCGTTGGGATCGTTGACGATGCCGCTGGCGGCATCCGTGCGCACCTGGTAGCGCTCCATGATCCAGTCGATGGCCGAGCGGCCGTTCACCACGTAGTCGTAGGCCTCGAGCGGGATGTTGGAGAGCGTCACGTGGTCGTTGTAGCGGATGACGGACCTGTCGGTCTTGTCGGGAACACGCATCTTGACCACGCGGTAGAGGCTTGCCTCGTCCAGCCCCTCGGCCCCGCGCAGCTGTATCTTCACGTCCGGATGGGGCGGCTGCTCCTCATAGTTCAGATGGAGGTCTGCAAGCTCGCGTCCTGCCTTCGAGAAGACCCAAAAATCCTCGGCATTGTCGAGGAAGGGAATGCGAGGAAGCGACTTCTTGAGGTCGTTGGCAAAGGTGGTGCGGTAGTCCGGGGAGTGCAGGAAGCCGTAGACAAAGTAGAAGATGTCTTCTCTGGTCACACCCTGGCCGTAGCGTTCGCGGCATTGCTCAAGCGCGAAGTCCGTGACGGCGTCCTTGCGTTCGTACTCGGCATCACCCTGGGAGACGCCGGGAAGCTGGGGAGTCCTCCCTGTCTTTCTTTCGTAATAGTAGAGAGGGAAGCATTGAGATTTACCGATAAGTTCGAGATCCGGCACAATATTTGTGATGATGCACGAAAAATCTTTTGTAACACCTACGCCTGACACGCAGATGGCGACATTGTAGTGCAATGGATTCGGATAAATCTGGTTTTTACTTGGTTTGTTTGGAAAAAGATCAGGCAATTTATAAACACAGTTATTGAGACAACTATTAAAATAGCAGAAGCATGTTTGAAATGGTCTATATAGGCCTATTATTACTGAGCGTTCGCAAAAATTATATTTCTTTCCAGAAACTATATCATATCTTTGTTGTCTGTCCCATGAAAATTTAGACGTATCATTATTGATTATTTCAAAAATATTATCTTTTGATATATTACAATTTTTCAGTCTACTTACTTCATTGTTATAAAATTCGATGCTGTTTCTTATATTATCTACTAGAGTTTCTCTTGAGAAATTCCAGCACCATGCATCTCTATTCGTCTTCAATCCATTCGAATAGCAAGGGGCAAAGAGCGTACTCCTGTTCTTCTTGTCCTCCTTGTCTCCCAGAGGAACAAATGTGTCGAAGACCTGATTGCGCTTGTTGAGCCAGTCCCCATTCTTGTCCGGCGCAAGGCGCACCCAGCCAAAGCCCGGCTCAAGGACGCTGTGCTTGCGGGCAATGATTTCCAGCTTCTGCTCTCGGGTCAGGTAGTCGCCAATGTCGTGGTACTGGATGAGCGCCTTGCCCTCGTGGG
>CAZWOT010000149.1:0-6131 GCA_964635595.1 uncultured Desulfovibrio sp.
CGAACTCGCCGTAGACGAGGTACACCTCGTCGAGCTCCCCGGTCTCGTAGCCGTGTATGACCGTCTGGGCCACCGAGCTTGCCAGCGCGAAGTCCAGCGAGCCCATGCGGTCGCCGTAGGACTCGAGCATTTCCACGTCGGCCATGCGCCGGATGGCGTCGCGGCCCTTGCGGCCGACGCAGATGGCCTTGACGCCCATGCCCTGGTCCTTCTTCTCGGCGATGATGCTCGCGGCGCGGTCGATGATGGCCGCGTTGAAGCCGCCGCACAGGCCCCTGTCGGAGGTGATCACGATGAGGGCCGCGTTTTTGGCCTCGGCGTGCTTCTCAAGCAGGGGATGGGCCGCGCCCTCGGCCTTGGCCGCGAGCTCGGTCAGGACCTTGCGGTAGCGCGATGCGAAGGGCCTGAAGCGCTCGATGCGGTTCTGGGCACCACGCAGCTTCGCCGAGGCCACCATGTTCATGGCCTTGGTGATCTGCTGCGTCTTGCCGACGCCCGCAATCTTCGTTTTGACATCTTTCAGAGAGGGCATGTCACCTCCCGGCTAGGCCGAATAGCCTTGCTTGAAAGACTCGATGGCGCTTTCGAGACGGGCCTTGATGTCGTCGTCAAGGACCTTCTTGTCGCGGATGTCGTCGAGCACGTCCTTCTTCGTGTCGCGCAGGTAGGTGAGGAACTTGGCTTCGAAGTCGCGCACGTTCTCCACGGCCACGTCGTCCATGTAGCCGTTGGTGGCCGCGTAGATGGAGGCCACCTGCTCCTGGGCGGGCATGGGCTGGTACTGCGGCTGTTTCAGGAGCTCCACGAGACGGGCGCCGCGCTCGAGCTTGGCCTGGGTGGCCTTGTCGAGGTCGGAGCCGAACTGCGCGAAGGCGGCGAGCTCGCGGTACTGGGCAAGATCCAGACGCATGGTGCCGGCCACCTGCTTCATGGCCTTGATCTGCGCGGCACCGCCCACGCGGGACACGGAGAGGCCCACGTTGATGGCCGGGCGCACGCCGGCGTTGAAGAGGTTGGGCTCGAGGTACACCTGGCCGTCGGTGATGGAAATGACGTTGGTCGGGATGTAGGCGGACACGTCGCCGGCCTGGGTCTCGATGATGGGCAGGGCCGTCAGGGAGCCGCCGCCCAGCTCGTCGTTCATCTTGGCCGCGCGCTCGAGCAGGCGGGAGTGCAGGTAGAAGACGTCGCCGGGGAAGGCTTCACGTCCGGGAGGACGGCGGAGCAGGAGGGACATCTGCCTGTAGGCCACGGCCTGTTTCGACAGGTCGTCGTAGATGATGAGGGCGTGCTGGCCCTTGTCGCGGTAGTACTCGGCCATGGTGCAGCCGGTGTAGGCTGCGATGTACTGCAGGGGCGCCGGCTCGGAAGCCGTGGAGGAGATGATGGTGGTGTACTCCATGGCGCCGTACTTGCGCAGCGTGTCGGCCACGAGGGCCACGTTGGCCTTCTTCTGGCCGATGGCCACGTAGAAGCAGTGGATGTCCGTGTCCTTCTGGGCCAGGATGGCGTCGATGCACACGGCCGTCTTGCCGGTCTGGCGGTCGCCGATGATGAGCTCGCGCTGGCCGCGGCCGATGGGCGTCATGGCGTCGATGGCCTTCAGGCCGGTGGGCATGGGCTCGCACACGCTCTTGCGGGCGATGATGCCGGGCGCCTTGATTTCCACCTCGCGGACCTCGGAGGTCTGCACGGGGCCAAGACCGTCGATGGGCTGGCCCAGGGGGTTCAGGACGCGTCCCATGATGCCGTCGCCCACGGGCACGGAGAAAATCTTGCCGGTGCGCTTGACCGTGTCGCCTTCCTTGATGCCGGTGTCGGGGCCAAGCAGGGCGACGCCCACGTTGTCTTCCTCGAGGTTGAGCACCATGCCCATGACGCCGCCGGGGAACTCGAGCAGTTCCATGGCCATGGCGTTCTCCACGCCGTAGACGCGCGCGATGCCGTCGCCGACGTAGAGGACTGTGCCGGTCTCGCTCATCTCGACGCGCTGGTCGTAGTTCTGGATTTCTTCCTCGATGATTTTGCTGATTTCGTCTGCTTTGATCTGCATGTGCTAGTTACCCCTCTTGAGCGTACTCCTCAGGATCTCCAATTGTGCGCGCAGGCTCGAGTCGAGGATCCTGTCGCCCACCTTGAGCACGACGCCGCCAAGGATGGCGGGATCGACATCGAAGGCGAGCTCCAGGGTGGCGCCGGCCTTCTGTTCCAGTTCCTGTTTGACGGCTTCCTGTCTGGCCTGGCTAAGGGGCACGGCCGTGGTCAGCTTGCCCCGCACGATGCCCCTGGCGTCGTCGAGCAGCTTCGTGTAGGCGTCGACAACGCTGCGGAACCAGGGCAGGCGCTCCTTGTCCGCGAGCAGAAAGCAGAAATTTCTGGTGGTCGCGTCGCAGCCCAGCCTGTCCATGACGTCGCCGAGAACCTTCTTCTTCTCGGTCACGGAGAAAATGGGGCTTTTGAACACGTTGTCGAGGGTGGGGCTCGCGTCGAGGAGCTCTTTCATTTCCCCGAGCCAGGCGCCGCGCCTCGTGATGGCGTCGTCGCCCTCGCGCGCGCTCACGGTGAAGACGGCGCGGGCGTACCGACGTGCCAGGCGAGTGTCGTTCATGAGAGCACCACCTTTTTGAGCGAATTGTTGATGAGCTTTTCGTGCTTGGTCTTGTTCAGGGACTTCACAAGGCACTCGCGGGTGGCGTCCACCAGCTCGTCGGCGATGGTCTCGCGCATCTGCTGGAGCACGCGCTGGCCCTCGCTTTCGGCCGTGGCGTGGGCCATGGCGACAATCTGCTTCGCCTGCTCGTGGGCCTTCGCCACGATGTCGGCCTTGAGCGCCTCGGCCTGGGCCCTGCTCTCGTCAAGGATGGCCTTGCGCTCCTCCTCGAGGTTCGCGATGCGCTCCTCGATCTCGGAGAGCTTCTTCTTGGCATCCTCGCGGCGGGCCGTCAGGTCGTCGATGCCGTCCTGGATGCCCTTGCGGCGGCCGCGGAAGTAGTTGACCGCGAGCTTGCCGATGAAGTGCCAGAGGATGGCCACGAAGACGATGATGTTGACGATGCGCCAGGCGAAGTCGCCCCAGGGGAGCCCGTGCCCTTCCTCCGAGGCCAGTGCCGGATCGGCAAGGCCGAGGCTGAGCAGGGCCGCGCCCAGAAGGGCCGAACAGACCAGTTGTTTTTCAGCCAGATTCCTTCTCAATGCATCCAACCTCCTTGACATGGTCGTGAATGGCGGCCCTAGGCGCCCAGCACGCGGGCGGCGAGCTGCTGGGAGTAGTCGCCCACCTTTCCACGCAGCTCGGCAAGGGAGTTCTGCGCCTCGGCGTCCAGTTTCGCGCGCGCCTCGGCAAGGATGCCCTGGGCTTCCTTCTGCGCGGAGTCCAGAACGGCCTGCTGCTCGCGCATTCCCTCGCCGCGGCCTTCCTCGCGGTTGGCAGCGGCCTGGCGGCGGGCCTCGGCGAGCTGGGCCTCGTAGTTGTCGAGGCTCGCCTTCGCTTTGGTCTCGAAGCCCTCGGCGTCCGATCCGAGACCGTCCATGAGCTCCCTGCGCTCGCGCATGACCTTGCGCAGCGGCCTGATGAGCAGGATGTTGAGAACGATGATGGTGATCAGAAAGTTCCCCAGCTGAATCAGCAGGGTTATGTTGAGATCCAGCACGTTCCACCCTCCAAATGGGAAAAAATGACGGACGATACGTCAATCAGGGCTTATACTGGACGCAATGGCCTGTGTCAATGCGTTCTTTTGGTCCTTGACGGCAACTTGCAAGGATTTTGGACGGTTTGCCCGGCACACTTTGCCCTTTTGTCCGGAACGCGGCCATTTTCGGGACATGCTGTCCAAAACGGCTTCCCGGCGGCCTGAAAGGCCGACGGGGAGAGAGCCAGGACACCCATAAGGGAAACCGCAATCCGCGTGCACATTCAACGCAACTTTGCCTCCTTGCGTGCCCGTTTCAATGCGACTTGCGCCAAAACTGCATGCGGAATCTGTCCGGCAGGACAAAGCTGCATGGCAAATTTTCGGCAACTGCATGACATGCCAGATTGTTTTGCAGGGCTCGCGCAGTGCCGTCCAGCACGCCAAACGCATGGTTTCAGCGCAGATTTTTGCCAGAAGCGCCAGGAAGGGAGTCACGAAAAAGCCCGTCCGAACCAGGGGTCGGGCGGGCAGATGGTGCAGGAACGCGCCCTGCACAAAAGAAGGCGGAATGCCGGGCGCTCAGGCCCCGGAGGCGTGATTTGGACAGTCCACAAGCTCGAGGATGGCGGCGCATATCTTTCGCGGGTTGACGGCGCCGTCCACCACGTGGTGGGCGCTTTCCTCGTAGAGGGGGCCGCGGGCCTTGAGCACGTCCTCCACCTCGTCCACCACGCTTTTGCCGGTGAGGCTCGGGCGCTGGGAGGGGTTGGGACTCTTGGCAAGACGGGCGGCAAGCACGTTGACCGGTACCCTGATGTAGACGGTGACGCCGCTTTCCCTGAGGAGCCTGCGGTTGTCCTCGCGCAGGATGATGCCGCCCCCGGTGGAGACGACCGAGCAGGCCTTGTCCCTGCCGAGGTCCACGATCTCCTGCAGGACCTCGTGCTCCTTTTCGCGGAAGGCGTCCCACCCTTCCCTGGCCACGAAGTCGGCTATCGATTCCTCGAGATGCTCCTCGAGGGCCATGTCAGTGTCCCAGAAGGCGCTTTGCAGCTTTCTGGCGAGCTGGAGCCCCACGGTGGTCTTGCCGGACCCCCTGGGGCCCACAAGAAATATCCGCTTTGGTCCGACGTCCCGGCTCATGTCTTCTCCCCCGAAAAAGCCTTCCTACAGGATGGTCACGCCGTCTTCCTCGACGAGCACCGTGACCTCGAGGCGCACCCCGAGCTTGCCGGGGTAGTAGAGGCCGGGCTCCACGGTGACGGTCATGCCAGGCTCGAGCACGCCCGGGGCACGGGTGTTGAAGGACGGCGACTCGTGGGTGTCGAGACCCACGCCGTGGCCGAGGCCATGGGTGAAATGATCGAGCTGGCCCGCCTTCTCGAAGGCCGAGGTCGCCAGCTTCGCCAGCCGGGCAAGCGGGAGCCCCGGCTCCATGGCCTTCAGGACCGTTTCCTGGGCATGGGCCACGAGGTCGTGGGTCACGCGGAAAAAGTCGCTCGGCTTTTCCCCGAACCAGAAGGTGCGGGTCTGGTCGGAGCAGTAGGCGTCCACGCGGCAGCCCACGTCGAGGAGCACGGCCGTCTCCGGCGCCAGGGGCCTTTCGGAGGGCAGGGCGTGCGGCAGGGCCGCGTTTGCGCCGTAGGCCACGATGCTCGGGAAAGCCAGTTCCTCGGCGCCGTTTTCGCGAAAATAGCGCTCGATGGCCCAGGCCAGCTCGCGCTCGGTCATGCCTTCCCGGACGGCTCCCTGCACCCAGGAGAGCATGGCGTGGTTGAGGGCAAAGGATTTCTTGAGGGCTTCGCGCTCCTCCTTGTCCTTGTGCACGCGCAGCTTCTCCACAAGGCCGTCGCAGGCGACAAGACGCACCCTTTCGGAAAGCCGCCTGGCGGTTCTCGCGTCAAGGCAGGCGGACTCGAAGCCGAGTTTCGTGCCGCATGCCCCGAGAATCCTGGCTATGCCGGCGGCACGGTCGGCCTTGTAGATGAAGATGCGCTCCTCGGGCCAGAACTGGCGGGCGGCCTCGATGTAGCGGGAGTCCGTCAAAAGCCAGTCCTTGCCGGAAGAGGTGATGACAAGGCAGCCCGCGGACTCGTTGAACTGCACGTCGTGCAGCTCGAAGCCGGAGAGGTAGTAGCGGTTGGAGGGGCTCGTCACGAGCAGCGCGTCCAGGGAGCGCTGTCCCATCAGCTCGCGCAAGGCGTCGCGGCGTTGCTGGTATCCCATGGGTATCGACCTCGTCTGGTCCTTAGGAACTGCCCGTAAATTACTGCTTCAAGCCGAAGTGGAATGACGCTCGACTCGAATAGGCTCTCAGCCCCTCCTTTCCCAATTAATTTACAGACAGTGCCTTAGGATAAGGGCGTTTTTCTCGAGAAGATGGTTGGACTGACGGAACTGACGGGACAGCCGGGCTGGCGGGGCTTGCGGCCTTGCAAAAAGCCCTCGGGCGGCGTCATGTCCGCCACGAGCTGGCGATCGGCAGGCAGAAACTCG
>CAZWOT010000150.1:0-5983 GCA_964635595.1 uncultured Desulfovibrio sp.
CCAGCGACGAGCTCACCACCTCCATGAAGAGCGTGGGCGAGGCCATGAGCATCGGCCGCACCTTCAAGGAGGCCCTGCAGAAGGGCCTGCGCTCCATGGAGATCGGCGCGACCGGGCTTGGCTTCAACTTCCGCGCCGACCTTCCGGCCAGAGAGGACGTGCTCAAAAGCCTGAGGACGCCCAACTCCCGCCGCATCTTTGCCATCCGCCACGCCCTGCTTCTGGGCCTGAGCGTCGAGGACATCCACGAGGCCACGGGCATCGATCCCTGGTTTTTGCGGCAGATGCGCGACATCGTGGACATGGAGACGCGCATCCGCGATTTCGGGCTCGGCAACGACATGACGCCGCTCAACGAGGAGCTGCCCGAGCTTTTGCGCAGCGCCAAGGAATACGGCTTTTCCGACCGGCAGCTGGCGGAGATGTGGAAGCGCCCCGAGACGGACGTGCGGGAGCTTAGGAAAACCCTCGGCATCACGCCCACCTACTATCTTGTGGACACGTGCGCGGGCGAATTCGAGGCCCACACGCCCTACTACTACTCCACCTACGAGACCGGGCAGGAAATGAAGGTGGACGACAGGCGCAAGGTCGTCATCCTTGGCGGCGGTCCCAACCGCATCGGCCAGGGCATCGAGTTCGACTACTGCTGCTGTCACGCCTCCTTCGCCCTCAAGGCCGAGAACATCACGGCCATCATGGTCAACTCCAACCCCGAGACCGTCTCCACGGACTACGACACCTCGGACAGGCTCTTCTTCGAGCCGCTCACCTTCGAGGACGTCATGAACATCATCGAGACGGAAAAGCCCGAGGGCATCATCGTCCAGTTCGGCGGCCAGACCCCGCTCAACCTCGCCGTGCCCCTCATGCGCGCAGGCGTGCGCATCCTCGGCACCTCCCCAGACGCCATCGACCGCGCGGAAGACCGCGAGCGCTTCCAGGCCCTCATCGACAAGCTCGGGCTCAAGCAGGCCGCCAACGGCACCGCCATGAGCCTCGACGAGGCCATCGTGGTGGCCGAGAAGGTGGGCTATCCGGTCATGGTGCGCCCAAGCTATGTGCTCGGCGGCCGGGCCATGGCCGTGGTCTACGACAGGGACGAACTTGTCGACTACTTCAGGGAGCAGGTGCCGGAACGCCCCGAGCACCCCATTCTCATAGACCAGTTCCTGCAGCACGCCACGGAAATCGACGTGGACGTCCTCTCGGACGGCAAGGAAGTCTACGTGGCCGGCATCATGGAGCACATCGAGGAGGCCGGCATCCATTCCGGCGACTCGGCCTGCGTTCTGCCGCCCTACTCGCTGTCCTACGACCACGTTGCCCAGATTGCCCTGCAGGCGGAAAGCCTTGCCCGCGAGCTGAAGGTCGTGGGCCTCATGAACATCCAGTTCGCTCTCAAGGGAGACGAGCTCTACATCATCGAGGTGAACCCCAGGGCCTCGCGCACGGTGCCCTTCGTGTCCAAGGCGACGGGCGTGCCGCTTGCCTTCCTGGCCACCCAGGTCATGCTTGGCAAGAGCCTTGACGAGCTCGACCCCTGGTCCATGCAGAAAGGCGGCTTCACCTGCGTCAAGGAAGCGGTCATGCCCTTCCAGCGCTTCCCCAACGTGGACATCATCCTGGGACCCGAGATGCATTCGACCGGCGAGGTCATGGGCATGGGCGCCAACTTCGAGGAGGCCTTCCTCAAGAGCCAGTTGGGTGCGGGCGAAAGGCTTCCCGACAAGGGCATGGTCTTCCTCTCCGTCAACGATCGCGACAAGCCGGAAATCACCGAGATCGCCCGGCTGTACGCAGATCTCGGCTTCACCCTGTGCGCCACCCGCGGCACGGCCCGCATGCTGAACGAGCAGGGGCTCAAGGTCGAAGTCGTCAACAAGGTCCAGGAAGGTCGTCCCCACGTGGTGGACAAGCTCATCAACCACGAGATCGCTCTCGTGGTGAACACGGCCTCCGGCAAGGGCACGGCCCAGGACGGCAAGATCATCCGCAGGGCGACGCTCCAGTACGACATCCCCTGCTGCACGACCATCCAGGGTGCCCGCGCCACGGCGCGCGCCATCGGCGCGGCCAGGGCCCGCAAGGTGCCCGTGGAGAGCCTGCAGGAATACTACCGCTCCGGCAGGCGCGCCTAGGCCCCGCGCCCCTCGCGCAAACGAATCGCAAACGAATCGCGAACGAACTGCTCCACGAATCACGGACGAAAAGGCGGCTCCCTGACCAGGAGATGCAGCCGCGCGGAGAACCACATGAAAGCGCTTCTTGCCCTGGAAAACGGCTTCACCCTGGAAGGCAGATCCTTCACCGGGGACTTCGAGACCGGCGGCGAGGTCATCTTCAACACCGGCATGACCGGCTACCAGGAAATCCTCACGGACCCCTCCTACTGCGGGCAGCTTATCTGCCTGACCTATCCCCTGGTGGGCAATTACGGCATCACCAGGGAGGACATGGAGTCCGCCGGCATCCACATGAAGGCCCTGCTCGTCAAGGAATGCTGCAAGGAGCCCTCCAACTGGCGCTCCATCAAGTCCCTGCCGGACTTCCTGATGGAGAACGGCATTCCCGGCATGGAAGGTCTCGATACCCGCGCGCTCACCATCGTCCTGCGCAATCACGGCGCCATGCGCGGCATGATATCGACGAGAGACCTCGACCGCGACAGCCTCGTGGCCAAGGCGCGCAGCCTGCCCACCATGGAAGGACAGAACCTCGTGCGCTTCGTCGCCCCCAAGGGCCCGTATGTCTGGCATGACGGGGCCCCCAGGGACGTGGTGCCCCAGGCCGACGGGCGTCTGCCCTTTCTTGGTTCCGAGAATGGCAACGGCAGAAAGGTCAGGCTTCTGGTCTACGACTTCGGCATCAAGTGGAACATCATCCGCGAGCTCATTGCGGCGGGGTTCTCGCCCGTCATGGTGCCGCCGAGCTTTTCCGCGGAAGAGGCAAGAAAGAGCGGGGCAGAGGCCGTCTTCCTCTCCAATGGCCCCGGCGACCCGGCTGCGCTTCCCGAGATAGTCGAGAACGTCCGCGAGCTCATGAAGACCTTCCCCATCACGGGCATCTGTCTTGGACACCAGCTCCTGGGCCTTGCCCTCGGGGCCAGCACGACCAAGCTCAAGTTCGGGCATCACGGCTGCAACCATCCCGTGAAGGATCTTGCGACCGGGCACGTGGAGATAAGCTCCCAGAACCACGGTTTCTGCGTGGTTCCAAAGGACGGGCTCGACATCGAGACCACCCACGTCAACCTGAACGACGGGACCCTCGAGGGCATGTATTCCCCCTCGAGGAAAATCATGAGCGTCCAGTATCATCCGGAAGCCGCGGCCGGTCCTCACGACAGCCACTATCTCTTCGCCCGCTTCAGGACCATGATTTGCGAGGCCCTGGCCGCGAAATCCGCCTGATTGGCGACTGGGAGACGCAAAAGCCCGATCTCCCCGGATATTTGGACGGATCCTGCTCCCGCATGCCATGGCACAAAAGCGCTCCTGGGCCTTGTCACGTCGAAATTGCGCATTATTTCAAAACTTGAGAGTTGCCCAGGTCTCGTATAGGGTTTAGGCTCACTTGGCCCCGGACATGCCCCGACTTGCCCTTGAACGTCGGGAGCCGTGTCGCGGGACATGCATCGACACGACGAAGCATCAGACCCAATCGTGGAGGAAGCACGTTGAAAAAGATTCTTTCTCTGCTTGCCCTGCTCCTGTTTGCCGCCTGCGTCCCGGCCCAGGCCGAGGAAGCGCTTCAGGCGACCCTGGACACGGCTCCCGTGCAAAAGGCCGACGGCAGCGTTCCCGCCAACCGCATTGAGCAGCTGACCGGCAAGGTGTGGCTCGAGTCCAGCCAGGACAACAAGCTGTCTGTCCTGTTCGGCATAGAGCTTGCCCTGAACATGGAAAAGGCCATGGCCGAACGAATCCGCAAGGACATCGAAGCGGACAAGGGCAAGAAGCCCGGCAGGCCGCCCTACCGCATTTCGCCCCTTGCCCGCGCCTGGGACAACAACTTCGGCACGACACCCCTGCCCGAAATTGTGGCCCGTATCGACGCCTGGTACCAGGCCAACCCCGACAAGACCGATCGCCTCGTGATGGACGTCATCTGGCACGAGCTCATGACGCACCCCAAAAAAGCGCCCAGGGCCCCCAGGTAATGTCGGCAACCACGAAGACACGTGCGGAGGCACCAGTCTCTGACCAGGCATGACGCCCTGGCAGACCCGACGGTGGACTGACCCATGAAGAAAATCTGCATCTGCACCATACTTGCCCTGATGTTCGCAGCCGGAGCCGGTTGCACCAACATGAGCAACACCCAGCAGGGTATTGCCAGCGGCGCCATCCTGGGTGCTGCGGGCGGCACCGGCATCGCCGCCATCGCCGGCGGCCATCTTGGCTGGGGCGCGCTTGCCGGAGCAGGCGCCGGCGCCCTCGTTGGCGGCATCATCGGCAACCAGCAGGACAACTACTACAGATATTGATCGCCGGACAACGGCAACACGGCCGCCTTGGGCCGACCTCGCAGGGGAGCGGACGATTCGAACACCGGCCCTCCTTCCCGACGATTCTTTCCCCATCTTCGCGTCACAGGGGCTTTTCCACTCGCACGGTGAAAAAGTCCCTGTGTCTTTGTTGCCCGGCCCCCGAAACACACGGAAAAAACGACCGAAAAGACAAAAAGAGGGTGTTGGCACCACACAGCCCGTACCTTTCGCCCATATTGAATCTGAGAACGAATCGGAGAAAGACGCAATGTCCCTCTACAAACAGATTGAGGCCGACTACATCGCGGCCTACAAGGCCAAGGAAAGCCTGAAAGTCTCGGTTCTGCGCATGCTCAAGACCTCGGTCAAGAACCGTCTCGTGGATCTGTGCCGTCCCGGCGGCGAGCTCACCGACGAGGAAATGCTCGACGTGGTCATCAAGGAGGCCAAACAGCGCCGCGACTCCATCACCGAGTACACGAAGGCCGGCCGCGAAGACCTTGCGAAGAAGGAGGCCGACGAGCTCGTGGTGCTCGAGGCCTATCTGCCAAAGGCCCTCACCGAAGAAGAGCTGAAAAAGGCCGTCAAGGAGGCCTGCGCCGCCCTCGGTGCCAAGGGACCATCCGACATGGGCAAGGTCATGGGACAGCTCATGAAGACCTGCAAGGGACGTGTGGACGGCGGCAAGCTCTCGGCGGCCGTGAAGGCGCATCTCGCCTCCCTGCAGGGCTGATGCGCCTCCCCCCTGGAGTCACGCAGTGATTCACAAACGCACGCTCAAGGCCCTCGAGTTCGATCGCCTGCTTGAACGCCTGGCCCGTTTCTGTCAGTCGGACAGGGGGAGGGACAGGGTTCTTGCCCTGCGTCCTCTGGAGGACGAGGCGGCCATACTCGCGGCGCAGCGTCTTTATGACGAGAGCCTCACCTTCTCCTCCAAAGGGCATGCAGAAGCACTTGCCACCGGCAACTTTCCGGACGTCTCGCCCCTTCTCGAGGAGGTGGCGAAAAGGGGGGACAGGGCGAGGCTCGAGACCGACGCCTTCTGGGCCCTGCGTTGCGTGCTGGACCAGGCCTTCGAATTTTTGAAGGAAGCCTCGGGCGACGACGGCGAAAGCCTCTGGCCCTCGCTTTTGGCTCTTGCCACAGCAAGGCCCCTGCCCCAGCAGCTGCACCACGCCCTTTTGCGCTGTCTTGGAGACGACGGAAACATCCGCGACGAGGCGAGCCCCGAGCTTTTCCAGGTGCGCTCCGAGATCAGGGGCATCCACCGCACCGTGCTTGGCAAGGTACGCGCCTGCGCCGAGCGCTACAACATCCTCGGCTTTTTGCAGGACGAGTTCATGACGATCTCGTCCGACCGCTATGTGCTCCCCTTCAAGGCCTCCTGCAAAAACAGGCTCCAGGGCATCATCCACGACTGGTCCCAGACCGGCGAAACCTGCTATTTCGAGCCCATGTTCCTGGTCGAGCTCAACAACCGCGTCCAGGAGC
>CAZWOT010000151.1:0-5885 GCA_964635595.1 uncultured Desulfovibrio sp.
CTTATGATAAGTGTTTGATATTACTTAACATTTTTCTTAAGTTGCTGGGTATGAACGCCTTCCTTCCGACCCTTTTCTTTTTTGGCCCGGCATCCTGCCGGGCTTTGCTTTTTCGGGCGCCGACATGGCCTGTTTTTGCCCCCTGTCTGCGTCCTTGACAGGAAAAAATCCCTCATATAGCGTCGTGGCCTGTCAGAAACTGCCCATGGTTCGCGTTTCTTGAAGTTCAGGTTTCCATGAGGTTTCGTTCATCCCATATCGTGGTGCCCGCGACGCTGGCCCTGACGATTCTCCTGCTTGTCGCCCAGTCGGCCCTCGCACAGCCGGCTCTCGCGCAGAGGGATGCCGCCGTGCAGACCGGCCGCGTCCTCAACCTGCTCGCGCCCATGCCCTCGAACGACGAGAGCAATGTCTCGCAGGCGGCGCTGCAGGACGGCGCCTACGCGGCAGAACACGGAAACCTGCCCATGCACGCGATGGTGGGCGTGTGGTCCAGGGCCTTCGCGAGAGCCGGCTACGACTACGACTTGAGCCTCTATCAGGCTCTCAAGGGCGCGGGCGTCGCGGAGTACGAGGAGCTCAAGGCCTACGGCGGCATCGCCTACGTGATTCCCCTCCTGAACGCCCTCAAGGACGGTCGCCGCGACGTCATGCTGCAAAGCGGCTGGGTCGGCGAGGCCACGGTGGAGGCCGCCGTGCGCTTCGGGACCGCCATCGGCTTTCTGGCCGACGAAAAGGAGCCTCTGGCTGCCAATGCGGGTGCCGTGGACGAGGGAGAGCTGGCGAGCCTGAGCGCCAGGGTGCGCGGTCTTGTGCAGCTGGCGGACTCCATAGTCTTCGTCTGGCTCGAGAACCCCGAAGGCGAGGACCTGGGGGAATTCTACTTCGACGCCGAGAGCGCGGAGTGTCAGGAAGCCCTCGAGGAGGGCACCATGGCCTTCATCGAGTACGCCGTGCGCGACGGCAACAACTGGATAGAGGTCTGCCGCAAGGCAGACGAGCTCGCAGTACAGTCCGACGCGCAGACGTCGGAGCAGGCTTTGCAAGTGCCCCCGGGCGCCAGTGCCGAGCCCGCGGCACAGGCCAGGCAGTAGGGTTTCGGGCCCGCTTGTGCCCGGCATTTCGCGACGGAGTGCCAGAGCCGGGCGTTGAGGGCCGATCCGCAACACCCGTGGATGAGCCTTGCCTGCGCGCACGGCGGATGCACGCCATGGTTCCTGCCGCATTTCGGGCAGTTCGCTTCGGCAGTTCGTTTCAGGGTTCGGTTTCGACGCTCCGTTTTTGATGTTGCGTTTTTCACGCAGCAATTTCACGCAGCAATTTCACGCAGCAATTTCACGCAGCAATTTCACGCAGCATTTTCACGTTTCATCATTCATTCGCTTGACACTCGGGGGATTTATGGCCGGCGACGGGAAAGGCGACGACCTCAAGGAACAAGGCGTCGGGGAAGGTGCCAGGGAAGGGGGCGTCATCGACTACGCGGCGCTTCTGGACGCCGAGGAGGAATTCTCCGAGGAGGAGCGCAGGGCACGCGACGCCCTGGCAAGGCTTGTGGCCAGGGTCGAGGCCGACGGCCTGCAGCTTGGGCAGATCCCTGTCGAGGAGCGCTCCCGCGAGGTCTGCCGGGCAGCCGTTGTCAGCGACGGGCGGGCGCTCCAGTTTGTTCCTCAAGAAGAGCGGGACATGTACCTCTGCCAGAAGGCCTGCAGGTCGAAGGGGGCGGCGCTCGAGTTCGTGCCCCCCATGTTTCTCTCGAAGCCCGTGTGCCTCATGGCCCTGCGCCGCGACGGCCTGGCGCTCAGGTTCGTGCCTGAGGAGACGCGCGATCGCGACGTGTGCCTGACGGCCATCCTGCAGAACTCCGACGCCCTCCAGTACGTGCCGAAGGAGCTTGTCGACGAGGATCTCTGCGTCACGGCCATGCGCGTGGACGGCAAGGCGCTTGAGTTCGTGCCGGATGCTTTGCGGAGTGCGGACATCTGCTACGAGGCCTGCCGCACGAGCGGTCTTGCGCTTTCCTTTGTGCCAAAGGGGCTTCTCTCGCCCCTTTTGCGGGTGCGCGGACTCTTTGCCGCGGCGGCATCGGCAAAACGCCGCATGGAGATAGACTGCGAGACGCCGCCCGACTGGGAGGAGCTGCGCAAGTCCAAGCCCCGCGAGGAATGGGGGCGCTTCGAGAAGTGGTCCTTCAAGGCACCCGAGGACTTCCCCTGCCCGGAAGACTTTCGTCCAGGCGTCGAGGAGGTCAAGGACTTCCTCATGTCCCTGCTGAACTCCTTTGCCGAAGAAGCGGGCATGCCCGACTTCGCGGCCGACGAGGCACGGCTCGTGCCGGGCAAAAGCTTCTGGCTCGAGGTGGAAAGGGACGGGGACAGGCGCCGCATCTACGCGCCGGGCCTGGCGCACCTTGCGAAACTCGAGCTCGACGGGCACGGAGTGCCGGAAAGGACCGGAGCCTTCACCGCCGCCTCGGCCCTCATGGACTGGAAGGCGGGCTGGAAGGAAGTGCGCCCGAAAAAGGAAGCCGCCGAGTCCTAGGCCCAGGGCCTGGTATGGCATTGCAAAGGCGCTCCGCAAATCTTCGATATGCGGGGTGCCTGGCATTATGTCCGATCGGGCTCGCGTACAAATGTTCGACGCGTCTTGAGGGGCGGCGGCAGGCCGTCTCGCGCGTTGTCTGCAACCTGGCCTCGAAGGCCGATTTGAACAGGGCTTGTCCTCAGGCTTTCGGCCCGGTCTCGGGAGCGTCCGACGCGGCTTCTTCCTTTTGCGCTGCCTCGGGAGCGGCAGGCTCGCCCTTTGCGTCGACCTTTGCCTCCTCCCTGGCCTTGTCGGCTGCCTCGGGAGCTTCCGGCGCTTCGGGAGCTGACTCGGCTGCGCTCCCGCCCGCTTCGGGCGCGTCGGTTCCTTCCGCGGCCTCGGCCGTCGCCTGGGCCTTGCGCTCCACTTCCGGGAAGGTCCAGCCTTCCTCGAGGATGGGCGGGGGCGTCTTGCCCTCGTCCTTCATGCGCTGGCGCTCCTCCCAGTAGTGCAGGGTATGGGAAATGCCCTCGAGGATGGCCTTGTGCTCGGCGTGGCCCGAGCCTTCCACGCGCACCGGGGGAAAGAAGCGGAAGTTCACGTCGTTGTCGACGGATATCTTGCCAAGCTCCTTGATTTTCCTGCCCGTGCCCCAGGCGTCGGTCTTGAGGGCCAGGGGCACCACGGGAACGCCGGCTTTCTTGGCGAGCTTGACGCCGATGGTGTTGAAGTGCTTCGGGTCGATGTGGAGCGTTCTTGTGGACTGCGGGAAGACGATGATGGAAATCCCGTTGTTCAGGCGCGCGACGCCCTCGCGCAGGATGGTGGAAAGGTCCTCCCTCGGGTTCACGCGGTCGACGACCACGGGGTCGCGCGAGCGCATGACGGCCCCGAAGAAGGGCATGGTGGTGAGGCTTCGCTTGACGATGAAGGTCACGGGAAAGCGCGGGCGCAGGATGCAGGGCAGAAGGTAGGTCTCCAGCGTGCTCATGTGGTTGGCCACGATGACATAGGGGCCCTTGTCGAGCTTGAAGTTGTCGAGGCCCGTCACGTGCACGCGGATGCCCGTCTTCTCCACGTCCTCCAGTATCCAGGCCGAGGCGTGGCACCAGGCGTAGTCGTCGCACAGGCCCTTTTTCGCCCGCGAGGTCAGCCAGTGGGTCGTGTTCAGGAAGATGCGCGTGTAGAAGCTCAACGAGGGGAAGAGCCTTGTGAGGAGCCCTGGCGTGTAGAAGCGCGAGACATAGGTGTCGAAGGGAAAACGGTTGGTGAAGACTGCGGGATCGAACTGTTCCATAGGTGCCTCGTGTTTGCCTCGTGTTTTGCCTCTTGAATGGCCGGCCCGGCCTGCCCCGTGTGCTGCTTGCGGGCTGCGTGTGCGGGGTCGTTGCCTTGCCGCCGGCCCTGTCCCGAATTCCCGTGGTGCGGGGTCACTACGGCTTGCTGCCGGTTTTCGGCTGGACGGGGATGTTGTGCTTGCGCCGCCACCACTGGGCAAGCCTCGGCTCCTCGCCGTTTTCCTTCGGGTTGTAGAAGCGCCCGATGACGACTTCTTCCGGCAGGTAGCGCTGGCGCACCCAGCCCTCGGGGAAATTGTGGGGGTACTGGTAGTTGCGCCCGTAGCCCCATTCCTTCTGGAGCTCCGTGGTCGCGTTGCGAAGGTGGAGCGGCACGGGCAGGGGCCCCTGCGTGCGCACCACGTGCCTCGCGTTCAGATAGGCCGCGTAGGAGGAGTTGCTCTTGCGCGCAAGGGCAAGGTAGGTCACGGTCTCGGCCAGGGGGATGAAGCCCTCGGGCATGCCCACGAACTCCACCGCCTGCTGGCAGGCCACGGCCAGGGGCAGGGCCTGCGGGTCGGCAAGGCCCACGTCCTCGGAGGCCGAGAGAATGAGCCTGCGGCAGATGAAGCGCGGATCCTCCCCGCCTTCCAGAAGGCAGGCAAGGTAGTAGAGGGCAGCGTCCACGTCCGAGCCGCGGATGGACTTGATGAGGGCCGAGGCCAGCTCGTAGTGGCTGTCGCCGGTCTTGTCGTGGCGGTTTACGATGTCCGGCAGGACGGCCTTCACGGCCTCGGGATCGTCCTTCTTGCCCGGCAGGGAGGCCACGTACTCGACGAGGTTCAGAAGCGTGCGCGCGTCTCCGTGGGAGACGTCGCACAGAAGGCCGAGGATGTCGTCGTTGAGCTCGCAGCCCATATGGTCTGCCCCGCGCCGTGCAAGCTCCATGAGCTCGGGGAGGTCCAGGGGGCGCAGGCGCAGGACGCTCAGGCGCGAGAGCAGCTGCCTTGTCACGGAAAAGGAGGGATTTTCCGTGGTGGTGGCGAGAAGCGTCAGGCTCCCGTTTTCAAGCAGCGGCAAAAAGAAGTCCTGCTGGGCCTTGGAGAAGCGGTGCAGCTCGTCGAGGATGAGGATGTCGACCCCGTCCAGAAGACGGCGAAGCTGGGTTATGCCGGCCTCGGGCGCGGAGACGCGCCGCCAGGGCCGTCCGGTGGACCTGGCCAGCAAAAGGGCGATGGTGGACTTGCCGCAGCCTGGAGGCCCGAAGAAGAGCAGGCTTGGCAGGTTCTTCGCGCCAAGCAGGGCGTTGATGCGCTTTTCCAGATGCGGCTGGCCCAGGAAAAGGTCCATGGTCTCCGGGCGCAGACGCTCGGGCAGGGGCGTGCGATCGGGTTTTGCACCCTTTTCCTGCGCAGTCGAGCCTGGGAGCTGTTGTTCCTGGGACATGGGTTCTCCAAAGCATCAAACAAGGCCGGACACATGGGCGCAAGGGACATTTGTGCACCTCGCTTTTCCCGATGGCCGGCCGGGCCGAATCGCGATGCTTGTTTGTCTAGCACCGCGCCCGGCAAAAGGCAAAAGGCAAGGGCCTTGCAAAACCCCGAAAAATGGCCGTTCCGGCACGTCTGGAGGCAGGCATTGCACCCCTCTTAAAAAGACTCTTGCTGGATGGTGCCCACCTCGTCTTGGGCCATGGTCCTGGACTGCCCAACCCGAGCGTGGAGACTTTTTCCCGTTACGAAAGTATCCGTTCAGGGGGTAGCTGGAGCCAGCCCCAATTGGGCACGTGCTTCAAAGGCCTGACGCTTCAGTTCTGAATAACGCGAGAGGTCCTGGGGCTTGCAGGAAAGGAAACTTGTCACCGTTCCCTTGACACTCCTTGCAACAGGTTGACAACGGACCATGAGTTCGACCTGCAGGTCATCAGAGCGGAGTGTATCCTTTCCTTCCAGCCTTTCCGTCCAGCGCAGTCCGCATTTCTCCGTGCTCCCGTATGAGATCTTGCGGCGCACGACTGGTGTACGCAGGTAGCGTTCGCCGTTGTTGTACGAGGAAGGCACGCCAGGGACGCGGAGGAATGTGTAG
>CAZWOT010000152.1:0-5833 GCA_964635595.1 uncultured Desulfovibrio sp.
CGTGCTCAATTGGGGCTGGCTCCTGCTATCCCCTGAACGTATACCTTTTTTCAGCGAATGAGGCAGTTGCCGTCCTTGCAGTCGCTGGTGGGAATGACGGGGGTGAGCTGCACGAGCACGATGCGCTCTCTGGGACCGGAGGTGTCGGCCACCAGCGTCACGCGCATGAGGCCCGAGGGAAGCGGGGTGATGGACGTAGCCACAAAGGTGCCGTTGCCGGTCACAAGGCGCACCGGACCCGCCGAGGTCTCGCGGGTATTCTCGAACTTTGCGCTTGTAACCTGCAGATCCTTGTTGCGGATCGTGGTTATGAAGTGTTCCTTGTCCTGAATGTGCCCGTTGGAGCCTATGAAAACGAAATTGGAAGCAAGCAGCCGCTCGAGCATCTCGGTGTCGGCGCCAAGCAGGGCCTCCACTAGGAGGTCCACACGATCGGCCGCCGCCTCGGTCCTGGTGGGGGTGAAGGCGCAAACGGACAGGAGCATGGAAAAAGCGAGAATCAGCGCGCGAGGAAATTTCATGGCAGCGAGCATGCCGTCTCCTTGATTTCGGGGGAATGCGGGGGCCTTGCCCTCTTTGCTAAAAGCCCTCTTCGAGCGGCGGCCAGACAAGGCAGTCGCCGGGCATGGCGGCAAGCGCCTTCCTTTCGCCGTCCACGAAGACCTTGCGGCCTTCCACGCGCACGCGCCCCTCGGCTATCCACTGCACGGCCTGGGGGTAGATGCGGTGCTCGAGCCTGTGCACGCGGGTCATCAGGTCGTCTTCCTCGTCCGCGGCATCGCAGGGGACGGCGGCCTGGATGATGATGGGCCCCGAGTCCACGGCCATTTCCACAAAATGCACCGTGCAGCCTGAGAGCTTCACTCCATGCTCCACCGCGTCGCGGCCGGCGTGCACGCCGCCGCCAAAGGCCGGAAGAAGCGAGGGGTGGATGTTGATGACGCGGCCCTTGAAGGCCTCGATGAAGTGCTCGGTCAAAAGCCGCATGTAGCCCGCGAGCACGACGAGCTCGGCCCCGCTCTTCTTCAGGGCCTCGACCATCACGCGATCAAAGGCCTCGCGGGACTCGTAGGTCGTGTGGTCTTCCATGATCGCGGGTATCCCCGCGTTTTTCGCCCGTTCGAGCACCCTGGCTCCCGGCCTGTTGCAGAAGATGAGCCGGATATCCACGTCAAGGGTGCCGGCCTTGGCCAGATCGATCATGGCCTGGGCATTGGTGCCGTTTCCTGAGGCGACGATGGCTATGGGCAGCGGCATGCTCTCACTCCTTCGCGTAATGGGCGACCAGTGCGTCCACAAGATGGGGAATGGAGAAATTCTCCGGCACGATGCCGGGTTCAAGACCGTATCCCTCGAGGGTTTTGGCCGTGACGGGCCCTATGGGCGCAAGCAGGAGATTCTTCTGCTCCTTCACCAGATCCGGGGGCACGAGGGAGAAGAAGTTGTCCACGGTGGAGGACGAGCCGAAGGTCACGCAGTCGATCCCGCCGGCCGCAAGACGTGCGAGCATCTCCTCCCTGGGCGCGTCCTCGGGCACCGTCTCGTAGCAGGCAACCACGTCCACCTTTGCGCCAGCCTTCTCGAGACACTCCGGCAAGACCTCGCGGGCCTTTGCCGCACGGGGAAGCAGGATGCGGGCGTCGGCAAGGCCGCCCAGCCTTTCCAGAGAGTCCACCACGCCTTCGGCCACGTATTTTTCCGGCACGAGGTCGGCAAAAAGGCCGTGGCTCTCGAGCTCCCTTGCCGTGGCCGGGCCGATGGCCGCGATTTTGGCCTTTCCGATGGCGCGGGCATCAAGGCCCTTTTCGCGCAGGACCCGCCAGAAGACGCGCACCCCGTTCACGGAGGTGAAGACAAGCCAGGCGTAGTCGGCGAGATTGTCCACCGCCCTTTCCAGCTCGCTCAAATCCTGCATGGGCTCGATGCGGATGGTCGGAAACTGCACGACCTCGGCACCAAGGCGGGTGAGCTTCCCGGCCAGGCCGCTTGCCTGCTCCCTTGCGCGCGTGACCACTATGCGCCGGCCGAAGAGCGGACGCTTCTCGAACCAGCCAAGCTCGTCGCGCAGGGTGCAGACCTGGCCGACCACAATGACCGAGGGATTGGTGAAGCCATTGGCCTTCGCTTCCTCGGGAAGCTTTGCAAGGGGCGCAACAAGCGAGCGCTGGGCCGGCGTCGTTCCGCGATAGACGAGGGCCGCCGGCGTGTCCGGGGCAAGTCCGTTGGCGAGAAGGTTCTCGACAATATGGGGCAGGTTCTTCATGCCCATGACGAAAACCAGCGTGGACGCGCTTTGGGCAAGTGCCGCCCAGTTGATGGCGCTCTTGTCCTTGTCCGGGTTCTCGTGGCCGGTCACGATGGTGACCGAGGAGGAAAAGTCCCTGTGGGTGAGCGGAATGCCCGCGTAGGCGGGCGCCGCTATGGTGGAGGAGATGCCGGGGATTTCCTCGAAGGACACTCCCGCAGCAAGCAGCTCCTGGGCCTCCTCGCCGCCGCGCCCGAAGATGTAGGGGTCGCCGCCCTTGAGGCGCGCGACCGTCTTGCCTTCCTTCGCCTTCTTCACGAGCAGGGCGTTTATCTCGTGCTGCGGCAGGGCGTGCTGGTCGGCAATCTTGCCCACGTAGATGCACTCGGCGTCCTTGCGGGCAAGGGAGAGGTAGTTCTCGTTGGCGAGGGCGTCGTAGACAATGACGTCGGCCGCAGCCAGCACGTCGCGGGCCTTCAGGGTGAGCAGGCCGAAGTCGCCGGGCCCGGCGCCAATGAGGAAGACGGTGCCTGGCATCACTCGAGTCCCCCGCGGGCGATCTCCACAAGCGTCCTCGCTCCGAAGCCCGTGGAGCCCTTGTCGCAGCCGATGGAGGCCTTGTCGATCCAGTCCACGCCGGCGATGTCCAGGTGGGCCCACTTGACGCCCTTCTTCACGAAGTGCTGGAGGAAGAGGGCCGCGGTGATGGAGCCGCCGGCCCTGCCCGAGGCGGAATGGCAGATGTCGGCAACGGGGCTGTCGAGCTTCTTTCTGTAGCTCGCGACCAGGGGCATGCGCCAGAATTCCTCGCCGGCGCTGTGGGCGGCGCTCAGGATGCGCTCGCTCATGGCGTCGTCGTTGCAGAAGAGCCCGGCCACCTCGTCGCCCAGGGCCACCATGATGGCGCCGGTCAGGGTCGCGATGTCGATGACGTATTTGGGCTTGAAGCGATCGATGGCGTAGGCCAGCGCGTCGCAGAGCACGAGGCGTCCCTCGGCGTCGGTGTTCACTATCTCGATGCTGTCGCCCGAGTACCCGTACACGATGTCGCCGGGACGCACGGCATTGCCGTCGGGCATGTTCTCGGCAAGCGGCATGATGCCCACCACCCGGCGGGGGATCCTCTCTTCGGCTATGGACAAAAGCGCCGCCAAGACGGCGGCGGAGCCCGTCATGTCGCTCTTCATTGCGTGCATGTTGGCCGCGGGCTTGATGGAGATGCCGCCGGAGTCGAAGGTGATGCCCTTGCCCACGTAGACAAGCGGAGGCTCGTCCTCGTGGCCCATGGGGGCGTACTCGAGCACAACGAGCCTCGGCGGGTTGGCGCCGCCCCTGCCCACGGCCAGATGGGCGTTGAATCCCTGGCGCTCGAGCTCCTTCTCGTCCAGGACCTCGTACTTGAGGCCGTAGACCTTCGCGAGCTCGCAGGCCCGCCCGGCGTAGGAAGCGGGATAGAGAATGTTGCCGGGAAGGTTGCCAAAATCTCTTGCGAGCGTGGTGGCAAGCGCGGCCCTCTCGCCCCGACGGACCGCCTCGCGGGCGTCTTCGGGAACAAATTTCTCGCAAAAGCCGATGGCGAGCCACGCAAGTCTGGGCAAAAGCTTGTCCACGCTCATCCTTTTCCGGAGGCCGTTGTTGTGGTTCGAGACCACGGCCGCGTACACGCATTCCTCGAGCACACGCAGGGAGTTGCCGAGGCGCTCCAGGGTGAAATAGGGGATGTGCGCGGACTTCAGGTCCATGGTGCGGATCTTGTGGATGCCCTGGGCAACGGCCCTGCGCACCACTTCCATGGCGTTGTCCCTGCCGGTCCTGTCCTTGCCCATGCCGACGAAGATCACGCGCGAATAGGGAAGATCCGGATGGCCGTAGACGACGACCAGCTCGCCGCTCTTGCCGTGCACGTCGCGCATGGCCGGCGCGATCTCGAGGAAGGGTGCCGCCTCGAGGAGTTTCGGGCAGGTCTCGAGAATCTTCTCGTCCTCCCAGATGGGAACGATGGCCGCATCGGCGAACCACTTGTCGTCGCCGCCGGCGTGACAACGTATGTCAAGCCCCTCGGGGGCGAGTTCGATGCTCATTGCAAAATGCTCCTTTGAAGGAAGCCTTCCGAGGAAAATGCCCCCGCAAGAGGAGCTTGCCCCAAAGGCCTGCCGACTGTCTTTCAGGCAGGCACTATAGTCGCCAACGCCCCCGCTTGCCAAGTGGCCAAGGTCTTGCTTAATCAGGGCAAAGCGGCCATCCGCAGGGCTCTTTCGGGGCAAGCTTTGCTGCCCGCACCCCGTGTCCCTCTGGCCGGCATCAGCCCCGGGCCATCAGCCATCGCCATGCTTCTCTACATCCACGTTCCCTTTTGCCGGGCGCGCTGTTCCTACTGCGCCTTCCACTCGCTGGCCCTGGGCAGGTCCCCCTTGCCTGGCTCCTATGTAGACACGCTTGTGCGCGAGATGGGACAGTGGAAAGCCTTTCTTGAAAAGGGCGGCGCTGCCTGCGAAGGCGCGAAATGCAGGGGCCAGCTTGAAAGCGTCTTTTTCGGCGGCGGCACCCCCTCGCTTCTGGAGCCGGCCGATATCGCGCGCATCCTCGAGGCCGCCCGCGGTTTCTTTGGTCTTGAGGAGGATGCGGAAATCACCCTCGAGGCCAACCCTGAGAGCCTGCAGGACCCGGGCAAAACCCGCAGCTTTGCGCAAGCCGGCATAACCCGCCTCTCCATGGGCGTGCAAAGCCTGGACGACAAGAACCTCAAATCCCTCTCCCGGGTCCACGACGCCGCCATGGCGGCAAGTGCCGCCGAAAACGTCCATGCGGCAGGCTTTGCTTCCTTTGGCATCGATCTCATGTGGAGCCTGCCCGGGCAGGACAAACAAGACTGGCTCAAGACGCTTGAAAGGGCCCTTGCCCTTTCCCCCAACCACGTCTCGGCCTATTCCCTCACCCTCGAGGAGGGAACGCCGCTCGAAAGGCAGGCACAAAGGGGGCAGATTGCGCTGCCCTCAGACGACGAGCAGGCCGCCATGTTTCTCGAGGGGCAGGCCTTCCTCGCCGATCACGGCCTTGTCCAGTACGAGGTCTCGAACTACGCCCTAAAGGGCCATCAGTGCCGCCACAATCTGGGCTACTGGCAGGGAACTCCCTACCTGGGGGCAGGCCCCTCGGCCGTGGGAACTTCAGGACGCATGCGCGTGACAAGGCCAACCGATCACGAGCTTTGGGAGAGGCTTGCGAGCGAGGACGACCTTTCCCTTTGGCTCCACGACGTGGAGGAGCTGGACGACACGGCCCTCATGGAAGAACGCGTCTTTCTTTCCCTTCGCACCGTGCGGGGACTCGAGCTTTCGGCCTTCCGGCACGACTTCGGCAGGGACTTCCTGGCCGAGAACAAGGAGCTTTGCAACGAGCTTGCAGCCCGCGGCATGGCGCGGTTCTCCGAAGGCGGGGACAGGAGCTTCTTTGCGCTCACGCCCGAGGGCCTGCTTGTCGCGAACGACATTGCCGCCCGCATTCTGGAGCGTATGGCGCAGTAGCATGCAAACGTTCACCACGCCAACTTCCGATCAGCAGAATCTCGTTCAGCTCATGTTTCATCGA
>CAZWOT010000153.1:0-5797 GCA_964635595.1 uncultured Desulfovibrio sp.
GAACGCTTTTGACCTGTTATTCCAAGGGATTACGACGATTGAGTTTGACGATAAAACTTGGCAAGCCAAAAGGTGAACGCTTTTGATCTGTATTTTCAATGGATTGCAGAAACTTTACTTCTGTAATAGACTTCTCTGTCATTGACCTGGTCCCTGTTGACCTGTACCTCCAAGATATTACGAGCCGTTGCTATACACCACGTAACGCAACGACCTATTGTGCGGCCCTTATGAACCTCTTTCCAAGGAGGCATGACGCAGATTCTACGCCTCTGTGCTTCCTTCGCTCCCAAAGGAGGAGACCCAGCTGATAGCCTACGTGACAACCCAGGGCGTGCGCATCGAAAAGCATGGACGCAGGCTCATTGTCCATGGCAAGGACATTCGCAAGCCGCTCTTTCTGGAGAGTCTCGAGCAGCTTGTGCTCTTCGGCAACGTTTCATTGACCACGCCTGCCATCCAGACGCTTTTCGTGCGGAACATCGACACCGTTTTCAACAGGCTCGACGGGCGGTTCATCGGGCGGCTTGCCATGAAGTCCCCTGCCAATGTCCTTCTGCGCAAAAGACAGTTCGACCTGTGTGACGACCAGGCGGCCCGGCTGCCAATCGCGAAGGCCATAGTCAGAGGAAAGATTCTCAATCAGGCCACGCTGCTCACGCGCATCAAGCGTGCGAGAAACCAGCCTGCAGCACTCGCGGCCGGCGACAAGATTCGCAGGCTGGTTCACGACGTGGAGCACGCTCATAACTGTTCTGTGCTTCGCGGCATAGAGGGAAGGGCAGCGGCGATCTATTTCGCCCATCTACACCTTGGCTTCATCAAGGACTGGAAGTTCGTGAAAAGGATACGCAGGCCTCCCACGGACCCGGTGAACTGCATCCTTTCCTTCCTCTACACCATGCTCACAAACCGTTGCTACGCGGCAATCCACCAGGTCGGCCTCGATCCGCAGCCAGGAATACTGCACGAGCTTGCCTACGGAAGGGACAGCCTCTCGCTCGATCTTGTGGAGGAGTTCCGGCCGCTTGTTGGCGACACGCTGACGTTGGCCCTCTTCAACATGAACATGCTCCACGAGAGCGACTTCGAGAATCCAGTCCCCCACGTCATGCATGAGGATTCGCCTTCCGGGGACAACGAGGAACTCGTGCAGAAGATGCTCGACGACCCGTTCGGGGAAACCTTGCCCTTGAATCAGGAACTCGACACAAGCGGCGCCGAGCAGGACCACGACATCGCACAGGACGGCACCGCCAGAGCGCTTCCGGTCCTCTTGACCCAAACGGCCTTGAAGAAGGTCATCGACGCGTTTTCCCAGAAGATGGAAACGAAGTTCTTCCATCCCGTGGCGAAAAAGGAGATGACCTACAACGAGGCCATGGTGTACCAGGCGCGCTTCCTGCGCTACGTCATCGAGGGGAAGACGAGAACCTATGTTCCCCTCATGTTGAGGTAGTCCCATGCATGCGGTCATAGCCTACGACATCAGCAGCAATGCGACGCGTACCAAGGTCTTCAAGCTCCTGACGGAACTTGGCGTCAACAGCCAGCGCTCCGTGTTCGAGTGCGAGCTTCAGCCTGGCGAAATCTGGCTTCTCGCAAACAGAATAGCCGCTTTGCTCGAGCCCGGGACGGATTCTCTTCTTGTCTACCCCCTGTGTCGCCACTGTGCCGCAGGCGTCGAGATCCTGGGGCAGGGCGTGGCTTTGGTGGACACCGGCTGGAAGGTGATTTGACATGTTCGAGACCTATCTTGTTGCCTACGACATAAGAAACCCCAGTCGGCTGCAGAAGATCGCCAAAATCGCCGAGGACTACGGTCTGCGCATGCAGCGCTCGGTCTTTGAGGCCAGGATGAGTCCGCAAGGCCTGAAAGAAATGAAGAGGCGGATGGAGAAGGTCATCGACCCTGCCGAGGACGGTGTGAAGATCTTCCTTTTGTGCGGAGCCTGCGAAAAGAAGCGTGTAAGCGCCGGCAAGGAGCTGCCGAAGTTTTCCGACAAGAATTGGCAGGTTTTCTGACCGTCTTGCCCTTGCAGGTGTTGTGGGTAATAGTTTCGTGGAAAGACGCTTGCCGCACACACTTTCCGCCGAGGCCAATCAAGGAGGCCAGCCAGTGAGCATCCCCCACCACGATGATCATATTTGCCTTGTCTCGGAACAGACGCTGCCGAACTATCTTGGCGTGCTCATGTCCGACCCCTTGCCCAAAACAGTGCATCTGCTCGTGACCAGTGTCATGAGGCAGCGCTCGAAAGATTCCATCCTTGGCGAGGCCCTGAAGCGCAAGGGCTGCAAGGTCGAATTCTATCACCTGGAGGACGAGAGTCCCAGCCTTGTCTTCGAGCGCCTGTGCGCCATCGAGGAGAAGCTGGGAAAGTCTGTGGCCGTGAACGTCACCTGCGGCACCAAGCCAATGGCCCTGACCGCGGTGGAGTGGGCCACCTTGAGCGAACACAGGCCCTTTGTTTTCTACGTGGACACCGTCAATGGCAAGGTTCGCCATATGGCCGGAAATTTCGAGAATTACGACCTTGACCTGAAGCTTCGCATCCCCGAGCTTCTTCTGGCGGGATCGGGTCACACGATTCTTGACAGACGCAACGAGGAGCCGACACCAGAGCGAGTCGAGGTCCTGAAGGAGCTTCTGGAGCTGTTCCTGCGGGATTACAAGGCCCTCATCCAGTTCAACGAATGCGCCGCCAAGGCCGAGTTCAAGCGGAGCGCACCGGACTATCAGGTCAATTACGTCCCGTTTCCCGACAAGGCCGCAAAGAAGTTTTTCGAAGCCCTCGAGATCGCGCAATCCCAGGGGATGCTGTCCTGCGCCAACGATTCCGTTGTTTTTGCTTCGGAGGAGACTCGCTTCTGGTGCAATGGGGGCTGGCTCGAAGAATATGCCCACGCGGCTCTCGCCAGTCTGCGTCGCAGGAAGCTTGTCGACGACTACGGGTCGAATCTGAAGCTCGACTTTACCGCCAAGGTGTCGGGCGTCGGCAAGGACGACCCGCAAAACGAAATTGACGCCGCCTTTGCCCGTGACAACTCTCTCTACCTCATAGAGTGCAAGACAAGCATCATGCACAAGAAGAAGGGAGCATTCTCGAAGGCCACCGACGCCATCTACAAGTTGAGCAGCCTGCGCAGGCAGCTTGGCGGGACATTCGGCAAAGGCATGATTGTTTCTGTCTTTAAGCCGGACGAGGTGGACCTTTTCCGAGCTAAAGAGCTCGGGTTGAAGGTCGTGCACGGGAGCAAGGTACAGGGGCTTGAAGGTGAAATCGCCCAGTGGATCGGCAATGGAAAAGGATGAGCAAATGGATTCCGAAGGGGCCCTTCTCGTGGCGACGGTGGGCGGCAGTCCCGCACCCATTATCCACGCACTGAGGTCGCTTGCCCCTGTACGGGTGCTTTTTGTCTGCTCCGCCTCGTCGGCCCCATCCGTTGAGGAAAACATCCTGCCCTCGCTCGACAGCACGTTTGCAGTCCATCTTGAGAAGGACATGCTTGTCCTTGAAAACGAGCAGGACCTGCTTTCCTGCGTGCGGGACATGCGCGGAACAGTCTCGGGCCTGCTTTGCGAGCACCCCAGCTTGCGGATGTGTGCGGACTTCACCGGCGGAACCAAGGTCATGTCCGCAGCCCTGGTTCTCGCCCTCGCAGACTTTGACGTCCGCTTTCTCTACGTGGGCGGCGGCGCCAGGAGCAAGAACGGCCTCGGGACGGTGCTGGACGGCGAGGAGCATGTTTTCGAGCTTGCCAATCCCTGGGAGGAGCTTGCCTTTTCACCCGTTCAGCAGCTGGTGGAGGCCTTCAATGCCAGTCACTTCGGACGGGCAGGGGAACTCTGCCTCGAGATGGCGGGAAAAAGCGGCAAGAGCGATTTATTCAGGGCGCTTGGGACTCTGTGCGAAGCCTACGCTCTGTGGGAGGGCTTCGCTCTCGAGGAAGCTGCACAGCATTTTTCGTCGGCACTTGGGACTCTCGAGCAGCTTGCTCCCGCTTCCATGGCAGGCTTTCTTGGCAAAGCAAGGGAGAACGAGCGGGCCCTTGCGTCGGCAGCCAGAGAACTTGCATCGCCCAGCTTTCAGGGAGCTGCCTCGTCGTCCTGTCTTGCGGATCTGGCGGCCAATGCCTGTCGGAGAATGGAGCAGGGGCGCTGCGACGATGCCGCGGCACGCTTCTACTCGCTGCTCGAGAAGGCGGCCAGGATGGAGCTTTGGGCTTCGTTTGGCATAGACACAAGCCATGTGGACGCGAAGTCTCTCCCAACAGACTTCCTGGAAAGGGAAAAGCCCGTGCTCGGCCATGATGGAGCATTGCAGCTGCCGCTTTTCAAGGCCTATCGGCTTTTGGCCTGCCTCGGCGATCCACTGGGGCATGCCTTCGAGAAGTGGCAGGACAGATTGGCGACTGTTCTTGCGGCCCGCAACAACTCCATTCTCGCCCATGGTTTTGCTCCCGTGGGCAGGGAGCAGTGCGAGGAGCTGAAGGAACTCGCGTTCGGCTTTTTGGGGCTGGACGACAGACGTCTGCCCAAGTTTCCCCGGCTTGAGACAGCCTTCTTCCGCTAGCCGCAGGCGTCCGGATTCAAGGACGCGCACAACGACAAAGGCCAACCCCAGATTCTGGAGCCGGCCTTTGCGAAAATAGCAATCGCGTTTGCGCGCAAGTCTTGAAGCCTACTTCGAGTTCCACACCGTGCGGCACATGGGAAACAGTCCCTGGTCCGCGGCCCGGATGTCCAGGGGCACCATGGCGAAGGCCATGATGTCGAGGTCCGGGAGAGGCGAAATGGCCCGCAAGTCCAGGCCCACGGTGTACTTCTTGCATTCCGAGCACCAGGAGACGTGTTCGCACTGGTTGTTCACGTCGTAAAAGATTCCCATGACCCCCTTTTCCTCGGAGCCGCAGGCCGGGCACACGGCCCTGCGGAAACGCCAGTCCGTGCCGCACATGCCGCAGTGCAGAAACTTCCTGCCGCCGCCGGTGATGAGGTAGGGGTTCGCGAGCTCCTCGTAGCCCTTGCCAAGCCAGTCCATGGTGGGGAGCCTGCCGCACACGGGGCAGTAGCCGCGCGACCACAGGGGCCAGAGCATCTTTCCTTCGTCGTCGGTGGCGCCCATGTTGGTGGCAAGCGCCCGCAGAACCGTGGAGAAGGCAAATTCCGTGGCGAGACAGAGGCTCGCCGCGGCCTCCTCGTCGAGCCCCGAGAGTTCGGCAAAGCGCCCCTCGTCGCTTTCGAGAACGGCCTTGAGGGCTCCCTGACCAAAGGCGGATTCGCGTTCCCGGTTCAGGAAGTCGCGCACCTCGAAAAGATGCGGCATGAGCTTCGGATTGGCCTCATAGACGGGGAAGAAGCTTTGGGCGGCCTCGACCACGAGCGGCCAGTAGACGGAGAGGTCGGCCGTGGCGAGCAGACTGATCCCCCTTGCCTCGAGCTCTTCGGAGCCTTCGGGCAGGCTTATGCCAAGCTCGGCCACGCGCTTTTCGAGTTCCAGCGTCTCTTCGGCCCTCGCCAGCCACAGGGGCTCGAAGGCGTCCAGAAGTTCGTCCAGATGGGGCCGTGTCTCGTGCAGGTCCGCCACGGTTCGGGCGACAAGCTCTTTCTTGCTGACTGGCATGTTTGATCCTTGACTGGAATTGGGTCGGCCCCTGTACGTTGCTCAGCCTGATGACGGCTGGAAGAGGGGCGGCCCAGAGACTTTTATCACGAAGGCCGCGGGCGAAAAAAGGGGCCCCAAAGGGCCCCGGTCCTATGTCCCGCAAAGGGGGATATGGCGCGCCCGCTAGT
>CAZWOT010000154.1:0-5785 GCA_964635595.1 uncultured Desulfovibrio sp.
AGGACCGAGTACAACCTTTCCGTCCAGCGCAGTCCGCATTCGTCCGTGCTCCCGTGAGATCTTGCGGCGCACCACGGGTGGACGCACGTCGCGTTCGCCCTTGTTGTTCGTGGGCTCACGCCAGGGAAGCGGAGGAAGGTGTAGAGCGAGACGAAGGATTTCTCAAGGCGTCTCGCCAGATCGCCGAGACTGTTTTTACGGCCTGCCAAACTCGCCCGACTCGCCACCAGCCAATAAGACATCATGGACACAGGGTCGTGACACCTCAAAATTGGGGTTGATTGGCACTACCCCCTGAACGGATACCATCATTTTCCCGCGCGGCCAGAAGATGATCGCACAGCTCGCGAAAGGCCCCATGTCCGCCGTGTTTTTGAAGAACCATGTCTGCGGCGTCTTTTGCCTTCTCATGGGCGTTGCCCACGGCAACACCGAATCCGCTAACCTTGAATCCCTCGATGTCGGGAAGATCGTCCCCCACAAAGAGCGCGTGCCCTGGCAAAACATTCGCCTCGCGCAAAATTTCCTCGCAGGCGGCCTTCTTGTGGGACTCACCAAGACGGAAGAAAGAAATGCCAAGGTCGTCCAGCCTTTTTCTCAAGGCCGGACAATCCCGTCCGGAGACGACGGCCAGCCTGATGCCGTTTTGCCGCAAGAGCGAAATCCCCAGGCCATCCTTGGAACAGAAACGTTTCAGAGCCTCGCCATCGGCCCCATAGTAAAGCCCGCCATCGGTGAGCACGCCGTCCACATCGGTCAAGACAAGCTCGATGTCCTTCAATTTCTCGTAAAAGGCCCGAGCATCTTTGATGTCACTGGAGCCACCAGCCACAACCCATCCAGTGAAAGGCGTTTCAAGACTTTCCCCGATCTCATGCCCTTTCTGGCGGCCTTTGTCCGCGTCCGAGAGCAGCAAGCGCACCCTTTGGAGGTCTTCCGTCGTATCCACGCCAGGAGCGGGACTTTCGACTTCCACGATCGCGAGCGTGGCGCCCTTTTGCAGAAGACGCAACTGCTCGAGCTTTTCCGTGGTTTCAAGGTGTCCTGGGGCATTTTGCCTGAAGACATCGAGGGCTTCCCGCCTGTAGGCATACATGCCCATGTGTCCATAGTATTGGGCAGCACCTGTATTGTCCCTGTCGTAGGGGATGCGCGCCCTGGAAAAATAGAGGGCGTTGCCCTCATCATCCCGTACCACCTTGACGAGATTGGGGTCCAGCGCCTCTTCCGCGCTGGGTGTAGATACGGAACGTTGTTTTTTGCCGATTTGACCCCTTCTCATGGCGACGTCGTAGGTTCTTCTTACGAGTGCATCGACTTCGGAATCCCCCACCCGTTGCCCACTTTCATTCTTTGTCCTGAGCGTGAGCAGGTACGATTCCCCCAAAAAAATATCTGCACCCTGCCCATTGCCCATTGGCCCATTGGCGACGCTGCTGTCTTCCAGCACCTATACCGATGAATGAAATTGCTGAAATCACTCTGCCCAATGTCGGTCAAGGTTTGGCGGGGTGATTCGTCAGCCCTGCCACCAAGGAGAAATTTGCGAGCTCCGGCCTCCATCCTCAATTTGCACACGGAATCTTGTACTCCCATGCACTGGCGTGGTCACCGCGGCAGTTCCTTGGGCGCTCATCAATCACAGGTTCACAAAAGGTTTCGCTCTAGTCGTAGACCGAGGGGGATCTGCCGCCAGCGGTGATCACGTGGATGAATTTCAGAAGCGTCGTGTCCACCGGGGCAATGGGAAAGCTGGTCGCGCAGTTGTTGCAGATGACCTCGGTCTCGCGCACGGGGGACACCACGCGCATGGTGTTGCGGCAGCGGGGACAGAGATAGTGGAAGGCGAGCTCCACTCCCGTGGGGGAAACCGGTTCGTACTTGCGTCCTTCGTTGGCCATGGCCGCCTCCTTGGCGTTGTCCGCCTGCGATGGGCTAGCCGACGAGGCTTTGCCCGTTCATTTCGGCCGGGATGTCCATGCCCCAGAGGGCGAGGAGGGTCACGGCCACGTCCGCGAGCTTGCCGTCCTTCAGTGTCCGTTTTTCGTCAGTGGACGTGTCGAGGAGGATGCAGGGCACGGGATTGGTGGTGTGGGCCGTGTGCGGCTTGCCCTGCTCGTCGATCATCTTCTCGCAGTTGCCGTGGTCGGCTATGAGGATCATGCGCCCCTTGCGGGCCTTCACGGCCTCGACCATGCGTCCCACGCAGGCATCCACGGTCCCGCAGGCCTTGACGGCGGCCTCGAGCACGCCCGTGTGGCCCACCATGTCGCCGTTGGCGAGGTTGCAGACAACAAGGTCGTAGACGCCCGAATTCCACTTCTCCACAAAATTGTCCGTGACCTCCACGGCGCTCATGGCCGGGGCCAGATCGTAGGTCGCCACGGAGCGGGGGGAGGGGACGAGGATGCGGTCCTCGTTTGGGCAGGGTTCCTCCACGCCGCCGTTGAAGAAGTAGGTCACGTGGGCGTACTTTTCCGTTTCCGCAAGGCGCAGCTGGCGCATGCCGGCCCTGGCGACCACCTGGCCGAGCACGTTGGGGATGTCCTGGTCCGGGAAGGCCACGGGGATGGCGAGAGTGGCCTCGTAGCTTGTCATGGAGGCAACCGCGGAAAGTTTGGGAAGCTCGCCCCTCTCGAAGCCGTCGAAGTCGGGCAGGGTGAGGGCCGAGACAATCTCGCGCATGCGGTCGGCGCGGAAGTTGAAGAAGAAGACCGCGTCGCCGTCCTTCAGGCCCGGGTTCTCCTTGCCCACCCACACGGGCTTCACGAACTCGTCCGTGATCTTCTGGGCATAGAATGCCTGCAGGGCTGCCTGGGCGTTTTCCCCCCTTGCGCCCGACCCGTGGACAAAGAGATCGAAGGCTTCCTTCACGCGCTCCCAGCGCTTGTCGCGGTCCATGGCGTAGAAGCGGCCGCAGAGGGCGGCTATGGCCTGGTCGTGGAGTTTGGCAAGCTCGCTCTCCAGGGTCTTCACGTAGCTCATGGCGCTGTCGGGCGGGGTGTCGCGACCGTCCAGCAGGCAGTGCACACGTACCCGGACGCCTTCCCTGTCCGCCAGGCGGCAGAGGGCCAGAAGGTGGTCGATGTGGCTGTGCACGCCACCGTCGGAGAGGAGCCCCATGAAGTGGAGCGTGGAGCCGTTTTTCTTCGCGGCGGCAATGACGTCGGCGATGACGGGGTTCGTCGCAAAGGAGCCGTCCTCGATGGCCACGTCGATGCGGGTCATGTCCTGATAGACGATGCGCCCGGACCCGATGTTGAGATGGCCGACCTCGGAGTTGCCCATGTAGCCCTCGGGAAGGCCCACGGCCCTGCCGTGGGCGGTCAGCCGGGAGTTCGGGCAGGAGGCGAAAAGCCTGTCCAGGTTGGGCGTGTCGGCGACGCTCGGCGCATTGCCGGGCCCTGCGGGCGCGATGCCCCAGCCGTCCAGGATGAGCAGGAAGGTGGGGGTGATGCTCATGCCTGCTCTCCGGCTTCGGTCTCGTCGGCAGCGTGTCCGGCGTCGCCGGTTCCGCTTGCCATCTGCTGCAGCTCCTCGCGGCTTTGCGGCACGCTCCAGAGGGACTCCAGCCTGTAGAGCTCGCGCGACTCGGGCTGGAAGATGTTCACCACGAAGTCGTTGCAGTCCACCAGTATCCACTGGCCTACGGAGTAGCCGTCCATGCGCAGGTACTCGTAGTTCTTCTCGCCGCACAAGCGGTTGATGCCGTCGGCGAGGCTCTGGGCATGGCGCACGGAATTGGCCGTGGCCACGAGCATGACGTCCGTGAAGGAGGAGCGTTCGGAAAGGTCGAGGACGGTCACGTCCCTGGCCTTGTGTTCGGTCAGAAAGGCCGCCGCGTCGGCCGCCTTGTCGGCCGCGGGCAGGAGAGAGTATTTCTTTTGCCTGGTCTGCATGTGGGTTGTTCTTTTTTGAAAATTCGATCTGGTGCGAGTGGTCCTTGCACCCGGGAGCCGGAATTCGTGCAAGCTTCGTTGATTGGGCCCCGAATGCGGGATGCCCGGCTGCCCCGGTTTATGGTCGTCCATTGTCCTCGCGTGCACGGGACATGAAGAAAAGGACGGATCGGGCGTCCGGGGGCGGTTGATCGATTGGAAAAAACAGGGCACGATAGAGTTTGGTTCGACCTCGAAGTCTAGCCAACTACCCACGAGGAGTAAAGCCGTGCTTTTCGACATCAAAAACGAGACCCTGCCCCGCGAGGACATGGAAAAGCTTCAGTTGCGCAGGCTCCGGGACGTGTGCGAGCGCGTCTACGCAAACGTACCCTTCTATCGTCGCCGCTTCGACGAGATGGACATAAAGCCCGGCGACACCCGCTCGCTTCGCGATCTGAAGAGACTGCCCTTCACCGAGAAGCAGGATCTGCGCCAGCACTACCCCTATGGGCTTTTCGCCGTGCCCAAGGCCAACATCGCCCGCGTGCACGCCTCTTCCGGCACCACCGGCCAGGCCGTGGTGGTGGGCTACACGAAGCGCGACCTCGACATCTGGGGCGAGCTCATGGCCCGCTGCATGTGCGCCTGCGGCGTGACCTCCGAGGACATCGTGCACGTGGCCTACGGCTACGGGCTCTTCACCGGCGGCCTTGGCGCCCATGACGGCGCCCAGACCCTCGGGGCCATGGTGGTTCCGGCCTCCGGCGGCGCCACACGCCGCCAGGGCCAGCTCATTCGCGATCTCGGGGCCACGGTGCTCGCCTGCACGCCCTCCTTTGCCCTGCACCTCTGGGAGTCGGCCCTCGAAAGCGGCATCGACTTCAGGGAGCTGCCCCTCAAGATTGGCATCTTCGGCGGCGAGCCCTGGTCGGAGAGCATGCGCCACTCCATGGAGGAAAAGATGGGCATCGACGCCCACAACGTCTACGGCCTCTCGGAAATCATGGGGCCGGGCGTCGCCATCGACTGCTCCGAGCACAACGGCATCCATCTCTGGGAAGACCACTTCCTGGCGGAAATCATCGATCCCGCCACGGGCGAGAACCTGCCCGACGGCGAGGTGGGCGAGCTTGTCATCACCACCATCACCAAGGAGGGATCGCCGGTCATCCGCTACCGCACCCGCGATCTGACCTCCATCGACCGTACGCCCTGCCGCTGCGGCCGCACGCATCTTCGTCTCACCCGACTCGCGGGCCGCACGGACGACATGCTCATCATACGCGGCGTGAACGTCTTCCCGCAGCAGATTGAAAGCCTGCTCATGGAAGCCAGAGGCGTGAGCCCCAACTACCTCATCGTGGTCAACCGCACCGGCGCCATGGACGAGCTCGAGGTCCAGGTGGAGGTCACCCAGCAGCTCTTCAACGACCAGATCAAGGAAATGCAGGCCCTCGAGCGGCGTCTGCAGAAGAACATCAAGGAATTCTGCGGCGTCACTGCAAAGATCCGCCTCATGGAGCCCCATTCCCTCGAGCGTTCTGGCGGCAAGGCCACCCGTGTGGTCGACAACCGCCCGAAGGACTAGCCGAAGGATCGGGCTGCCCGAGGCTGGCGGAATGCCGCGTTTTCGGGCATTTGCTGGCATTTTCCGCGAAAGATTCTTTTTTCGAGATTTTGCTTGACGAAGCTTGTCTCCCCCTGTAAAAGATCATTTCGCATTGAGCGGGAGTAACTCAGTGGTAGAGTGCAACCTTGCCAAGGTTGAAGTCGCGGGTTCAAATCCCGTCTCCCGCTCCATCTTTTTCAGGAAGGTCCGCAGACACTGCGCGGCAAGTCCTGAGAAACAACGAGGCGGAATAGCCAAGTGGTAAGGCAGAGGTCTGCAAAACCTCTATGCTCCA
>CAZWOT010000155.1:0-5772 GCA_964635595.1 uncultured Desulfovibrio sp.
GGCACGTGGCGCCAGAAGCGCCAGAGATAGTGGTGGGCGAGCTCCTCGTCGGTGGGCGAGGAGATGGGAATGACGCGGATGATGCGCGCGTCCACGCCGCTGGTGATGCGGCGGATGGTTCCGCCCTTGCCGGAGGCGTCCATGCCCTCGAAGAGGAGGGTGCTCGAGATGCCCTTCTTCCAGGCAAGGTAGGTGAGCTCGCGCAGCTCCTTTTGCAGGTCCTTGAGCTGGGCCTTGTATTCCTCGTGGGGAAGGCTCCTTTTCAGGTCCACGGCCTCGAGGGTGGTGAGCGACATGGCCTCGAGCACGCGGGAGGCGCCCTTTTTCTCCCGTTCGACTGCAAGGCCGTCCTCCACGCCACCGCCGTCCGGCTGCGCCAGGCTGGCGGCAGAGTCTGTCTCCTCGACAGTTGCGCCTTCGTCCGCCACCGAGCCTTTTGCATCGGGGGACGCGGCAGGGGACGAAGTCATGGCCTCGCCGGGAGCGTCCATGGCCTTTTCTTCGGCTTTCTCGACATTCTCGGCCAGCTCGGCGGCCTTTTTTGCATCGGCCCTGAGCTTGATGCCGCGGTTGACGGCCTCGATGATGGCCCTTGCCACGGAAAGGTTGCGGAAGTTGTCGTCCTTGGCGTCGATGATGGCCCAGGGGGCGTCCTGGCGGTCGGTCAGGGTGATGGTTTCGGAAACTGCCTCCATGACGTCGTCGTATTTGGGGAGCTTCAGGGAGACGGGCGCGTAGCGGCGCACGGTCCTGTTCCTGAGCCGCTCCTCGATGCGCTTTTTCCAGGTCTTCTTGTCGAGATGGAGCCAGAGCTTCACGATGACGGCGCCGGAGAGGGCGAGGCTGTCCTCCATGCCCTTGAACTCCCTGGCCCGCTCGTAGAACTCGCGCATGTCCATGCGCCCGCCAAAAAGGGAGTGCAATATGGTCCCGTACCAGCCGTCGAAGAACACGGCCGTTTCCCCCTTGCCGGGCAGGCAGCGCCAGAAGCGCCAGGCCAGCGGCCGCGCCCTTTCCTCGTCGCTCTCGTCCCAGAAGACGTGGGTCTGCAGAAACTTTCCGTCCATCCACTCGGAGAGGAGGTTCGTGACCTTGCCGCGGCCGGAGCGCTCGAGTCCGCAGACCAGGATGAGCAGCGGAATGCCGTTTTCCCGGCACTGGCGCTGGGCCTCGAAGAGGTTCATGCGCAGACGCGGGGCAAGGGCGTCGTAGTCTTTCTTCGGGCAGCTGCGCCCGAGTATCACGGTGTCGAACATGATGGGTCCTTCCTTGTCTTTTGCGCCCTTCGGGACCGGCTTTTGGGCAAGGCAGAAAGCGGCTTCTTCTCGAAGGACCTGGACGGAAATGTTCGGGGTATTGCCAGGGGGTGGATGCAGGGTAAGGATCAGGATCACCCTGCATCGGGAAAGTATGGGAAAAAGGGGACGCCCGCGCAAGCGGCATTTGCGCGTCAATTCCTGCAATCCCCGCAATCCCCGCAATCCCTGCAATCCCCGCAATCCCTGCAGTCCCCGCAATCCCTGCAGTCCCTGCAACCCCTGCAGTTCCTGCAACCCACGCGTTCGGGCTGCGAAGGGCATGAGGGTGGGCGACCCCTTGCGCAATCCTGGGCACCGGTTGCTCGCTGGATCTGAACCTGCACCTGCGCCGCTCCTCGACCTGCTTCTTGACAGGCTGTCCTGCTTCCCGCACAAAGCCTGAAAGGGGAAAGGCACACGCTCCAGCTGCCTTTTGCCCAAAAAACAGGAGAGAAAAGCCATGGCCGTCCACGTCGTCGATCATCCCCTGATTCGCCACAAGCTCGGCATCCTGCGCGCCGATTCCACCGGCACCAGCGACTTTCGCCGCATATCCGGGGAAATCGCCTCTCTTCTGGTCTACGAGGCCACCAGGAACTTCGCCACCCAAAAGCGCGTGGTGGAGGGCTGGGCCGGCCCCGTCGAGGTGGAGGAGATCGTGGGCAAGAAGGTGACGGTGGTGCCCATCCTGCGCGCGGGCCTCGGGCTCATGGACGGCGTGCTCGCCATGATCCCGGGTGCCAAGATAAGCGTGGTCGGCCTCTACAGAAACGAGGAGACCCTGGCCCCCGTGGAGTACTACGCCAAGTTCGCGAAGGACCTCGAAAACCGCATGGCCATCGTGCTCGACCCCATGCTGGCCACGGGAGGCTCCCTTGTTGCCGCCATCGATCTCTTGAAGGAGCGCGGCGCGAAGAAGATATGCTCCCTCAATCTCGTATGCGCGCCGGAAGGCATTGCCCGGGTCGAGGCAAGACACCCGGACGTCGACATCTACACCGCGGCCGTGGACGAGCGCTTGAACGAGTACGGCTATATTCTTCCCGGTCTTGGCGACGCGGGCGACCGCATCTTCGGCACGAAGTAGAAGAGATCGATCTGTTCCTTGGTCCCAACCTGCATGGGAAAGACAGGTCTTCAATCCTGTCCTTCAAGTCCGAAAAGCCCTTGAACTTGAAGCCAATGCGCAAAACCGGGGAGAAGGCCCCGATCTTTTGCGTGGATGATGCCGGACATTCATGGATGCATCCAATCTTTCTACAGGGGATGAAGGAATTCTTGCGTTCTTTCTCCATGACGCACTCCATGTCTTCCCCCCTCGTTGCAGAGAATGACGGCAATCTACTTTCGCACAAAGAAAAGTGCGAACAACGGAACAAGCGTGGGGGAAATGCAAACAAGGGCGCGAAAGCCTTGACTTTCTGCGCATCTTTGGGCACCTTCTGCAAATCCTGCCGGGCACAGGATACTTTAAGGAGATCTTCTTATGAAACGCTTCTTTCTTGCGCTGGTTCTGGCGTGCGCCATCGCGCTTCCCGGCGTCTCGAATGCGGCAACCGGCATGTATCTCGCTCCCAAGTTCTTGATGACCGTACAGAACACGGGAACCCTTGACCGCAGCCGCAACTTCGGTGGCTTTGGCATGGACAGCTACAGCCAGTTCACCCTCGGCGGTGCGCTGGCAGCTGGCTATGACTTCTGGCCCCAGAACATGTTCCCCCTGCGCGTGGAGGTCGAGTTCGCCCTGCGCGGCAACAGCGAGGTGGGCTGGAGCGGTCCCGGAGGCTTTTATTCCGACGGAACCTTCAACAGCACCACGCTGCTCGCGAACGTCTACTACGACTTCCACAACTCCACCAACTTCACGCCCTATGTCGGCGCCGGCATCGGCATGGCCTTCAACTACATGGGCATCGACGTCGGCTATGAAGACGTCAGCCGCAGCTTCGACGACTGGAACACCAACCTCGCGTGGCAGGTTGGCGCCGGCGTCGCCTACAGCTTCAACGAGAACGTGGCTGTCGACGTGGCCTACCGCTACCTCGACCTCGGCTACACGGAAGTGAGCACCCGCTACGGTTCCGTGGGCATCCGCCCCTACAACCACGAAATCATGCTCGGCCTCCGTTTCGGCTTCTAGCAAACCCCATTTGCCCAAATTGCCCTCTAGGGTTCCCGCCTTCAACGGCCGGGGACCCTTTTTTCGTGCCCGTTGCCCGCAATGCGGCAGCAAAAGCTTCTACCTGGCCCCGAAAAGTGCCTGTTTGGGGCTTTTCCTGAGCCGTGTGCGGGGAAAGCCCCCTTCGATGTCAGGACTTTGCGAGGACGTGCTCAAGGAAATACTCCCTGATGTATTCATCGGGCATGGAGCTGTTCCAGCCTGCCTCGCCTTCCTTCACGACCTTCCACCAGGGAGAGCCTTCGCGATGCGACCATCCGGCCAGTTCGGAACCGGTGAACCTGCCGAAGAAGTTCACGACCTTCTGTACGGCATACTTGAGCGCATCGTGGCCGGCACCGTTTTGCATGCGGGTGGAATAGTCCGCGATGTCCCTGCCGGAGCAGATCCAGCCGAACACCTTGGGGAAGACGGGGCCGTATGTCCAGGCACGCGGATATTCGTCGCAGGCGCGTGTGCCCTTCCAGGCAAGCATGCAGCCATACACGCAGTAGAGCAGCCTCTGAATCCTGGTATTGTCGTACCTGATCCCTTCTGCGTCGCATTGCTGGGCGATGTACGCAGCGAGATCCCTGCTGTCCAGGATGGGAGTGTCGGTCATGGCTCCTCCAGGCAACTGTTCTGTTTCCCCTGTCCGGCCGCTGTCGAAATCGAGGGCCTTGCGAGAAGGATATTGGCAATCGAGGAACCGGGCAAGAGAAACGACAAGGCCTTCAAGCCACAGATGCGTGCCCCCGAAACATGGCCGACGCCTGAAACGGGCATTTTCCCGCAAATCCGTGCCGCAAAAGTTTTTAGACGTTGCCTGACAGCCCGGCAGACCCTATAGTCTTCCGGTTCCCACGGCTTTGCCCCATGGGGAAGGCTTTCCTTGCACACATCAGGGACGGTTCGCATGTCCCGCATGCGCGGACCGTCCGTATCATTCGGACATTCGGAGGCTCGGCATGGCCATCGTCAAGGGAGAGTTCTCCCTGATCTGCAAGCTTCTGTTCGGCATCTTCGCCGGCGCGCTTCTCGGCATGTTCCTTGGCGCCAATTCGGACTCGGACTCCGTCAGGGCCGTCATGAACGTGGTCGTCTCCCTGCGCCACATCTTCGGGCAGATCATCTTCTTCCTCGTGCCGCTCGTGATCGTGGGCTTCATCACTCCCGCCATCATCCGCCTTGGGGAAAACGCGAGCAAGATGCTCTTCGTGGCCGTGAGCCTCGCCTATCTCTCCTCCCTGGCCGCGGCCCTCTTCTCCATGACCTCGGGCTACCTCATCATCCCGCACCTCTCCGTGGCCACCAGCGCGGACGCCCTGCGCAAGCTGCCGGACATCATCTTCCAGCTGGACATCCCGCCGCTCTTCTCGGTCATGTCGGCCCTCGTCCTGGCGCTCCTCTTCGGCGTCGCCACCGCCTGGACGCGCTCCGAGCTCTTCTCGAAGCTCTTCACCGAGCTCGAGCACATCGTGGGCGCCCTCATCAACATCATCCTCATTCCCATCCTGCCCTGCTTCGTGGGCCTGTGCTTCCTTGCCCTTGCCTACGAGGGGCTCCTGAGCATCCATCTGCCGGTCTTCATCTCCATGGTGCTCATCGCCATGTGCGGCCACTTCATCTGGCTCGCCGTGCTCTACGGCCTTGCCGGCCTCATGTCCGGCAGAAACCCGGCCGGGGTCTTCCGCCACTACCTGCCGGCGTACCTCACGGCCGTGGGCACCATGTCCTCGGCGGCCACGCTGCCCGTGGCCCTGCGCTGCGCCCGCAAGTCCTCGGTGCTCTCGAAAACCATGACCGAGTTCATGATTCCGCTGGGAGCCACGGTGCACCTGTGCGGCAGCGTCATCACCGAGACCTTCTTCTGCATGACGCTCCACCTCATGCTCTACGGGAGCCTGCCGAGCCTCGGCACCATGCTCATCTTCTGCGTGCTTCTCGCGGTCTTCGCCGTGGGCGCGCCCGGCGTGCCCGGCGGCACGGTGGTGGCCTCGCTCGGCATCGTCACCGGCGTCCTCGGCTTCGACGCCAACGGCGTGGCGCTTCTCATCGCCATCTTCGCCCTGCAGGACAGCTTCGGCACGGCCTGCAACGTGACCGGCGACGGCGCCCTGGCCCTCATGATGGAAGGACTCTTCAACAAGCACGGGGAGCTTGGCCCCATGCAGACCGAGGATGCCGCAGACGCTGCGGATGCAGGCGATGCGGCCGACCCGGCAGCCAATGCCTTTGCGGCCCCAGACTCCCCGAAGAACCACAAGCCCCGGGCGTAGGGGACGAAATCCCGCCTGCAAGGCCGTTCACTTGCAA
>CAZWOT010000156.1:0-5752 GCA_964635595.1 uncultured Desulfovibrio sp.
AGAATGACGGAGCAGAATGACGGAGCAGAATGACGGAGCAGAATGACGGAGCAGACAAACTCGGAGAAATGTCCCGGCCTTCATGAGGCGCAAGAGGCACAAGAGGCGCAAGGGACGCAAGGGGTGCGCAATGTTCAACAATATTGACATTGGGGTAGACAATTTCAGGACAATCAGAACGTCCGGCAGTTGCTATGTCGACAAGACCGACTTTTTGGAAGAGTTTGTCAGCTCTAGGCCAAAGCACGTAAATTTGTTTACGCGTCCTCGGCGTTTTGGCAAAAGTCTCGCCTTGAGCATGATGGATGAATTTTTCAACTGTCAAAAAGACAGCGCAGATATTTTCAATGGTCTCAAAATATCAAGGAATACCGAGATATGTTCAAACTGGATGAACAAATTTCCCGTGATTTACCTGAAATTCAAGGATATATCAGGATATGAGTTTGAACGTGCATATGATCGATTAAAAACAGAGATAATAGATGTTGTCGCAAAACATGAGTATTTATTGAGCAACAAGGATATTGGCAAGACATATATAAGTATTCTTGACTCAATCATAAACATGCAGGCCAGTGACTCGCAGATTGAAAATTCAATATTTGTTTTATCACGTGCATTGTTTATCCATTACGGCGTCAAACCAATCATATTGATAGATGAGTATGATAATCCTCTGACAAAAGCTTATCAATATGGATATCACAAACAAATGTCTGACACGATAAGGACGATGTTTTCCAAGGCTCTCAAATCAAATGATTATTTGAATTTTGCTGTTTTGACAGGGTGTTTGCGTATTACGAGTGAAAGTCTTTTTACTGGCATAAACAATTTGAAGCACTACGATATTGCATCACAAAAATTTGCTGACGCATTTGGGTTTACGGAAACAGAAGTTATCTCCTTGCTTGAGCACTTCAAGATGACGCAACAACTTGACGAGGTGCGTGAATGGTATGACGGATATAATTTTGGCGATAGCAAGGAAATATATAACCCATGGAGCATCCTTAATTATATTGATGATCATATCAACAACAATAACAATAATATTTATCCAAAAGCATATTGGATGAATACATCGGCAAATGAATTTGCTTTCGAGCTTTTGAAAAAAAATACCGAGATCTTGTCAATGGATATTGACAATCTTTTGAAGCAGCAATGTATTTACAAGTTTGTTGACAGCCAATTGACGTATTTGGACATTCTCAAAAACGAGGACGCTACATTCTGGTCGATTATGCATGCTTGTGGGTATTTGACAACTATTTCCGAGTCAATTGACAAATCGTATGATGTAGATGATTCTAATGAAGATAAGCTTTATAGACAAAAAGTATCTTTGAAAATTCCAAACAAAGAAGTTTATATTATATGGAAAAAAAGAATCCTTATTCATTTTGAAAATGCTGTCAAAAAATATTCATTTGAAAAATTCAATGAAGGATTTTGGAATGGCGACAGCGAAATTGTTGAGAATGAGCTGACCAAATTCATGGAAGATTCATCAAGTTCATTTGATGTTGGCGAGTATATATATCATGCCATGCTGTTGACAATTCTTTCCGGCTTCTACAATACAAAGTCAAATAGAGAATGTGGACTTGGACGATACGACATCTCTGTTCGAGATTTTGATGAAATACAGAGGAGAGGCGCCATTCTCGAGATAAAAAGGGTAAACGATGAAAAACAGCTTGAACGGTATGCCAAACGGGCTTTGAAGCAAATCACAGACAAGAAGTATGATTGCGACCTTCGCAAGGAAGGTTATAAAACCATACTACATTGGGGAATGGCTTTTCATGGAAAAAAATGTCGGGCTCTTGTCCACCAAATCTCGAATGCCAGGGTATACAAGCGACTGCCGAAAGAAGTCCAATGAAAAAGAAAATGAAGATGTCCAATGAAGATGTCCAATGAAAAATCCAGGGAGTTTGACCGTTTCGGTTTTCGCTGCCTGACATCCAGTTGACCAGATTCAAGTGCAATTTTAGGCGGCGGTGACTTGCCTAGCCAATTTGAGTTCGTGCTCGAAAAGTTCCCGGGGGGCCACCCACGCCAGTTCCAAAATCAAGCGCAATTTGGGGTAGGGAGCCAAATCCCAGGTTCCTTATCTGCACCCGCCCGACACTGCCGAGTTTGCGCACCTTGCAGGAGTACTGCCGGGACTTCCGGCTGGAAGCGCTGACAGGCGAATGCGTATAGCGGGCCGAGTGCAGCGAGGGAGCATAAGCCGCGAAAACGCCTTTGCTGCCTCTCGCTGTGGCAGGCTCCAGGACCGGGGAAGTGCGGGGCGACGCATGTCGTCCCCTCGCTTCCCCCGAGCCTCCTCGGCGGCGAGAGGTGAGAGCCTGGAGGCAACACCCGCGGACGAGATCGGCCCCAAAGCGTGATTTTTTCAGTCGAAAGGCGCGAGCCTTGCTGGCCACGGGATCTCCAATCCCGCAATTTTCTGGCAAGAACCACAGGACTTCTGGAGGGCAAAATGCGGCACTTTGCCGTCAGGACGATTTCTTGAGCGGCAGCTCGAGGCCGCAGGCAACAAGGACGACCTCTTTCGCCACGGCGGCCAGACGCTGGTTGGCGCAGCCAAGCTCCTCGCGAAAGGTTCTGGAGACGGCATCGGCGGGGACAAGTCCCATGCCGACCTCCTCCGAGACGACCACGACGGGGCGCCCGCACTCTTCGAGAGCCTCGAGAGCGTCGAGAAAATCCTGAAAACGGGCGGCAAGCTCCTTTTCCGGGTCCGTTGCCCTTCCATGGATGCCGCAGAGCATGGCCGACATCCAGGCCCCAAGCCCATCCACGAGAACCACTCCGCATTCCGGGCAGGCGCCAAGCGTCGCGGCAAGATCCGCTCCCGCCTCGACGGTCTTCCAGCTCCCGTCCCTGCGCACCCTGTGCCTGGCCACGCGGTGCTCGCTCTCCTCGTCCGCGGGCTTCAGGGTGGCGACATAAAGTCTGCTTTCGGCAAGCCCGCACGCCCTGCGCTCGGCCGCGGCACTTTTCCCGGACGCGGCCCCGCCCACGTAGAGATAGAGTCCGCTCATCGGCCTGTCCCGCCGGACTCCCCGGACTCCCCGGACATTCCGACAGCCGCGGGTTCGGCTGGCGGTCCCTCGCGCGATGCCTTGGCGCAACGGGAGGCAAGGTCTCTCAGGACGCCGGAGGCCGCCCTCACGCTCTCCATGGCACCGGGATTGGTCTCGAGGCGCCGACCCACCCAGCGGGCGAGGTAGAGAACGGTGTCCTGGTCAAGCGAACCTGCGCCCTTTCGCCTGATGTCCTCGGCAAGGGCGGTCTCGGCCTGCGTGTTGCGGCTTGCCGCCTCCTGCAGGGCTTTTGCTGCGGCGTCCACCTTCGCCTCGAACGGCGCAAGATTCCGGCCCGCGTCCCGTGCCTGCTCGAGATCGAAGCGGGCGTCGAGGTGCGTGCGGGTGGCAGCCATCACCGCTTCCTCGAGCTTTGCGAGGTCCTTCAGGCGCCAGGACAGATCGTTCGTGGCCGCGACGGCCTCAAGTCCGCCGGCATAGAGTGTGCAACGGCTTCCAAGGCTTTGGTAGAGACTTTTCGTCTGCCCCTCGTCCATGCCCCTGGCCCTGGCGTATTTTGCCAGCGAGCGCAGAAAGCTGTCCGCGTAGATCTCGTAGACCCCGTGCACCATGGATGGGGTGAAGACGTAGTTCAGGATGGCTGCGCGCCCCTGGGGATCCTTCGAGCCCTCGAGACCGGTCATGCTTGTGCCGTAGCGCAGATTCACGCCCTGGACCGACACGCCAAGGGATCCGCGGCCCGGGGCAAAGCGCTCGACCACGTAGGAGGCCAGATCGTCCACGAAGAGCGGACGTACGCGCCTGTCCTCGCGGACCACGGGAACTTCCTTCTCCTCCCCTTCCTTCTCCTCGTCCGCGTTTTCGGCATCCTGATCCGGATACACAGTGTCCGCAGCCTCGGGCTCGATGGGAGAGATGGCCGAGTCCGCACCTTCGGCGGTGCCGCCTTTCGGCTTTCCCGGGCGCTCCGGAATCACGCCGCCATCTCCGGACTCGTTGATGGGCGGGATGGGCGGTGCAGCGCCCAGCTTCGGCATGAGCTCGCGCAAAATCCCAAGCGAAGTTTCCGGCAGGGTCTTGCGCAGCGTGTCGTACAGCGTGTCGTACAGCTCCGTCTTCAGGTCCTCGCGCTCGCGCTCGCTCAGGAAATTCCAGCTGATCCAGCCGCCTGTGCCCGCGATGACAAGGAAGAGAAGAAGGAAGAGAAGAAACCACAGCCCGCAGCCGGGTCTTCTTTTGCGCGGCCGATCCTCAAGCGTGGGCATGGATGGCATGGATGGCATGGATGGCATGGATGGCATGGACGACATGGCGCCGACACCCTGCTCCCGGGAATTGGGGTTGTTCGCACTGCCCTTCGGCCCGTTCATGGGGTTCGTCCCTGCCTTGGCAAGCTTCATGTGGGGGCTGGGTCCATTTTTCAGACGTGCCATATGGGTCCCGCCGTTCAAGGCCCGATTTCGGGCAGCTTCAGTTTTTCAAGGAGCCGATCTCGCCCTTCAGAAGGGGCTCGAAGAGCGCTTCCTGGGCTTCGGGCACCTTCTCGAGCAGGGTCATGACACGCTCGTGCAGGCAGTTTCCGCGCTCCTGACGGCGGTCGAGATCCTGTCTGTCCTCGAGCTTCAGGAGCGGCTCGAGCGCCCTTGCGAGAGCCTCGTCGTCGCCCTGGGGAACGACGCTGCCGCACTCGCCCACAAGCCAGGCCTGACCGGGCAGATCGGAGACCACCGTCGGCACGAAGAAGGCCATGGCCTCGCCAAGGGACGAGGGGATGCCGTCCGAGGGGATGCAGTCCGAGGACTCGCCCTTGCGGCTCGTCCCGCAGGCCACGAACACGTCCGCGTCGAGATAGAGGGAGTTCATGTTGGCGTGGGGCACGAAGCCGGGGAACTTGACGCTTTCCGAAAGCCCGAGGCTTTTGGCCTGGCCCTTCAGCGCCTTCAGCTTCGGGCCCTCGCCGGCAATGGTGCAGCGAAATTCGCGGCCCATGGACTTGAGACGCGAGAGGGCCTTCAAAAGCACGTCGAAGCCCTTGCGCTTCTCCATGACCCCGCAGGCCAGGATGTGCGGCAGCTTGGCCGCCTCGTGGGTCTGGGCCACGGCCACTTCCTCGTCCATGGGGCCGAGCGTGAGCGGGTCGGGTATCCAGACCACCTTCCTGTCGAGGTCCCTCGGCAGGGCAGATGCCATGCGGTCGCGCAGATCCTTCGTCGTGCAGCGCACGAACACGGCGTCGCGCACAAGGGTTGCGAGCGCGCTCCGAACCTCCTCCTTGCCGCCCTCGAGGTGCGCCGACCAGGCGTCGGTGTCGCGCACGTCCATGGCAAAGGGAATGCTGCCAAGACGGCTCGCGATCCAGCAGACGATGGGGGCGCGCACGCCGCCCGCAGCGTACAGGCAGCGGATCTTTTCCTGGTTGGCCCACTGGGCCAGATCCTGACCCTGGGCGCGCACCCAGCGAACGCCGACACCCTTCAAAAGCCCCTTCATTGGGCCAAAGTCGGTCTCGCGGATGCCCAGGGACTTCTGGGAGAACCAGCCCTTCCACACGGACGTTGCCCGCATGCCGCCCATGTGGCGCACCGGCATGGGAAGCGCGTAGGACTGCATCTCCTTGCCGAGGATGCTCGCGGCCTGGAGCGTCACCACGTGGGTGAGCAGGCCCTTTTCGTGCAGCATGTGCGCCT
>CAZWOT010000157.1:0-5685 GCA_964635595.1 uncultured Desulfovibrio sp.
TTGTAGCCGGGCAGAAAGCCCTCGCTGGCAAAGTAGCGGTAGGAATAGAAGTCGGCCTGCATGATGTTCTGGGTGCCGCGGAGCAGCTCGAGCTGCGCCTCGGCTTCCTGGCGCAGGCGCGCGGCCCTTTTCCGTTCATCGTACCTGCGGCTCACATCCTTGGCTATCTCGTTCTGGGTTTCCTGCTGGCGGAGCGCCGCCCGATAGAGACCGCGCCATCTTTCGCAGGCCTGCTCGAAGCTGTCTTCGAGACCTTCCATTGTGTCCTTGAGCCAGCTGTCGTTGTACCAGCTGCAGTCGGCAAGCTCGGGCGCGAGCTCCTGCAAAATGTGCTTTGCCCTGGTCGCGGCTACGAGCCGGGGAGCTTCCAGCTTGAGATGCTCGCGTACGCTGGGCTGAAGCTCAAGCGAGGGATATGAGCCGAGATCGAGCAGGTCGCCAAGGCTCTTGTGGAGATCGAGGCCGCAGGCGCTCAGCCACAAGGCGTGGACATGGGCCTTGAGCAGGTCCTCGTTGGCAAGATCCAGCCTGGGAGTGGAAACGGCGCCCGCAACCATCTCTTCCGGGGAGCGGAAGAAATGTTGATCATGGGAGTTGCCAAGCGCGCAATAGGTGATGATGAGCGCCGGCTGGCCGCTTCGGCCTGCGCGTCCGCTGCGCTGTGCGTAGTTGGCGGGCGTTGGCGGGACGTTGCGCATGCCCACGGCATTCAGCCGGGAGATGTCGACGCCCAGTTCCATGGTCGGGGAGCAGTAGAGTATGGGCAGCCTGGCGGTGCGGAACGCTTCTTCCCGCTCTTCGCGCACGTCGCTCGGCACCTGGGCCGTGTGCTCCCTGGCCTTGAGGCAAAAGCCCCTGGTGACCGCCTCCTTGTAAAAATTGACAAAGAAGGGATTGGTTCGCCCGTGCTTGCCCGCGGCGTGCCGGACGCGGAACAGGTCATGCTTGGCTTTCTTGCCGTCGTCTGCCTTCCAGATCATCACGGTGCTGCTCAGCTGATAGCCGGTTCCCGCAAAGTCTTTTGGCCCGGAAACCTCCTCGAGAAAGCCTTCTTCCGCGAGAACCCTGAACAGGGCCAGAATGATGGCGGCCACGTCGTCCGTCCTGGCGGTCGGGAACATGCCCCTGCTTTTCAGCCATCTGCCGTAATTTCCGCGCGGCGAGAGAAAGAAGTCGCTTCGGTTTCCCTTCTGGCTTCTCGGCTGGGCCATCGGGTAGGCAATGGCCGAATAGAGCATGGGCCCGTCGTCGCCAAGGCACCAGGGCTCGACAAGCTGCTGTCTGCTTTCGCGCAGCAGGTCATCCTGCAGGCTGATGTCCAGACAATCCGTCTTGATGGCCAGATGGCTGCGCAAAAGGTCCAGCAGGACCTCGCAGGCTCGCTTGCGTCTTTCGGTACCAGCCGCGAAAAGAAATCCGCAGCCGCGGGCAAGGGATTCGTCAACGCAGGGTTCAAATCTGGTGTGCGCCCATGCATTGTCATCGGTGCAGATGTCGTCGAGTGCACTGTACTCGAACTTCAGAAGTCCGCACTGCTCGAGATTGGGGGCGACAATACGCCAGCCTCGCTGCAAATCGGAATAGATGCGGTACTCGAGGACAGAGCGGAAGGTTTTGTCGATGGCGGCCATCCTTGCCCGGTTGGCCGCAGGCGCAGCTGCGTAGAGCTCCCGTGGAAATTCCCCCTTGGGATAGCCCATTCCGAAGGCCTCGAAGACCTTGCGGGGCAGCTCGCTGTACTTGAGTCCATTGTTTCCCGCCTTGACAAGGGCGTTGTAGAGAGCGGAACGCAGGAAGCCGACTTCCACAAAGTCGTTGAAATGGCCCGACTGGAGAGAGGCGTCCTGGCGGTTGTCGGTAAAGCAGAGGAATTTTTGTGCAATGTCGTCCAGTCCCTGTTCCACGCGCAGGTGGTAGACCGTGGCCATGGACAGGATGGTCGTGGCCGTGCTGCGGCCCTCGGAGCCGAGGGTTGCAAGCTTGGTGAACTCCCTGAGGCGTGGCTGATAGGAAACAAGGCAGGTGGGGCAAAAGACGAAGGGGTCGGGCATGAACCAGGCTGGAGTTGCGCCATCCATGTACGTGCGGGAGGCTCTGCCGTTGGGCAGAACGTGCCAGGCTTCGGGCAGATAGTGCTTTTTGGCCTTGAGAATGCCAGGCTTGCCGTTTTTTTCTTCAATCCAGTCTTCCGGGACCCGGTCCAGCTGGTCCTGCATATTGTCCGGCCAGGGATTTTCGGCATCCACAAAGAGATAGCCCCTTATCCCCTCTTCCTCTTCCATGTCCGCGTGGTTTGCCGGGACAAAGACCGACGTTCCATCCTTCTCGTCGCCGATAAGGGCAACTGTGTAGTACTCCTTGCTGCATTCCCTGCAAAAGGCGAGCGGGAAGAGCGGCACTTCCTGTTCCTTGTGGTTCGGGGAAAGCTTTTGTCCGAAGAGGGTGATGTACCTTGTGTCTTCCGGTTCCAGGGTTGCGTAGACCGTGTCTCCCTTGCTGACAAACTGATGCAGCTTGAAGGCAAAGACAAACTTGCCGGTGCCCGGTTTTTCGATCCTGCTGCCGGCAAGAAGGGCGTTCTTGATGACCGTTTCGCATGTCTCCCGCTCGACGCCGGCAATTTCGGCAAGGGATTCGGAAAGCCCGTCCTTGCCCTTCAGGGGGCGCGGCTTGCAGCGGACGAGCCTGCCGTCCTTTTCCGTCGTGCCGATGGAGTTTTCTATCCAGACAACGAGCGGATTGCGGATGAACTCCCCATAGCTCTCGGGAAGAGGAGCTCCGGAGGCGATGTAGTGCGCCAGGCTTTCCCTGAAGGCGTCCGTGTCTATGGAGGATGTGCCGGTCTCGGAGCAGAGGGTCTCGAGTATCACCCTCTCGGGCCGAACCTCGCTTCCGAAGAGCCTGGAGGCGACGCTGGCGACTTCCCCTTGCTGTTCGTCGACACTGCCGGGGCTTGCCAGGGTTGCCGAGGTGCCGATGCACTGGAAACTTTCTCCATCCGGGCAAAGCGTTTCCCGCAGCCTTCTGATGAGCATGGCCACATCCGCGCCCTGTCTGCCGCGGTAGGTATGCAGTTCGTCGAAGACCAGAAATTTCAGTCCTTTGGCTGCCTCGACCAGCTTGCGCTCGTAGGGGCGCGTCAGGATGAGCTCAAGCATCACGTAATTGGTCAACAGGATGTCCGGCGGGTTTTCCACGATGTCCTGTCGCGCTTCGTCCTTTTCCTGGCCCGTGTAGCGGCGGTAGGCAACCGGATACCCGTTGCCGTCAACCAGGAATTTTTCCAGTTCCAGTTCCTGGGAGTTGGCAAGGGCGTTCATGGGGTAGACGACAATCGCCTTGATTCCCTTGTCCTCGGGATGCTTGAGGACGTGGTCCACGATGGGGATGATGTAGGAGAGGCTCTTGCCTGAACCGGTGCCCGTGGTCAGGACGTAGTTGTTTCCGCTCCGGGCTGCCTCGATGGCGTCCGTCTGGTGCCTGTAGAGCTGCATGGGCGAGCCGTCGGGGGTTTCTTCACACTTGCCCATTCGGAAGATTTTTCCACAGTGGGGATGCAGGATTCCACGCTGCACCAGATCGTCGACACTCCCTCCGGAGGCAAAAAACGGGTTCAGCTGGAGCAATGGTTCGGGCCAGAGCAAACCTTCACGGAACTTCTGGTCCACTTCCTCGTGGATTCTTTTGTCCTGGATGTCAATGAAACTGCTTGTATAACTGGCGTAGTCTTCGCAAATAATCTTGTCGCGCAGCTTGAAAACGTCCATTCATCCCTCCGGGGGTGACGCAACTTTTGGGGAACTGACAATGACTGGATGTCGGCGGAAAGTTTGTCCCCTTGCTTGTTGATGGCCAGGACATGAGTCGGTGCACATGAGTCGGTGTACATGAGTCGGTGCTTTGATTGTCTGACCTGCCGAAGTGATCTTTAGCAGACAAGTCCGTGCCTTGGCGAGTCCTTTCGCCAGTTCAAAAATCAGGCGCAATCATGGCAGGGAAGTGGCGCTCTGGGAGTTTCCCCATGCGCGAACCGCACCACGAGAAGACCTCCTTCGATTCCAGCACCAACAGCTCCCCCTGGCTGGACGCTTTTCCCGATGCTCGAGAAGCATCCGTTCAGGGGGTGAGCTGGCTCGCACTGCCCTCTGTCGGAGACGACACGGCACCAAACGCGGCACCGGACGCGGCACCGGACGCGGCGTCCGGCGCGCAAAAAAAAGGAGGCTGTTGATGGACAGCCTCCCGGAAACGCCAGCCTGTGCAGCCAGGCTCAGATGTTGTTGTCGCCCACGATATGGATTTCGTTGCCGCGGCCCCAGTACTGGACCGTGCCCTGCGCGCAGAACTCCTTGACGAGCTCTTCCTCCACCGCACGTTCCTCGGCGTGGAAACGCAGCGTGACGCCGCGGCGTCCGTCGTCGCGAACGTTGGAGAGTACCGTCACCACCCGGGCTTGCGCTTCCTTGAGGCGGTCAAGGATGGCGCGCAACGTGCCGGGCCTGTTTTCCAGCACAAAGGCCATCTGCACGCTTTCGGCGCGCGCGCCGGTGATGCAGACGAAGGTCTTGAAAATGTCCCACTCCGTCACGATGCCCACAAGCTTGTCGTTGCCGTCCACCACCGGCAGGCAGTTCACGCGCTTTTCTTCCATGAGAATGGCGGCATTTTCCACGGTCTGGTCGACGTGGATGGTCTGCGGGGCCACGACCATGACGTCTTTTACCGGGGTTTCTGCAAGGATGTCGAGGAGTTCCAGCACTTCAAGGCCGGTGGGTCGCTGCGGTGAGAACGCCTTGATGTCGTCCTCGCAGAGCAGGCCGACCACATTGTGCTGTGTGTCCACCACGGGCAGATGGCAGATGTTCATGTCACGCATCAGGGTCTTGCACTTGAGCAGCGAGGTGCCCGGCTGTACAAAAACCACATCGTACGTCATCCACTGTTTGATAAGCATGGCAATGCTCCTTCCGACGGCAGCTCGTGGTGCCGTCGTTTGGCCGGGGCAAGGCCCCGGCCTGTGATGGTATGAACGTTCATGCGCCTACTTGTGCTGACCGCAGCCACAAAGACGCTTTCGGATGCCCTGCGGCAGCCAGCCCCGCACGGATTCGATGCTCACCATGCGGCGCATGATGCCCAGCTGATCCTGAAGGGGAATCTGCTTGGGGCAGATGTTATCGCAGGCCAGCAGCCCCATGCAACCGAACACGCCGTTGTCGTCGCCGATGAGGTCGTAGAAGTCGCTGGGCGTCCGCTGGTCGCGCGGGTCGATGTAGAAGCGCGCCATGCGGTTGATGGAGGTCGCGCCGATGAAGTCCTTGCGCATGAGCGCCGTGCCGCAGGCTGCCACGCAGCAACCGCATTCGATGCAGCGATCCAGCTCGAAGATTTGCTTGGCCAGCTCGTTGTCCATGCGCTCTTCCTGCGCGTTGGGGTCGAAGGTCTTGTTGGTGTGTATCCAGGACTCGATCTTCATGCCCACGTTGCGGAACCAGGTGCCCGTATCAACGGAGAGGTCGCCCAGCATCTTGAATACCGGCAGGGGATGCAGGGAGATGCGGTCGGGCAGGTCGCTGGTCTGGGTATGGCAGGCCAGCCCGGGTCGCCCGTTGATGACCATGCCGCAGGAGCCGCAGATGCCCGCCCGGCAACAGAAGTCGAACTGCAGGGTGGCGTCCTGGGTCT
>CAZWOT010000158.1:0-5673 GCA_964635595.1 uncultured Desulfovibrio sp.
TCTACACGCCGGTCGCCGAGAGCATAGGTCTGTCAGCTCTCTGCGCGGCCATCCCGCTTCTCATCTTGTTCTACATGCTCGCAATCCGCCAGGCCAAAGGGCACGTCGCCGCCCTGGCGGGCCTTGCCGGCGCGCTCCTGGTCTCGATTACCGTCTGGGGCATGCCGGTGGGACTTGCCGTTAGCTCCACGCTCAACGGCGTGGCCTTCGGCCTGTTCCCCATCGTCTGGATCATCATCACGGCCGTGTGGATCTACAACATGACCGTTGAATCCGGCGAATTCGAGGTCATCAAGTACTCCCTCGCCAGCGTCACCAACGACAGGCGTCTGCAGGCGCTCTTCATCGCCTTTGCCTTCTCCTGCTTCATCGAAGGTACAGCGGGATTTGGAACGCCTGCCGCCATCGCGGCAGCCATGCTGATGGGCCTCGGCTTCAAGCCCCTGTGGGCCGGCGGCATCGCCCTCATCGCCAACACCGCCCCGGTGGCCTTCGGCGCCATCGGCGTGCCGATCATCGTGGGCGCCCAGGTGTCCGGCCTCGACACTCTGCACATCAGCTCCATCGCCGGCCGCCAGCTGGCCCTTCTGGCCCTGATCGTGCCCTACTGGGTGTGTGTGGTCATGTGCGGCTTCAAGCGCACCATGGAAGTCATGCCCGCCATTCTCGTGGCCGGCATCTCCTTCGCCGCGGTCGAGTTCCTGCTCTCCAACCTGCACGGCCCGACGCTGACCGACCTTGGCTCGGCCATCGCCTCCATCGCCTCCCTCATGGCCCTTCTGCGCGTGTGGAAGCCCAAGAACGTCTTCGTGTTCGAGGGCGAGACGCCCGCCGAGCCCGAGAAGAGCAAGTACACGGGCGGCCAGATCTTCAAGGCCTGGGCTTCCTACCTCATTCTCGCCGTGTTCGTGTTCCTCTGGGGCCTCGGTTCCTGGAAGGCCATCCTGAACAGCATCCCCGGCGCCATGTTCGTCTTCGACTGGCCCGGCCTGCATGGCGAAGTCCTGAAGACCATGCCCATCGCCCCCGACGGCACCGTCTACGCCGCAACCTTCAGCTTCGGCTGGCTCTCCGCCGGCGGCACGGCCATCTTCCTCTCCGGCATTGTGTCCATCCCCTTCATGACCGGCTACTCGTTCGGCAAGGGCATTGCCTGCTTCTTCCGCACCGTCGGTCAGCTCAAGCTCCCCATCCTCACGGTGTCGACCATCCTCGGTCTCGCCTACGTGATGAACTACTCGGGCATGAGCTCCACGCTCGGCATCATGTTCACGAGCACCGGCTCCTTCTTCCCCTTCTTCGCGCCCATTCTGGGCTGGCTCGGCGTGTTCCTGACCGGTTCGGACACGTCCTCCAACGCGCTCTTCTGCGGCATGCAGAAGGACACGGCCGTGGCCGTGGGCATGTCCCCGGAACTGGCCGTTGCCTCCAACGCCTCCGGTGGCGTCACCGCGAAGATGGTTTCCCCGCAGTCCCTGGCAGTGGCCACGGCCGCTACCAACTCCGCGGGCATGGAAGGCCAGCTCTTCCGCTTCTGCATTGGCCACAGCATCGGCATGACCATCTTCCTGAGCATCCTGGCCTATCTCCAGGCAGGACCCTTGAGCTGGATGCTGCCGTAGGCAAGGCCCTACCTTTTCCCCTGCCCGCCTGAAAAAAAGGGGGCAGCCGGCGAGCCCTCAGGGCTCGAAAAAACAAACGGCCGGGATCCCGGAATACGAGTCCGGGGTCCCGACTTTTTTTGCGCGCGGGGCCAGGGAGTCGAAGCTTGCCGATAAAACGGGATCTCTGCCACCGCGCTCCTGGCTTTTGGGAGATTTGAGACGGGGCAGGCGACGATGCCAGCCCCACGCCGGGTGCGTATTTGCTGCATGGAGCTGCGAAAAGGTTTCCGGGAAGACGGACGCGAGCCCAAAAGACTTCAGCATGCGCTCGACGAGGGGTGTTCTCCTTCTCTGGGCCCCTGTTGGTCCAAGGAAGGAGAGGGCGGGCGACGGGCTCTCCCGGGCTTGAGTTTTTACAATGGAGAAAGGGACCGACCTTGTTTGTTCAAGATCGGTCCCTTGATGCAGGATGTTTGTTAGAAGGCAGTCAGATGCCAGTCAGATGTTTGTCAGATGTTCGGCTTGAAGCCCGTCTCCGCTAGAACTCGAAGCGGAGCACGCCGTACACGCCGTGACCGGTGCTGTTGGCGCCGGCCTGAAGCGCGTAGTTGATGCCGACATTCACGACGTCGTTGCCGAACTTGACGCCGGCGCTGCCCTGCCAGGTGAAGTAGTCCATCATCTGGCTTTCGAGCTCGTAGGAGCCGGGCACACCAGTGAAGCTCACGTCGTGTCTGGCCTTGACGTCGCCGGCCGCGGGAATGATCGAGAAGTCGAGGAGCGGGGAGAAGAACCAGCCGTTGTCGCCGTGGAAGTCCTTCATGAAGGAGATGCCGATGGGGAAGGTCCAGATGCTCTGGTGGAATGAATCGCCTTCGACAACCGTTCCAAGATTGTTTTCGATGTCGTAGCCGTAGACATTGACGCTCATGTAGCGAGCGCCGACATGGGGCAGGAGGTCGAGAATGGGGGTCACGATCTTGTACTCGGCGCGCAGGCCCGCGGAAATGACCGAGGCCTCGACGTCGGCTTCAAGATTGTTCATGTCCATGCCTCTGTCCACATCCTGATCGAGCGAGTTGAAGGTCTTGGTGTAGGCCACGTCGCCGAGCAGGGCGAAGTTCTGGTACTCCCAGCCGCCGTAGAGGCCGATGCCCCAGAAGTTCATTCTGTTGGTGGTGCTGGACAGATCGCCCTCGCTTTCCGCGTAGCCGCCGCCCATGTTGAGCGTGAGGCCGACGCGCAGGGCGTTGTCGAAGGTGTAGTCGGCGCCGATTGCAATACCGCCCAGGTTGGCGTTGAAGCCGTAGTCCAGTTTGCCGGCTTCCATGCCGAAACCGTGCATGTTCTGCCACAGGGGGAGGAGCCAGAGGGCGAGGCCCGTCTTCTTCTCCTCGCTGACCATGCCGTTGATGTCCATGGCCTTGACGGGATCGGAGGGATTGGCAAGGCCGAGACGGTTGACGATGGCGTTCGTGGACGCGTCGGAGGCCATCTTGGCCATCTGCGGCACCGCGCCGGCAAGAGCCATGCGGCCGGCGCTTTCGATGACCCGGACCGTGGCGCTCTTGTCGTTGGCGATGTACAACTTGCTGGTAGCTCGGCTCAGGAAGCGCGTTCCCGGTTTGTTCGAGTCGATGTCTATCCCGTTGTTGGCAAGGGCCACCAGCGCGGCGCCCATTTCGTCGCTCAAGCCGGGATAGGTGCTGGTGGGATCATTGACCTCGGTGGTTATTGTAACGTTCGTTCCGCTGCCAGTTCCCGTCTGACCGCCTTCCTCTGTTTCGCCGCCCGCTTCCTCTTGGACGCCTTCAATGGTGGCCGTCAGCCCATTCTCGGTGACAACCGCCACAACAGTAATCAGGTCGGTGTCCGTCTCGACGGTAGTCCAGCCTTCGACATCAATATCTTCGAAGTTCTCGCCGAAGAAAGTGTAGGTGACTTCGCCGTTGGCCGTGGGATTGACAAGGTAGAGGCTCGAGGACTCGGCCACGTAGGCGACAGCGCCCTCGACAGCGGAGGAGAAGAGCTCGCTGCCGCTCTCGACCTTGCCGGCGTCGATGACCAGCACGGAGTTCTCGCCGAAAACGACAGTATTGTTTTCATTGGCGCCGTCGACTTCTCCCACCTGGAGAGAGCCGCCTTCGACAAGGCGCAGAGTGCTCAGGGCAAAATAGGCAGACTGTCCGTCGTAGGAGCTCGAGGGTGTATAGGAGCCAGCGCCGTCGCCATGTATGAGCCAGGAACCGCCCGTCACGGAGACCGCCTGGCCGAGAGCGCTGGTGTCGTCGGTGCCGAATTTCTCGACCCTGACCACGGAACTGTTGGAGGCGGTGAGGGTATCAGTGAGAATGAGCTGGCCGGCACTCAGGGTGTCTCCGGAAAGGGTGAGGGCGCCGTTGGCGGTCAGGGCGTTGGTGGCAGTCAGGCTGGCACTGCCGTTCTCGGAGCTGAAGCTCCCGAAAAGCTCGATGTCGCTGGCTGTCAGGACAACGTCGTCGCCCTCTTCGCCAGTGTATTCGGAGTTCAGGGTGAGCTTTCCGCCGGCATCGATGGTGGCCTGACCGGCGACGACAAGAGAAGCGAGAGTGATGTCGCCGTCGGATATCAGAGTGCCGTTGTTGAAGGTCACCCTGGAGTCGGCAAGATCAAGCGAGGAGCCGGTATCCAGGGTGCCATTATCGAGTTTCAGGTCGATGGAGCCATTCAGCGTCAGGGTGTTCGCATTAACGGTGCCGTTCTCGATGTCCACCGCTGTGTTCTCGCCAAGCGCCAGAGTGGTGGCTGAAAAGGCGCCATTTCTGACGGTCACCGTGCTGGCGGAGCCCGTGGTCATGGCGCTCGAAACGGCAACATCAGCGCCAGCCACTCGAAGGGAGGCAGAATTGCCAATGGTCAGGCTCGCGATGTCGCCAGCCGAGGTTATGGCAAGGGTGGCTCCATCGTTGACGTCAACCGCACCGGTCGTGGTCAACGCACCCACGGTCGTGGTGCCGTCGGTAATCGTGATGTCGGCCCCATTGCTGTAGATGTCGTTGGCCTCGCCATTGACGGTGTTGCCGGTAATGTTGTTGGTGCCGCCAAGGGTGAAGGTGGCGGTTGAGTCAAGATAGATGCCGCCGCCGTTTTCGCCAGCCGTGTTGCCGGTGATGGTCGCATCGGAGATGCCCATGGTGCCGGCGTTGTAGATGGCGCCGCCGAGGGCCGAAGCCGAGTTGCCGGTGAAGGAACTGCTGGCGATGCTCGTGATTTCTGTGCCTTCGGCGTTGCTGATGGCACCGCCGTTGGTTGCCGAGTTGCCGGTGAAGGTGCTGCCAGAAATCAGCGCGATGGTGCTCGCGTCGCCGGCTGCGGTAATGAACTCGTTGGAGATGGCACCGCCGTTGTTGACCGCGGAGTTGTTGGTGAACTCGGAGTCGGAGATCTCGCCAATGTAGCTGCCGGCCTGAGTGCCCCGTACCATATTGCTGTTGGAGATGGCACCGCCGTTGTTCTCGGCAGTGTTGCCGTCAAAGGAGCTCTCCGTAATCAGGGTAATCGTACCACCCATGAAGTTGGAGATGGCACCACCCGAGCCTTTGTACTCAAGGCTGGATCCTGTCTCGTCGCGTTTGGCCGCGTTGCCGGTGAAAGTGACATTGGATATCAAATCGATGGTGCTGCCATTTGTTAGATAGATTGCGCCGCCACCGTAGTTGTCCTCTGATGTGTTGTTCGTAAATTTACTGTCTGAAATCGTTCCTATGGATGCTCCTGAACCATTTATGATTGCGCCGCCGTATGAACCTGAAGTGCTGTTTTCAAATGTACTGCCGGTAATTGTTGTGATGGTTCCCTGATTATTGATGGCGGCACCGAAACTAACTGCTTCGTTATCAGTAAACGTTGAAGTTATTGTCTCAATTGTTCCAGTATTGTAGATTGCACCACCTCTACTTGCCGAGTTGTCTGTAAAGACATTGCCATCAATCAAGGTGATGGTTCCCTCATTATAGATAGCTCCACCGTAATACCCGGGTAATTACTCAGCACAAACGAAAGCCCACAGAGTCCCCTGTCGCGGATGACC
>CAZWOT010000159.1:0-5656 GCA_964635595.1 uncultured Desulfovibrio sp.
CAGCGTGACCGAGGAAGCCTTGAGCGCCTTGGGCGCTTGCGGCCTTGTGCGCATAGTTGACGTTTTTGGCAGTGGCAGCAGCCATGCCAGCGGCCATCATTGTACCCAGGGCAACCGAGCGGATCGCATTGGTGAGACCACTCCCGCCAATGTGTGAACCGTTAATTATTCCTGCAACGGTATCCGGCAGAACTTTAGTTAATGCCAGTAGAACTATCGAAACACCTATAGCAGTAAAAATTACCGACATATCAGGACTGCTAGTCAGGTCAATCTTGTTGATAAATGTATATCCAACTCCAATTACAACTTGCATTGTCAAAAGCTTAAATGCTACAGAAAAGATATATTTCAGCACGTTAACCGCATAATCTCTGAAAAATTGAGAAGGTCCAAGACCTATAAGAATACATGCAACACCCATTGCGATGTATGCTTCGCATCTAACTAGGATAACAAGCGCAGTTATTAAACAGAAAACAACGAGTACAACCAAAGATGCAAGTGCATATCCAACAGATACTACAGGGCTTGTCATGCTCACTTGATCCCATATTTGCGCACATAGCTTAAGACCAAGTTTGAACGAATTATCTATGCCATCAGATACACTTGTCATTTCGCCTGCAATAGATCCTAGACCAGATACAATTGACTGAGTCCATGATTCATAGTTGTTAATAACAGCAAGGAAAAAACCAGCAGTCAAAACAGCAAATATAAAATTCTTTATTGTTTCACCTATTTCTGCCTGACCAAGAGCCGCCCTAATTCCGAGAAATGCAATTTCTAGTGTCGCAGCATATGCAAATAAAGTAAGTGCATATTTTTTTGCAACAGTAGCAACCTCATCAAAGATTGATTTAAATTCAGCAAGTATGTCGGCAACTAAACCAGTATCGCCAGCTGCTGCCGCTATACTTGTTTCTGGTACCAAAAGAGCGACCAACAAGAATACCAGACAGAGAAATTTCATTGCTTTCACCTAGTAAAGAGTAATTTCACGTGGCGTGAAATCAAGACCATCAAAATCAAGCAACTGCCTATTTTGTGTTTCCGTCATCTGATTTTCTTTTTCAGCTTTTTGCTGAATTGCTATATCCGATTGAAATTTTGTCGCAATGAGCTCACGAAGTTGTCTTGATTCCTGTATTTGCAGAGCGGCGAGTTGATTTCCTGCCATGAGCGCTTGTTGCTGACCTTCAGGCGTTGTCAGAAGTGTGTTTATATATGTTTCTGTCTCCCCTGAATTTACCAAGTCATTCAATTGCTTGCCTGTAAGCTGAAATGTTGCTTTTGTGGATTCATCAACTCTTGCAGCCCATTTATCCCAGTATCCTTGATAAGTAACTCTTTTGCCAGACGACAAGTCATTAGGAAGTGATGCGAGCTTGTCCAATTCATCTTGCGTCTGATAGAGTGCATCAAATACACTTGCCATTCCAGTAATATCATTTCGCAACGTATTCAATGCTGATGTAATTTGAGACAATTTCGACAATTCGGAATTTATTTCAGAAATCACGGCTGCCGGAAGTGTCAGCGTGTTTTGCACCATATTCTGATATTGCTGCAATGTCTGTGAGACAAGTGTCAGCTGATACGCTGTTTGTGCCACATATTGGTCATAAGCAGTTTTGAGCTCTGCCAGTTGCGATGAAGCAAGCGCATACTCCAAACTCTGTAGAGCTGTATTACTGCAATTTGTGCAGTACACAGTTCCAGCCTTTGAAGCGAAAGGAGCAATAGCAAGGAGCGAGCAAAGAGAAGCTGCACAGATGAATTTGGGCAGATACTTACTCATTGCTTTTCTCCGTATTATTCTTCTCGACTTCTTTCTTTTTATTGTTAGCAGGCTTGTCAAAAAGAGGAATTTCTCTAGGCGTAAGGTCAAGGCCTTCAAGGTCATTGAATTTATGTTTTCCAGGAGCTTCAGGCGAAATAACTGCAACAAACAGCCATATAGAAATAATAGAAAGTGCAGCAATTCCAGCAATTATTGCAATTTTAAGTGTAAAAATTTTTGCTATTTTCATTGTTTTTACTCCATAGAAAGATGGTTAGTGAGCGGGAAGGCCTTTTTCTTGATATTCTTCAAGCGATACTTCGTTACCTTCATCGTAACGAAGTATCTTTGTGGAGTGGTCCCATGTGTCCGCAAGGCCATATGAGTACCACTTGTCTGGGAAATTCCGTTCCCAGGTATAGAACCACGTCCCTTGATTGTCATAGAACCCAGCGGCATAAACCCTGGGATTTTCGGTAAAATCTTGCATTTTTGTCTCCTTACACAGCGTTGCGTTCATGCAGCCACTTCTCTTGCCAGTCATCAGGCCCGTACTCCTCGCGAAGCGCCCGGATACGAGCCAGACTTTCCTTGTCGGAAGCGCCCACAAAGGCCAATTCAGCACGGCCAAGAGCAAGCTGGAATTGCCGCCGACCGTATGGATTGACCATGTAGTAGTCCCGTTTCTGGGTACCCCTGGCGATGATGCTGATCTGGCGAGAATTGAGCCCGCAGTCCCGATAGAGCTCCAGTTGCTCCTCTTGTTGCGCATAGGGATTCGCCAAGAAGATTTTCGTCAGACACGACTCCACAAGGACGTCCATAATATTGGACTTCTTCGCGTCAGACAGGGACTGCGTAGCCAGGACTACTGCGCAATTTGCCTTGCGCAGCACTTTCAACCATTCCCGAATTTTGTCGCGAAAGACGTCATTGCCGAGCATTACCCAGGCTTCATCGAGGACAAGCATGGTAGGCTTGCCATCAAGGGCCTTTTCAATCCGGTGGAAGAGATAGAGGAGCACGGGGATCAGGTTTTCCGTGCCCAGCCGCATCAGCTCCTCGATCTCGAAGACCATGAAACTTGAGAGCCCCAAGTTGTCCGTTTCGGCGTCCAGAAGCCGCCCCATTGCCCCGCCAGTCGTATAGTGATTCAGGGCATCACGGATCTTCATGCTGGAAACGATATGGGTGAAATGCGTCAGGGTGCGCAGGTTTTCAGGTTGAGACGCGAGCAATTGGGCCGCCTCATGAATGGCCTTGCGAATGTCTACCGTGACTGTCTCCCCCTGGAGTCGAATGAGCCCGGCAATCCACTCTTCGCACCACGTCATTTCCGAGGCACTTTCATCAATGCGCTGCAAGGGAGCGAAGGAAAGCCCCTCACCCTGGCCGACGTCATAATGATCGCCGCCGCAGGCAAGGCAGAGCGGCAGCATCGAATTGCCCTTGTCGAAGACAAAGACCCTTGCCCCCTGGTATCTGCGGAAGTTCCAGACTATTTCCGCAAGCAGCGTGGACTTGCCAGCGCCAGTAGGCCCGAAGATCAAGGTATGCCCAAGATCTCCCACGTGGAGGTTGAAACGGAACGGAGTTGTTCCGTTTTCCGTGGTGAAGACAGCCAGCGGCGGAGAGCCTTCAGGGAAGAAGGGGCAAGGGCAGCTTGCCCGCCCCGTCCACACCGTTTGCAGCGGCAGAAGGTCCGCAAGGTTCATGGTATTCACCAGCGGACGCCGCAAGTTTGAATGCCCATTGCCAGGAAGGGAGCCCAGCCACGCCTCCACAGCGTTGATGGACTCGATACGGACGCCAAAGCCCAATGTCTGGATTGCGCGCCTCAGCTCCCGTGCCTGGTCTTCCAGCTCCTCGATATCCGTATTCATGAGCACGATGCAGGAGGACAGATACCCGGCTCCAACATAGCCGCCCTGAATTTCCGTTTTCGCGACTTCCGCGTCCTCGCGCATCAAAAGCGCGTCACGATTCACTTTGGCGTTCGGATTGTTGAAGAACTGGTCCATGAACCCCAAAACCTGCTGATTCCAGCCCTTTACGTAGGAAGTCACTTCCTTTTCCGCGTCATACTGATCGAGGCAAAGGAAGCGCGTGGAATAGCGCAGCTCGAAAGGCATCATGTCCAGTTCCGCGAACATGGAAGGCCATGACTCCTGTGGAAGCCCGTCAATGGCTACCACCGCGATATGCTTGCGTTCAGTGCCATCATCGAGGTGCGGAATCAGCCCGCCCACGAACGGTTTTGAGCCCAAAAGGGCGTCAAGGTACATGGGACAAGCCGGCACCCGGAACGGCTGCAATTCGCCAGTCAGACAGAGCTGCAAATAGGCGAGCAGATCCGAGTGCTCGAACTCCCCGGAAGCGGTCTCAATTTTGTATTCCTGGAGGCGCTTCATGCGCAGGACGTGAGAGCCGGCAAGGGCGTCCTCGAACTCCAAAAGGGCGTTCTTGAAGGTCTCGATACCCTTGTCGAGGGCCGAGGCGGATTGAACACCCACCTGAGAGGAGCCTGCCAGCTTTTCCGCCTTGTAGTTGGGCATGAAAGTGACAGTCAGGTAGACCGAGGTCGAATAGCAGACCCCGTTCCCGAAAAAATCCCGCCTTTTCTGGTCAAGCAGGCGCGAGACCGGATCGGGGAAATGGGACATTTCCGGAGGCGTGTAGGCCTTTTCCTTTTGGCGGATCGCGTCCACATGGATAACCCAGCCAGTGCCCAGGTGCCGAACAGCATTGTTGAACTGCATGGACACGTAGGCCAGTTCGTCCGGCGTTGCCGACGCCGTGTCCTGGCCCTCTATCTCCCATGCCGCCAGAAAGGAGCCGTCCTTTTGGAGCACGATACCCGGCTCCACAAGAGCCGCATAATCCAGCAGGTCAGGAAGGCCCTTGGCTCTACTGCGATATTCTTTCAAAAACATTGCCTATTTCCCTTGCCGATACCCGGCAGGATTGCGCCAAATGCTCGACTTGGCGGGGTAATAATCCTGCTGTTTGATTGCGCGCAGCCATACTTTCGTCATGATGGGATCGGCCTTTGCCATGCGCCGCAGGGCAAAGAGGGAGCCTATCCAGAAGACCACCGCGCAAATCGTGGTGGGCACCGACAGGCCCCCGATCCCCACCAGCAACGAAATGAGCGCCGCCGTCATGACAGGCTCCCTTTCCGCTCCAAGGACGAAGTTGTGCCGATGGAGCGATTGATGAATCAGGATCTTCCTTGCCTCCATCACCAGCTCCCCTAGATGACAGCGCCAGAGAAGGAAAACACCGAGTTCACGATAGAGGACGCGAACGCGATGAAGGAAATGCCGAAGACGACAGAGAGCAACAACTTGAAGCCGCCGGAAATGTCGTCTTTGTTCATGATGAAGATGATACCGCAGATAGCCATGGCAGTGATGGATATCCATTTACCAGCCGGGCCGGTAATCGTGCCAACGACCTTTTCAAGTGGATCGGAAAACTCGGAAATACCGCCAGAGGCCGCCGCAAGTTCCGGGAAAATGAGAGAGAGGCCGCAGACGAAGGCCAGAACGAAGAATTTGAACATGTTTGTTTCCCCCTTGGAAAGCAAGGTATTTAAGTATTTAAATGGTTGAAAAAAGGGTACAATAATCCTTATTTATATTAATAGCGCAGAAAAAATCCGCTTGTCAAGACAATATTTTTATTTTCTTGAATAGACCAGTTCACAATCGTAGACGTCCTTTTTGGAGTCATACTTGTTGACGCGGACTATCTCGCTAAGAATACGAGTGTTTTGCGGCGTTTTCGTCATGTAGACGATGAGATCCACCGCACGGCCAATGAGCTTTTGTTTGGGGCCGACACCGGCCTCCTCGACAAGCTCCTCCA
>CAZWOT010000160.1:0-5642 GCA_964635595.1 uncultured Desulfovibrio sp.
GTGTACGCGAAAAAACCTTTGCGTGACACTGGATTGCATTGGAGGCAAAATATGACAACTCGCAGAGATTTTCTCATGTCCTGCCTTCAGTCTTGCAGTCATGGCCTTCTCGGCTCCCGGGGGCACCCTTGCCGCGAAGGAGGGAGAGGCCCGGAAGCAGGCCTTCGACATTCCCCGCCGCAAGCTGGGCGCCCTCGAGATCTCGGCCGTGGGCCTCGGCTGCCTTCCCATGGTGGGCTGCTACGGCGGCAAGTTCGAGAAGAAGGACATGGTGAACCTCATCCGCCAGGCGGTGGATCGCGGGGTCACCTTCTTCGACACGGCCGAGGTCTGCGGGCCCTGCACGAGCGAGGAACGGGCGGGCGAGGCCCTCGAGCCCGTGCGCAGCAAGATGCAGACAGCCCCAGGTTCGGCTTCGGCGTGGAGGAGGGCAAGCCCACGGCCCTCGACAGCCGCCCGGATCATGTGCGCCGCGCCGTGGAAGGCTCCCTGAAGCGTCTGCGCACGGACCACATCGATCTGCTCTGCCAGCACCGCGTGGACCCCGAGGGCCCCATGTGAGGACGTGGCGGGGACGGTCGGCGATCTCGTGAAGGAAGGCAAGGTCCTCAACTGGGGCCTTTCCGAGGCCGGCGCCAAAACCATCCGCAGGGCCCCATGCGGTGACGCCCGTGGCGGCCGTGCAGAGCGAGCACAGCCTTCTCTGGCGCGAGCCGGAGACGAAGATCTTCGGCGTTCTGGAGGAGCTCGGCATTGGCCCTGTTCCCTGCTGCCCGCTTGGCCGCGGTCTTCTGGCCGGCGCCATCACGGCCGAGAGCCGCTTTGTGGAAGGGCGTCTCACGTACCTCCCCATGTACGAGCCAGAGGCCCTGAAGCAGAACATGGTGCTGCCGGAGCTTGTGCGCAAGTGGTCGGAGAAGAAGAACTGCGCCATGTCGCAGTTCGCGCTTGCCTGGCTGCTCGCCCAGCGTCCGTACATCGCGCCCATTCCCGGCACCACCAGTCCGGCCCGCCTGGACGAGTTCCTTGGCTGCGTGAACGTGGCCCTCTCGCCCGAGGAGCTGGCCGAGTTCGAGAAGGAGTCTTCGCAGATCAGGCTCGTGGGCCACAGGCCGATCCCTTCACCGAAAGCCAGATCGACAAGTAGCCCCGGCAAATGCCTTCTTTGCGCCCCCACCTTGTCGGGCGCCTCGCAAATTCGCCCAAAAAAGGGCCGATCGCATGCGGCCCCGGACTTTCAATTCTCCCGGAGGGACAAGCACATGAAATCGAACAAGATGGACGTCCAGGCCGCCTCGCGCAGACAGTTCGTCAAGCTGGGACTCGCGGGCGCCCTGAGCCTCGTGGCGGCTCCCGTTCTCGGCAAGGTTGCCCATGCCGCCGAGAGCAATCTGCTCATTGCCTACTTCAGCCATTCCGGGAACACCCGGAAGGTGGCGGGCTTCATCCAGGAGCTCACCGGAGGCGAGCTTGTGCAGATTCAGCCCGTGAAGGAATACCCCCAGAACTACGATCAGTGCGTGGAAGTCGCCAAGCAGGAGCTCGAGGCAAAGGCCTTTCCCGAGGTGTCCACCGTCATCGATCCGGCCAAATACACCACCGTCTTCCTGGGCTATCCCTGCTGGTGGGGCACCATGCCGCGCCCGGTCTTCACCTTCTTGAAGACCTACGGCTTTGCCGGCAAGAACATCGCCCCCTTCTGCACCCACGGGGGCAGCGCCCTGGGCTCGAGCGTTTCCGACATCAAGGCCCTGTGCCCCCAGGCCAACGTGCTGAAGGGCCTGGCCGTGCGCGGCCGCAACGCGGCCAGCTCGAAGGGCGACGTGCAGAAGTGGCTGCAAAGCATCATCTTCTAGGCGGATTCCAGGACAAGGCACGCAATCGGCCGCCAAAGGCCGACCGACAAAGTCCAGGTCTCCAGGCCGACAGGCATGAAAAGGGCCCGGGCTTCTCCCCCAAACGCGGGGAAAAAGCCCGGGCCCTCGAACGTTTTTCGGGGGCCCGACGTGCGGCCCTGTGCCTTCGGTCTTTGTGCGTCAGGCTTTCTTGAGCCGCACGAGAAGGTACTTGTCGTTTTCCCAGACGACCTCGTGTCCGAGGCTCTCCCAAAAGGCCCTGTCCTCGCCACTCTCGCTCACGAGATAGTCCGCGTTGGTGGCAAGGGCGGCATCGAGCGAGGCAGAGCGTCCGATGCCAAGGCCGAGGGTTACCCCTGTCCAGACCTCGAGGGGCTTCACGGCTCTCGGGTAGTAGAAGAGGCAGGCGTCCTTGAAGCACCAGGTCAGGGAACGGTGCGCGATGGAGCGGATGGCCTGTATTTCGCTCTCGAGGAAGATGCTCTCGTCGGGAGCCACGTGTTCCTCCACGGCATCGACAAGCTCGCGGACCAGCAGCCCCTCGCGATACACGGCCTGGTAGCGGTTCTCGTCGAGGCTTGCCCAGTACCAGCGGGCTGCGGAACGCACCATGTCCTGCTGGCTGCCAAGGAAGAGGCCAAGGACGAGGCCCAGGGCGAAGACGCGGGCAAGGATGCGCCTGCATCCCCTTTGGGTGAACCTGCGAAGCAGGTTGTTGGCTGCGAGAAGAGCAAGCGCGATGCCGTAGAAGGCAAGAAAGCGGTGCACCCGGCCAAGATCCATCTCGATGGGCATGCGCCCGAGGGCGCGGGAAATTTCCTGATCCGCCACGTAGAGGGCAAGAACGAGGTAGACGCCGGCCACGAGCAGCCAGACGTGCTTGCAGACGAGCCGTTCGCGCCCGTCCCCATGACGGACAAGCACCCAGGTGGCAAGGAGGGCGAGCGGCAGGACAAGGTTCAGGGTGTACTGCCTGTAGAAGCACGCCATGCCATGCTGCCAGTCGGCAAAGTCCTGGGAAAAGCGCAGACGGGTGAGCCTGTCCATGAAGGCCACGTCGTCCGCACAAAGGCGCACGCCCTCGCCTCCGCCCAGATAGACCAGCGCGTAGGGGGCAAGCGGCAGAAGGAACATGAGCCCCGCGAGGGCAAGGAAGCCCAGGTGCGGGACCATGGATGTGCCCTTCGGCCTGTTTGCCGCGAAACAGAGCCAGAAGCCGGCCGCTGCCGGCAGGGCGCTCACGGAATGGACATGGACGAGAAGCCCTGCCGCAAACATGAAGGGAAGCCACAGGACGGGCCTTTGCCGGACATAAAAGAGCGCGCAGAGCAAAAGGCCGAAGAAGGCGTCGAACAGGGTTCTTGGCGTGTAGTCGCGATAGCCCGCGCCCCAGTAGGTTCCCCAGGGCGTCCAGTAGCAGCAGCTCATGAGCAGGCAGAAGACAAGGGCTTTCCACCACTGTCCGAAGAGGAGCCTGCCAAGCAGGTAGTAGGCCGAAAGGTGCAGAAAGAGCACGGCCCCGGTGATCTTCAGGTAGCCGAGGGCGTAGTTTCCGTCCTCCGCGAAAAAGGCCGCCAGCTTCACCACCGGCGTGACGTGCGTCGCGAAAAAGGCCGGGTTGGAGAAGACGGCGTCGGCCGCAAAGTTTGCCGGATTGTCCCAGGCAGCTGCTATGGCCGCGTACATGGCCGGGTCGGTCGAAAGGGCCAGGCCGTCCAGGCTGTCGCCCACGCGGCCCACGTGGACGAGAAAGGCATAGACGAGAAGCCCGAGGACAACGAAAAGATCCGTGCGGGTCAGCGAGAAGGGCCGCGCGAGGCCGGCCGCCGGGCAGGAGGTCCCGGCCCCGCACATGGTCATGGTTTTTTCGGACAGCGCCTCTGCCCTTGTGCTGGATTGCGCGCCGCTGGTCGACATGGACGGCCTCGAAATGCTCATCGTTCGGCTTTTTTGAGGACGTAGGCTGCGCTTGGCCGGGCGTAGGCGTCAAAGATGAACTCCCAGCCGAAAAGGCCCGGGAGCAGTCTCGCAAGCGGTTTCGTGAGGGCAAAAAGAAGGCGCGCCATGCGCGTGTCGCCTAGCGCCATCTGCCACGGCGGCGGAACGACGGCCATGGCCCTCGTCTCGAAGCCGCCGTATCTCAAGGCCCTGGCAAACGAGGATTTCGTGTAGAGCCGCTTGTGATGGAGGGCGAGGATGCCCCTGCGCGAATAGTTGAACTGTCCCGCGAGCAGCATGAGGCGGGTGATGAAAAAGCCCGTGTTGGCGCAGGTGAAGAGCACGCGCACCTCGGGTCTCGCGCACAATCTCCCGCGCAGCGCCCGCAGTGCCTCTTCGGGATTGTCCGCGCGTCCCAGGAGGTCCTGGGCGAGAACGACGTCCACTTCGTCCCACGAAGCGGCGTCGATGCTTGTCGGCTCCTTGAAATTGCCTGATTTGCCGCTCTGTCCCCGCATGCGCGCCAAACTGGTCCGGGGCTGGAGGAAGGAGCAGCCCTTGCGGGTCTCGAGGGCGTCCACGAGGCTTTTTCCGGAGTGCCCGAGATCGAGGATCCGGCTTTTTGCCGGAACCATGTCGAAAAGGGTCCTCGAAGTGGAGGCGAAGGAGAGGGGGTCGACGGCGGCGGCCCGCTCGGTTTCGGGAAAGGCAAATTTCGGGTCGTGGAAGATGCCCATGCTCACGAGCCTGGCCTTGAGGCTCGCACGCAGGATTTTCAGGGCGTAGTCCACCCCGTTCACGTGGCAGACCTCGTCGCCGTAGTGGGTCGGGATGGGCAGCTCCTCGATGGTGCCGCCGCTGTAGACCACCTGGATGATGATTTCCGTGTCGAAATCGAAACCCTGGCTGTTCAGTTCCAGGGGAAGCTTGCGCAGGGCCTCCACGCGGTAGAGCCGGTAGCCCGAGTGGAATTCGGTGAGATTGGTCCCGAGGGTCTTGTTCTGCAGACGGGTGAGAAACTTGTTGGCAAGGAACTTGTAGAACGGCATGCCGCCTTTCAGGGCGTCCTTCTGATGCATCATGCGCGAGCCGAAGACCGCGTCCGGCGGGTTTGCCCGCTCGAAGGGGGCGAGGAGCGCCGGCAGGCACTCGGGAGCGTACTGGCCGTCCCCGTGCACCATGGCGACCACGTCGAAGCCCCTGTTCATGGCATGCCGGTATCCGACTTTCTGGTTGCCGCCGTAGCCCTGGTTGGGATTGTTGCGAATGACCTCGCCCGGGCACCAGAAGCCGGCCAGATGCCTTTTCGCCGCATCAAACGTCCTGTCCCTGCTCGCGTCGTCGCTGACGAGCACATGCACCTCGTGGTGCTGCGCAAGTTCCTGCGGGATGCGGTCAAGCACGCTCGTTATGGAGTTTTCCGCGTTGTAGGCGGGGATGAAGACAAGAACACGCATGATGCTCCTGCATGCAGATGCGAGGGGGATATGGGCAAGGGGACGCCCGAAGGCCCCTGTCCGGAACCTTCGGGCGATGAATTCGGGAGCGGTCCTAGGAGAGCGCCTCGCGCAGCTTTTGGGCCATTTCGTTCATGGCCTCGGAGGACGCGTACTTTTTCTGGGGCCAGAGGGTGAAGCCGTCGCCCGCGAAGCGCGGGATGACGTGCCAGTGCAGGTGGTAGACCATCTGGCCCGCGGCGCGGCCGTTGTTCTGCAGGATGTTCACGCCCGGGCAGCCCGTGACCTTCTTGAGGGCCTCGCCCACCTTCTGCATGGCGGCAAGGACTTCCTGTCCCACGCTCGTGTCGGCGTCGAAGATGTCCTTGCAGTGGGCCTTGGGGATGATGAG
>CAZWOT010000161.1:0-5624 GCA_964635595.1 uncultured Desulfovibrio sp.
GCCGTGTGCCGCATCGTGGAGGCGGACAATCTTCCGCCCTTCGACCGCACGGCCCTTGCCTGGCTGGTGGAGCTTGGCTCGCACATCTGCGAGGACCAGAAGCGCCTCTCCCTCAAGTTTCCCATCATCCGCGAGTACATGGTGGAGGCCGCGGCCCTTGCCCGCATGGAAGGCGCCAGCGTCGTCACCGGCGCCATCCTCGAGAAGACCTACGCCGCGCGCACCTACCGCGTGAATCTTGTGGAAGACATCTACATGGAAGAGTACGACCGCAACATGATTCGCGTGGAGACCAAGGGCAAGGCCGTGGGCCAGGTGAACGGGCTTGCGGTGACGACCTACGGCAACTTCGAGTTCGGCCTGCCCCACCGCATCTCCTGCACCGTGGGCGTGGGACACGACGGCATCACCGACCTCGAGCGCGAGGCGGAACTGGGCGGCCCCATCCACACCAAGGCCATGATGATCCTGGTGAGCTACCTCACCGGCGTCTTTGCCTCGAAAAAGCCCCTCTCGCTCTCGGGCTCGCTCTTCTTCGAGCAAAGCTACGCCGGCATCGAGGGCGACTCGGCCTCGGGCGCCGAGCTTGCGGCGCTCCTCTCGGCCCTTGCGGAAGTGCCCATCCGCCTCGATCTGGCCTTTACCGGAGCCGTGAGCCACTCGGGGCAGATCATGGCCGTGGGCGGCGTGACCCAGAAGGTCGAGGGCTTTTTCAAGGTCTGCTCGCGCCAGAAGCTGACCGGAACGCAAGGCGTCATCCTGCCCGCCGACAACGTGGACCAGCTCATGCTCGCCCCCAACGTCCTCGAGGCCGTGGACGCCGGAAAATTTGCTGTCTACCCGGTGCGCACCATCGAGGAGGCCCTGTTCCTGCTCACCGGCATGCCCGCAGGGCGCCGGCGCAAGGACGGAACCTTCACGAAGGGCTCCCTCTACGAGAAGGTGGACAAGCGCCTCACCAAGCTTGGCGAGTATGGTCAAAACGCCTTTCGCAGAAGCCGCGGATAGACCAGAAAATCCCGCCAGGGGCCCCTGCTGGCATTTTCGGCAGGCTTTGCCGAAGAAACGGTCCTGAAGCGTTCCTTACACAAGATCCCGCAAATCGGAACAGGGGGTTGATCGCCGTTTTTGCAACTGCTCGAAATCAGGGGACTTCACATATGCCAAGGGCGGGGCAAGGGCCTTGCCCGGGTATTCGTTTTTTGGGCGCAAGCGGCCTCGTTGCCCGATTTCCCCGTATCCGAACAGTTGACGCGGGGAACTGTTTGACTGTACATATTGTCTGCTTGTTCTTGCGCCTTTTCGCATTCGGCCGCCTGACGGCGCCGCGAAGGCAAAGGAGACAGGCCTAAAAAAGCAAACCACAATCAGGGGACGCCCCATGTCAGTCAGCAGAAAGGAAGCCCTGCTTCAGGCCGCCAAGGAACTCTTTGGCGAGTGCGGGTACAACGAGACCACCTTCAAGAAAATTGCCGAGCGCGCCGGCGTGGCCATGGGGCTCTTGACGCACCACTTCGGCAACAAGGAAAAACTCTTTCTGGCCTGCGGCCTCGACGTGCTCGAGAACTTCCACGTCAAGCTCCTGGCCGCGACCGCGGATGCCCGCGACGGCATGTCGGCCGTGCTGAACTACTGCCGGGCCTATCTCGACTTCTCCATCGACCCCGAGAGCAACTGGCTCGTGCTCGTGCGCTGCTCGCCCTACTCGGACATGAAGACCTCGGCCGACCGCGACATCATGATCGAGAAGTTCACCGAAATCCACGACGTCCTCATCGACGCCATCAAGCGCGGCGTGGAAGACGGCTCCATCGCCAACGTGGACCCCGTGCAGACGGCCATCATCATCGTTTCCTGCATGGTGGGTGTGAACCGCACCCGCGTGCTCACCCCCTACGCCCCCGAGGGCTTCTACGAGCAGGCCATCGACTTCGTGGCCCGCTCCATCGCTCCCTGTCCCACCAGGGGATAGGACATTTCCGTATCCGTTCAGGGGGTAGCTGGATCCAGCCCCAATTGGACACGTGCTTCAATGGCCTGACGCTTCAGTTCTGAATAACGAGAGAGGTCCTGGGGCTTGTGGGAAAGGAAACTTGTCACCGCTCCCTGCAACAGGTCGACAAAGGACCATGAGTTCGCCATGCAGGTCTTCAAAACCGAGTATATCCTTTCCGTCCAGCGCAGACCGCGTTCGTCCGTGCTCCCGTATGAGATCTTGCGGCGCACCACGGGTCGCACATCGCGTTCGACGTCGTTGTTCGTGGACTTCACGCCAAGGACGCGGAGGAATGTGTAGAGCGAGACGAAGAATTTCTCAAGGCGTCTTGCCAGATTGCCAAGACTGTCCTTACGCCCTGTCAAACTACGGAACAAACGTTTCATGCGCATTACCCAGGCCTGCCACTCCCCACAGGTCGGGGCCTTTTTGGACATTTGGGAGAGGCGCCGCAATTCCTTGAGCAACCGGGTGCCCCATTTGGCAAGGTCCGGGTCGGGGTCCTCCGAGTGCTTTTTGGCGGCACGAATCAGGTGCGCAAGGCAGGCCTGCCTCTTCTCCTCATCCCACCTGCGGTACAACGCGTAGTCGTCCGATATCAGGAACCCCTTCCAGTCGCCTATGAGCGCATTGAATGCCTCCCGACTGCGATGTGGGTCGATCTTGAAGAGAGAGACAAAGTTCGACCGCATGACCCACAGCCAGTTTTTGTGTTTCCCCTCTGGCCCGAATGTGGGCCAGCTGGTTTCGTCGATATGGTTGATGGGCGCAACTCTGGCGATATCCTGTATCGCCTCGTAATGCGGAATCAGAGAGCGTGAGCAACGATCTCGCAACTCCATCACCGACCCCAGAGAGACCTTGATGCTCTCTCCGGCGTTGGTAACAAAGAGGCCGGAACTGAAGAAATCCTCAATCTGCCGCGCGCTGGCGCCCGTGGTGGAGAACAGAACGCCTACCAGTGAGGTCAAGAGTGGTCCAAATCCCTTGGTGTGTTCGGCAGGCAGGCGGCCTTTGACCGATTTGCCGCAGTTGCAGCACTTTCCTTCCAAAACCTGGAAATGGCGCACATTGACCAACATGGGAAGCAAGTCGTTCCACTGGTGCACGAAGATGGGATGTTCGTCCACAAAGTCCTTGCACCCGCAACTACACTGCTCTGGACGGCAGTCCTGGACTTCATCCGGAGTATAGACCCGTAGACCAGATTCAAGTGCAACTCCCTGTGTTGGTGGCATTTCCCGCGGGCTCAAGCATGCGCTACTCGCCCCCTTTTGCTTCGCTGCTTCAGCTTTACAAGGCCAAGCCTGCGGCGCTCCGCAACTCCGCGGCCTTGTAAAGCTTTGCGCGCTCCGCCCTGGGGGCTACAGCGCAAGCTTGAGCCTCTCTCTGCGAGGTGAAGATTGCTGGAAAGTGGCTCTGGCGGCCCCCCTGCCGCGATTGCGCTTGATTCTGGAATTGGCGAGAAATGGATGCTGTGTCCCTTATGTCCTTTTTGTCCGCCCCTACTGCGCGGCTTGCCTGACGCAGGAGGTTTTCCACCATCGTTTTTGTCCTTGTCATCCTTGTCGGAAGATCTGTCGAAACCTATGCGGTCCTTGGACGGAGGTAGGCTTGAGTTGGTTGAATTCGTGTTGAGCTTGCGCAGGAGGTCATTAATCTTACGTTCCAGCTCCTCATTACGGGCCTCAAGAGTTTGAGTCGCCTTGTCGAGACGAGCCTCGTACTCCATGCGCTGATTTTTGAGGAGCTCCTCATATTCATGTTGCTGCTTCTTCAGACGTTCCTCATATTCCTGCCGCAGACTCTGGATCTCATGCTCTTTGCTCTTGAGCATATCAAGCAGGTGGATATTGAGCTCTCTCAGCTCGTCATGAGAGAGAATCGCGACCTCTTCCCGGCTTGGGATGCGATCAGAAATTTCCCCAATAATCTGCTTCATGAGCTTCCCATATCTCATTTCAATGGGATATGCCAGTCCCACCCATAATAAAATTTACGCAGAGCACACCTGATTGATGTCGGGATTTGCGTCATACGACGATGATTGCCAGTTCAAGATTGGTCGAGTTCTGACCTGCCCAATGACTGGATATCGGGCTCATACTGCCTCAAAATAGTGGCTGAGCCTGGCCACCCCCCTGAACGGATACATTCGATTTGACACAGTTCGAGGTTTGACAGAGCTAGACACGTACCTCTTCAAAGCCGACCTTCACCGATTTTCCGAAAAAGGCAATGCCTACCCGCAGTATGCGTTTGTACCCCTCTTTCCTGGGACGTTGATCGTACTTCTTCTCCTCTATCTGCGTCAGGGCATCCCGCACGCCCGCTTCCAGCTCGCCCTCGGAAGTCGCGCGCTTGAACTCAAGGACCATTGCACGCGAGTTCTGCTTGTCCGGCAGGTAGAGATCGTAGCGACCATGACCAGACTCCCTGTTGGAATTGGTTCTCTCGTTCTTCGGCAGCAGAATGCCATACATCATGCCATGGTACCAGGCTTCCTTGGCGTCATGCACGCTGCATCCTTCCAGCATGACGGTCAGCAGCTTTTCCAGTTCCTGTGCATTCTGCTTCCAGAGGGCATCGTACAGGGCCGTTCTCAGGTTTTCGGGAAGAATGTCCTTCAGCAGAACTTTCAGTTCCTTCTGGAAGACCTCACGTACTTCCCTGTTTGGGATGACAAGGAGGCTCTCCTCGGAGTTTGTGTCGACCTGAAAAAGATCGGGATCTCTGGCCATGGTGAGATATCCGGTCAGATACAACAATGTCCAGAAGTTGTCCGCATCCGTGAAGATATCGATGTAGTTCATGCACGGGTTGAGCGTGACCGCAATGGGATCTCCGCCCAGGAGAATTGCAAAATTTTCATGCACCTTTGCCCCATCGGGAAGGCGTTTGGCAAAGTCCCGCGTCAGCGCGTTTTCACTTGTGTTGACCCACCAGGCCTGCGGTTCCCTGGGGCGTTTTTGCAAGGCGCGCAGGTACTTCGTGATGCTCCAGGGACAGTACATGTCCGTACGATCCCCAAAATGGTACCCGTCGTACCATTCCCTGATGATGTCCCTCCTGTCCTCAAAACCGGCATCTGCCAGCATCTTGTCCACTTCGTCCTGGGTGAAGCCGAAGATATCCTCATACTCGGGAGATGAAATATCGAAACAATCCAGATTGTTGAGCCCGGTAAAGATGCTTTCCTTGGTGATGCGCAGAGCTCCCGTAAGAATGGCGAAGTTGAGATGGGGATTTGTTTTCAGGGCTCGGGACAGGAAGAGCCGCATGAACTTGATCATCTTGTCATAATAACCATTCTCGGCAGCCTTTGCGACCGGAACGTCGTATTCGTCGATGAGAACGATGGCTGGTTTTTCGTAATAGCTGGACAGGGCACTGGTCAGAACGAAGAGAGAGCGACCCAATTCGAACTCGTCGATCGTTCGTGCCAGACACTGTTCCATATTGTCCTTGTCGTCGTCAGCCACGCGTTCGCTGGACAACAGATACTTGTGACGGTTGCATAATTTGCGAACTCGAGAATGAATCTCTTTCAGGGACAGCTCATGGCTGTCCATGTTGACGTCCTTCAAGGTAAGCGAAATGACGGGGTATTGATTCATCCACCGGGCGC
>CAZWOT010000162.1:0-5602 GCA_964635595.1 uncultured Desulfovibrio sp.
GTGCCTGCTAGAATCCCTTCCTGGCGAAAAGGTGCAACAGATTGGGAACTCTTTACTTAAGAACATGTCGTTAGTGCCTGTCGGGGCCGTGGTTCGTGTCGACCATGGCCACGTTGTTGGCGGGGCCATTGGACTTGCCGTGCCCCTAGTCTTTGTGGCGGCAGGAAATGCGGTTCAGAAGATCCGTTCACATGCGCCGGGCCCGTTATGGCAAGGCGTCTGTCGGGAACAAGGAACAACCGCCTGAGGGTGCCTGGATGCGTCCTCGGGCGGCTCCGCGTTCCGGAGAGCTGGATGGGGCCCTTGCGGGCCCGGTGGAAAATTCGGCCGTCAGGGCCTGTCGGGAGAGAGGTTCGTGTTGACCCGGGTCACGTTGCCGGCGGGTCCGTGGGACGCGCCGTGCGCCTCGTCCTCGTGGTGGTAGCAGGAGATGCGGTTCAAAAGATCGGTTCCTATGCGCAGGCCGTCCTCGACTCGGTGGGTGAGAAAGCCCTCGCTCAGGTAGGAGAGCATGCCGGCCCGCCGCAGGGTCTCGCGCACCTCGCGGTTGCTGACCACGAGGACCACCGGAACGGAGCGGGCGTAGCAGCGCTCGAGGAAGAGCATGAGGGCGTGGGCGCCGGAGGCGTCGATGAAGATGACGCGGTTGATGTGCAGGACGATGAGGCGCACCGAGCTTTTCTCGAGCTTGGTGAGGCGACGCTCGAGCTCGTGGATGGCCCCGAAGTAGAGGGCGCCCTCCACGGCGTAGACCACGAGGCCCTTGGGCTTGTCGGGGCAGGAGTGGAGGAGGGGGCTGTTCTTCGGCACGCGGCGCACGTGCGGGCGCGAGGTCACGTAGATGAAGAGGACGAGGCTGATGACGACGCCGATGAAGATGGCCTTTTCCAGATCGAGGAGCAGGGTGCAGGCAAGCGTGACGACGAGGACGATGCGGTCGACCCTGGTGGTCTCGAAGGCGAGGCGCAGGGACTCGAAGTTGATCATCTGCGCGCAGGCGAGGAGCAGGACGCCGCTCAAGGCCGGCATGGGAAGCCAGCTGACCAGGGGCGCCAGCAGAAAGAGCATGGGAAGGGCGATGACGCCGGTCATCACCCCGCCGAAGCGGGTGCGTCCGCCGGAGGCGAACATGAGCGCCGAGCGGGTGAAGGAGCCGCAACCGGGAAGGGAGGACGTGAAGCCCGCCACCACGTTGCCGAGGCCCTGGCCTATCATTTCCCTGGATGCGTCGAAGGGGTCCTTCTTGATGGTGGCCATCTGCTTGGCGATGGTCAGGGACTCCACGGTGCCGAGCAGGGCCAGTGCCAGAGCCGGCAAAAAGAGCTCGCGCCAGATGGCGGGATCAAATGTCGACGGGAAGGAGAGCGGCGGCAGGGCGCTCGGAATGGAGCCCACCATGCGCACGCCGTGCTCGTGGACGCCCAGAAGGGCGGCCAGGGCCCCCACCACCACGAGGGCTGCGAGCGTTGCCGGGAAGCGGCGGGAGATGCGCTTGAAGAGGAGTATGAGCACCATGGTGCCCACGGTGGTCAGAAAGCTCCAGGGATTGGTTTCCTCGACGAGCGCAAAGGCCACGGCCACCTGCGGGAAAAAGCCCGAGAGCTTGGGCAGGTCGATGCCGAGAATGGTGGGCAGCTGCCCAGCGGCAATGAGGAGGGCCGCACCGGTCACGAAGGCCGTCATGACCGAGTGGGAGATGAAGTTCGTGAGCTCGCCGAGGCGTGCGAGGCCCATGCCTATCTGGATGAGACCGCAAAGAATCGCGATCATGAAGATGTAGGGCATGAGCACGTCCGCGGGCAGATCGCTCGCCAGCACTCCGCCGATGGTCACGGTGCCGAGGGAGGAGTAGAGCACCATGGAGATGGCGTTGGTGGGTCCCGCGATCAAGAAGCGCGAGGAGCCCATGAGGGCGGCCACGATGACCGGGAAGATGCAGGTGTAGATGCCGTACTGCGGGTGGACGCCGGCGATGAGCGCGTAGGCCATGGCCTGGGGCATGGCCATGGGGGCCACGGTCAGGGCGCCCATGATGTCGGCCTGGAAGTCCTTGACCGTGTAGCCTCGGGCGGCTTTCAGAAAGGGAAACACGCTGTCCAGTTTCATGGGCGACCTGTGGCTTGTTTTTGGAGGCGGTTCGGGAGCCTGGCGGCGAGGCCGGAACGGCTTCCCCGATCGGGGCCTCCTGATGCAGACTTGCGACTTTGGGGGCAGGCACGCGCCTGCCCAAAATTCGCCGGTGTTTTTCGCAAGTCGTTGAAATATCGGAGAAAAGCCGCGTCCAAACAAAGGGAGAGACGCGACCCTTCCCTGTTTATAGCCCAATTCACGGCCGATTCAAGAAGCGCGCAAATTTTTGCCGCTTCCTTGTTCCTTTGCGGACATGCTTTTGAACGTCCGGGTCCGGAGCGGGAGATTTGGCCAAATTCCCGACCCTTGCACTCGGGAAAGGCAATATGTGCCCAGGCAGGCCCCGGCCGGCATGCCCCCCGGACAATCGCCGTCAATGTGTCGAAATGGACGCCTGCCTGCCTGTTCCCTGGAAAGGCAGCCGGATATGTGATTTGTGAAACAGGCAAAATTCTGGGGAATTGCTTCAAGGAGACAAACGCTTTTCCTGGCAAAAAACAGTCGGTAATTTGCCAAAATCCAGAAAAATGCGGGCTTCAATTTATGGGCAAGAACAGTTTTGCGTGGGCAGGCGGCAAGACACCCGGATTCGCCGAGCAAGAAACTCGGAACAAATCGGGTTTCAAAAACCTTTTTTCTCAAACAGCGGCCTTGGGACGATACGCCTGCGCTGCTTCGGGAAGGCTTGAATCGCGTTTGGGTCGTGTTCGGGGCCGTGTTTGGGGCGCGTCCTGCCTCTCCCGTTTTCCTAGATGCCGCCCTTGCGGTGCATCTTTCCGGTCCAGCGGGCAAGGTCCCTTCTCGAGATGCCCTTGTCGAGGGTGTCCATCCTGGCGATGTTCTTCGCCATGGTTTCCGCCTCCTCCCTTTCGAGGCGCACGATTTTGGCCGCGGCCCTTGCGCGCTCCTGGAAGGCGTTCAGATAGTCGTTCTCGTAGCGGATGTTGGAAAGCAGATCGGCCGGGATGTCCTCGTGGTACTCGAGGAGAACCTGGCACTTGTGGACCTCGAGGAGGAGCTTCGCCCGATAGACGAGGCAGGTCGAGCTTGTGTCCCTGCAGAAGGGATCGTGCTCGGCGTCGAGGACATAGACGGTCTCGAAGAGGGTGTGGGTGCCCAGGTCCTTTTGCATGTCGCGCAGGGTCGGGAAGGGGGCGCGATGTCCCTCGTCCCATTCCCAGCGGCCCTCGGCATCCGCCACGGCGCAGGCAATGACGCCCTTCTCGTGCCCGTAGAGGGCAAGCCAGGCCTTGGCGCTGCCCGGACAGGAAATGCGGCTCTCCGGCTGGATGGAGCACCAGCCCGCGGCGAGAAGCGGCCGCTCCTCGGCAAGCGCGAAGGTGAGCGCGGGCCTTGCGCGGGAGAGGAAAAGCTGCTCCTTGCCGTTTGGCGCCTGCACCATGCCCCGCAGGGGCTTTTGCCCGGCAACTTGGGAGAAGAGAAAGCCCGCGAAGGCGAGAACAAGGACTATGAGAACGATCTTGGTCATGATCAACCTGTGGACGGTGCCTGTGTTTTCAAGGAAGCCTGGCGTCAGGCGCGGGCTTTTGCGCGTGCCGGGGCGATTGACGGGGGAGAAGGAGCCCGCACGCCCATTTTGAGAATGGAGGCGGGGGTGTCAAGCAGGGGCGAAGACAGGCCATGGGGTTCCGCCCTTTTTTGTCGTGGCCGATGTCCTGCGGACAGATTTTTTTATTTGCCGCCGCCCCGGGGCTGGAGAACCTTTGGCGTGAAGAACAGGCGCGAGAGGGGAATGAGCCAGAGATAGACGGCAAAGAGAACGGAGAGATTGGGGGCCTCGAGCATCCGCAGGGGCATGGCACAGGCAATGGACCAGGGCAGAAGCGCCGGAATGACCACGGCCGAATCCTCCACGTTCACGGCCCGCGCCTCCTTGCTGACGGGAAGCGTTTGGGTGAGCTGCGAGGTCAGCATGATGGGCAGGGTCTGGTTGCAGGCCAGGGCCGAGAGCAGGGTGGAGATCGCGAGATACGGCGCAAAGTTCCCGAAGCGCTTCGAGAGGGCCAGGACCAGGGGCGAGAAGGAGTCGGGAAGCCTGCCTTCCCTGAAGAGCCCGGCATAGGAGGAGGAGAGGCAGACAATGCCTCCGACCACGGCAAAGGAGAGAATGCCGCCGCCGTTCATGAGGGCCGCGACCCGGGCGTCCCGTGCCTCGAAACCGAAGAGGAGAAGGTTCGGCAGATCGGCCGGGGCAAGGGCCTGCCTCCCCTCGCCGGCAAGGCAGAAGGCCAGGGCTGCAAGGATGCTTGCCAGCATGACCACGCGGACGTTGATCCTGGCAAGGCTCAAGGCAAGGACCAGCAGGGCCGGCAGGGCCAGGGGCCAGGAAAGGTCGAACTCGCGGGCAAAGAGGGCGGCCGCGTCAAAGGAGGCTGACGATTCCGCGCTGCCCGACGGGACAACGAGGGATGCCCCCGCGTAGATGCAGAGCGAGAGGACAAGGGCCGGCAGGGCGCTTTGCCACATGCGGGGGATGTTGGCATGCACCTGGGTGCCGGTGACGGTGGCCACCGGATGGGCGCTCGTGGACATGGGCGAGCAGCGGTCCCCAAAGTAGATGCCGGCCAGTATGGCGCCTGCCGAAAGGGCGGGCATGATGCCGAGGGCGTTTCCAAGGGACATGGTGATGACGCCGAGGGTGGCCGCGGTGGCAAAGCTCGAGCCCAGGAGAAAGGAGAGGGCGGCGTTCAGGACAAAGGCCGAAGGCAGGTAGAGGGCGGGCTCGACATGGGAGAGCGCAAGGGCCACAAGATAGGCGATGGTCCCGGACGCCCGCCAGGCGGCCGTGAGCATGCCGATGAGCACGAAGACGACGAGGATGGGGGAAACCGCCCTGATGCCCTCGAGGGACGCCCTGAAAAGGCGCTTTGACGCAACACCCCTGGAGCGGGCGTTGGCGAAGAAGAGGACGTGGCCGAAACCAAGCGCCCAGAGGAGGGAAACGTCGAGAACTATGGCCAGAACAAGGGCCAGCGCGAAAAGGCCAAGGACCAGGAAGGGCATGGGGGAGTGGTCGGCAAGAAGCGGAAGAAGAGGTGAGCGGCAGGGGCGGCTGGACATGCGGGAGAGGCGGAGACGGACACCCGCATCCAGCCGAAATGTCTACTCCAGGGGGCAGGGACGGGCAAGAAAGGGATGAGCCGTCGGCTCCAAACATCCCCGGATTTCGGCCAGCATGGCCGCCCTGTCCTTTCTTTGAAAGAAATTGCCGGATTTTTCTTGACAGCCCCATCGAGTGCGGGTAGGGTGCACTTCGCTGTCGGGATGTAGCGCAGTCTGGGAGCGCACTTGAATGGGGTTCAAGGGGTCGAAGGTTCAAATCCTTTCATCCCGACCAGCTTGAAAAATCAAAGAATTTCAGGGATCTGGCCACAAACGCCAGGTCCCTTTTTTGCTAAGGAACTGCTCAAAAATAACGTTTGTTTTTTAGTTGTCGCCTTGCTGGGGGTGT
>CAZWOT010000163.1:0-5542 GCA_964635595.1 uncultured Desulfovibrio sp.
TCCTCAACGCCGACAACGGCCGCATCAACGTCATCTACCGCCGCCGCACCGGCGAGTACGGGCTCATCGACCCCATCGTGTAGCGGGGTCGAACAGGCTCGCCGCCCGTTCCACAAGGGAGCGGGCGCGAGGACAACATCAGGGGATGGGCCCCCGGCAAATCAACGAGAGGTTTTGAAGGGGGCCCATCCCGCAGCATACTGGACGAGGCCGGCATGGGCGAGACAAGGACGCACGCCGAAAGGGACAGGACGCCCGAAGAGACGAGGGACGGCGCTGCTCCCGGTGCCGGTCCTGCCGGCCCTGCCGACAGGTCGGACTCGGCACCCGGGCCCTGCGTGCCGGACGACGCCCGTGCGGGCGCACGCGAGGACGCCCTGGAAGGCGCCGCAGTGCAGGACCCCCTGCACGCGCACACGGAAAGCGCCGTGGACGTGGCCCCCGGCCAGGAGAGCAAGTTCACCCGCCCGGGGCGGGGTCTTCGCCTGTGCATCGTGACCGGGCTTTCCGGCTCCGGCAAGAGCACGGCCATGGCGGTCTTCGAGGACCTTCTCTACTTCACCGTGGACGGCCTTCCGGCCAGCATGGCCCCGGAAATGGCGGCCCTCATGTCGCGCCCGTCCATGAGCCACTTCAAGGGCATCGCCCTTGGTCTCGACATCCGCCAGTCGACCTTTTTGAACGAGATAGGCGACGTTCTGCAGTCGCTTCGCCAGGCGGGCTACACCCCGCAGCTCATCTTTCTCGAGGCGGACACGTCCGTTCTCATGCGCCGCTACCAGACCACACGGCGCCCCCATCCCCTGGAGCGCGAGGGCGTGGGCCTCGAAAACGCCGTGCTCATGGAGCGGCGCAGGCTCTCGCATCTGCGGAGCCAGGCGGACATGGTCATCAACACCTCCTCCCTCTCCATCCACGATCTGCGCCGCGTCATCCAGAAGCGCTTCCGCAACGGCGAGGACAACGAGCGCAGCCTGCGCGTGCTGGTGACAAGCTTCGGCTTCAAGCACGGGGTGCCCAAGGAGGCCGACTACGTCTTCGACCTGCGTTTTCTGCCCAACCCCTACTTCGTGACCGAGCTGCGCGAAAAGTCCGGCCTCGATCCGGACGTGGCGGACTACGTCTTCGCGACGCCCAAGGCCAGGGATTTTCTCGCGAAACTCCAGGACCTCATTTTCTTCATCCTGCCCCTCATGGAGAGCGAGGGCAGGTACAGGCTCACCCTCGCCTTCGGCTGCACCGGCGGCCACCACCGCTCCGTGGCCGTGGCCGAGGTCCTTGGCCACGCCCTCAAGCAGGCGGGCTTTCCCACGACCATAGAGCACCCCCACATCCATCTCGGCTAGGGAAAGGCGGGGGAAAAGAAAAGTCCCAAAACGCGGATCTTCAAGGAAATTGGCCAGGAAGACCGCAAACGCACCGACAAAACAAATATCGCCGCGAGCAACAAACGACTGGTTTCAATCAGTCCCCATCCGAATTTGCGGTCTGTTTCTTCCTTTGCTATTTTTTTTGACGGTCAATACGAACTTTGCCTCCTGGCGGATTTCCCTTGCGGGAAACAAGCGCTTTTTTCTAATGCGATTCGCCTTTGGAAGATCTTGAGGCCATCGCACGCACCAGCTTTGGATAAGCATTGAAACACTGACAAAACACAGCCAGACTCAAGTCGAGCCTAGCACGGTAAACACGGGAAAATAGAAAATCTTGCGAAATATTGGAGAAGCAGACATGCTAAAGATTATCACTGATGCAGATTTTGCCCAAATACGTAAAGATAGAGGCTGCTATGTCGACAAAACCTGGTTCATCAAAGAGTTTCTTCAAAATCCTGCTTTTCCTGATGACTTTAGCGTTTCATCAAAGGTCACCCTTTTTACTCGTCCAAGGCGTTTCGGAAAGTCACTCTTCATAAACATGCTTTCTGAATTTTTTGACAATCAAAAGGACAGTAAGGATATTTTTTCTGGTCTGCAAGTCTCAAAAAATGAAAAGCTCTGTCAGGAGTGGATGAATAAGTTTCCGTTGATTTATTTGAATTTCAAGGACGAAGAAAAAGAAAATTTTGATGATGCTGTTGAATCACTTTGGAAGATAATACGTAAAATATGTGTAAGACATAAATATCTTTTGACAAGTGAACGTGTTGAAGATGATGATAAAAATACAATTAAGCAATATATAGAAGGAAGTATAAACAAAAATACATTGCAAGAATCACTCCAGGTTTTGACAAATGCCATGACCTGCCATTACAGGAAAAAGACTGTTTTGCTGATTGATGAATATGATACTCCGCTCGGCACGGCAACGAAGCATAAATACTATGAAAAGATGATCAATTTTATGCGAGAGTTTTACTCTCGCGCCTTGAAAGACAACAATGCTCTTGGATTTGGCATCCTCACGGGAATTCTGCGCGTTGCCAAGGAAAGCATTTTTTCCGGCCTCAACAATCTTGAATGTTACGACATCACGGAAGAATTGTATGCGGACCTATTTGGATTTACCCAGAAAGAGGTAGACAGTCTTCTTGCCAGAGCCAAGCTTGAAGACAAGCGTGATGCTATCAAGGAATGGTATGACGGTTACCATTTTGGTGATCGAACAGATATCTACAACCCTTGGAGCATCATGCAGTATTTAAAAACACTGCAAAATCATCCTCAGAAGGCACCGAAAGCATATTGGGTCAACACGAGCGACAACGAATTAGCCCAAAACTTGATCCGTAGATTTTCAAAAAGGAAGGAGATTCGCACAAAGATTTTTGAGCTTATTAGAGGAAATCCAATTGCAGTTAAACTATACCCTCAAATGAATTATGCCGGTGCCCAAAATAAACCAAACAATTTCTGGACAGTACTTTTTTTGAGTGGATATCTCACAATACCTGATGACCGCATAAAATTTCGCGGAGTAAAAAAGGCAAGCGACTCTATACTTGTTATTCCAAATAAAGAAATACAAACAGTTTTTAATGACGAGCTAGAAACTTGGATGGAAAATATTATATCAGAAGATAGAATTACAGAATTATGTGATGCATTATGGTCAAAAAATGTAAAAAGTTTTGAGAAAATTGCAGATTATCTTCTTGTAGGCCACAGCGTTCGAGACAAGAAAGAATCCTCCTATCATGACATCATATACGGTCTTATGCGAATTTTATATACTGGAACAATATCCAACGGAGAATCAGGCAAGGGATACTTCGACGTTCTTGTTCCGGACAAGGACAACTCTCGTGCAGCGGTGCTGGAGTTCAAGCGTGCGCCTTCGGAGGGCGAGCTGGAGCAATATGCACATATGGCCCTGAAACAGATCGAGGACCGGGAGTACGATGCCCGCATCAGAGCCGAAGGGTACGAGACAATACTTCATGTAGGTGCTGCCTTTTGCGACAAAAAGGCAAAAGTCCTGTTCAAGGACGCGAGTGTCTGAGTCAGGCAGGGCATGGCGGAGCAGAAGATGTCCCCACTTGTCGAAAAGAACGTGCCGTTTCTTGCGTTTCCCCTCGAAAGCCTGTAGTTTTGGCCCACTTTCATCGATTCCCTGATTTCGCTTTTTTCTGAAGCCGTTCCCGGACACGGAGGAGCATTTCCCGCCTATGGCCGCTGAGACCTCCCAAGGCCCCATCGAAGGGGGCAGCATAGAAGTCGGCATCATTGTGGTCGCCCACGCCGATTACGGCAACGTGCTTCTGCGCACGGCCGAGTTCATTCTCGGCCCCCTGAGCGACTGCTCGTCCATCAGCGTTGACGTGGGCCAGGAAGTGCCCGAGACCGTACGCCGCCTGAAAGACGCGGCCGAGCGTCTCGACAAGGGCGCGGGCGTCATCATCCTGACCGACATGTTCGGGGGCACCCCCACCAACCTCGCCCTCTCGCTCCTCTCCACCCACCACGTGGAGGTGGTCACGGGCGTCAACCTGCCCATGGTCCTCAAGGTCTTCTCCTCCAGGACAACTCCCCTGGACGAGCTCGCCAAGGTTGCCGCCGATGCCGGCATCAAGGGCATCGTCGTTCCCGGTGCCATGCTGAAAAGCCGCCTCTCCGGCGAGAAGGCCGAGCCGCAGGGCTAGAACAGGAAGGTGCGCCGTCGTGTGGTTCCGCGTCGACAACAGGCTTATCCACGGCCAGGTCATCGAAGGCTGGATGCCCTACACGGGCGCCAAGCACCTCATCGTCGTGAACGACGCCCTGGCGAGGGATCAGCTGCGCCAGCAGATCATGACCCTGGCGGTCTCGAGGCACATCACCGTGCACTTCGCGTGTCTTTCCGAGCTTCCGGAGCTTCTGGCGAGGCTCGGGAGCGAGACCTTCGTGCTCTTCGAAAACTGCCGCGACGTGGGCACCGCCGCCGACGAGGGCGTGCGCATCCCCGTCCTCAACATAGGCAACATCCACTACACCCAGGGAAGCCAGCAGATCTATCCCCACGTGGCTCTCTCGAACGACGACATCGACATGCTGCGCACGCTCGTGCGCACCCAGCACACCGAGCTCGATTTTCGCGCCGTTCCCTCGGAAAAAATGAGGCCCCCGCATGTACAGCTTTTCTAATCTCTTCCTCGCGGGGCTCCCCTACTGTTTTTTTTTGTTCTGATAGGAATAGCGCGCTTTTCCTTCATCATAGGTCTCGTCGAGCGTCCGCTCGCGCTGAGTCTCATGACGGCGTATCTGACGGACCTGTGGGATGTGGCCCTGCCGCTCGGCATCACCCTTGAGCTTCTCTGGCTCGACGTCATTGCCATGGGCTCCGTCATCCAGCCCTTCGGGGGGATGGCGTACCTTTTGCTCTTCCCCCTGTGCGCCACGCTCACCTGGACGCAGCCGGGCGTTCTTCTTCTGCCGCTGATATTGAGCATGGTGGCGGCGCACGCGGGCGCCTTCTGCGAGCTGCGCTACCGGGTGCACCAGAACGCCCTTCTCGACCGCGTGGGCGAGCTTCTGGAGCAGAACAACCTGGCCCTGCCCATACCGACGCCGGAGGCCCTCATCGCGCGCTCCCTCTTCGGACGCGTCGTCTGGCACGCCCTGCTCTATCTCACAAGCTACGCCATTCTCTGCCTTGTGGTCGCAGGCCTTCTCGATGCAGGGCTCTATCCCGTGCTGCCCTCGCTCGAGTGGGGATTTGTCTACGCGCTCGCCATCATCGGCGCCGTGCTTTCCTTGAGGGAGCGGCGGGCCTACCTCATCTGCGGCATCAGCATAGCGGCCATCGTGGCCCTCGTGGTGGGAGGACAGTTTCTGGCCGCAGCCTGAGGAACTGCGAGGAATTAACATGATGCCATTTTTTGCTCAAACTGGCCTCTATGGCCAATTTCACTCCGACAAAGCATCATGTTGTTTCCTAACAATTCCTGAGCATCGTGGAGCATGAGCCCAGAATCTCAAAGGCCTTCCATGACGACAAGCTTCCCCCGCTTCAGACATTTTCATGTCCAATCCACAACTGTGTGGACTGTTTCCCTGAAAAAGCTCTTGTTTTCTTCTGCCGACATTGGGCAGAATGATTTCAGCAATTTCATTCATCGGTA
>CAZWOT010000164.1:0-5526 GCA_964635595.1 uncultured Desulfovibrio sp.
CTGAGCGGCTTTCTTGGCGGTGCCAGGCCCAAGGTGTCCCTCGTGCTGGAGGACGGGGAGCCGTACATCGTCAAGTTTCGGGCACCCCAGGACCCGGAGAACATGGGACTTCTCGAGCATGAGGCCTCGAGAGCCGCGCGCCTTGCGGGCATCGACATGCCCGAGACAAGGCTTCTTGCCTCCGCGAAAGGTCCGGGACATTTCGCCGTCCGCCGCTTCGACAGGCGCCAGGGCCTGAAAATCCATTGCCACACGGCCTGCGGTCTCCTGCATTCCGCCAGCCTTTTCGAGATGGACTACGCCTCCTGCCTTGCCCTCGTTTCGGATCTGACCCGACACAGGAAGGACGTGGAGGAGATGGTCAGGCGCATGATCTTCAACGTGCGGCTTGGAAACCGCGACCAACATTCAAAAAACGTCGCCTTCATGCTTGATCGCGAGAACCGCTGGCGCCTTGCGCCAGCCTACGACCTCGTGCCATGCGGGGGATGGCGCGGCGAGCTTCTGGCCATGGTGAACGGGAAGGGCAGGGACATGTCCGATGGCGACCTCGTGAAGACCGCACAGGCCCGGGGCATCGGCGAACGCGCGACAAGACGCATCATCGAGCGGGTGGAGGATGCGCTGCGCGATTGCGGCTTCGAGCCGCAACGATGAGCCTTTTTGCAGGCTGGCGTAGCCGCCATTGAGGCAGGGGAGGGCCTGGCCGGGCGCCAGGCTCTCCCGAAATATGCCTGGTCAGTCGCCGGCCTTGAAGTTGTAGACGGGCTTGACGACCTTGAGCACGTGCACCGTGGGGCCGATGTTCTCGAGGATGCTCTCCATGCTCTTGTAGGCCATGGGGCATTCGTCGATCGTCTTCTGGCCGACCGAGGTCGAGTAGACGCCCGTCATTTCCCGCTCGAACTCGTCCACGGTAAAGCGCTTGCGCGCTTCCTTGCGGCTCATGAGCCTGCCGGCGCCATGGGGTGCCGAGCAGTTCCAGTCCTCGTTGCCCTTGCCGACGCAGACGAGGCTGCCGTCGCGCATGTTGATGGGAATGAGGAGCTTCTCGCCGGCCATGGCGGAGACGGCTCCCTTGCGCAGGATCATGTGATCGGTGTCGAGGTAGTTGTGGATGGTCGTGAACTCTTCCACGGCGTGGAGGTTCATGCCCCTGAGGATTTCGTCCACCATGGCCTTGCGGTTGATGACGGCGAAGTGCTGCACGATCTTCATGTCGTGCACGTAGTCGTCGAAAAGGTCGCCCGTAAGGTAGGCGAGGTAGCTCGGGAGAGTGGCTGCCTCGGGCTTTGGAAGCTTGCGGCGCCGAATGCCAAGGGACTCCTGGGCGAGCTTCTGGTAGTGGTTGGCCACTTCCAGCCCCAGGTGACGGCTTCCCGAGTGGACGACGATGTAGAGGTTGCCCTCGTCGTCCCTGTTGGCCTCGATGAAGTGGTTGCCGCCGCCAAGCGTGCCTATGCTTTTCTCGGCACGCTCGATGTTGACGTGGGGCGCGCAGACAAGGGAGGAGAGCTTTGCCTCGGAAAGCATCTCGTGGCAGTCGGGGCGGATGTTGAAGCCCGCTGGGACCCGCTCGTGGATGACCTTGTCGAGGAGCTCGAGGTCGATGTCCTTCTCGGCAAGGCGCATGGTTTCCATGCCGCAGCCGATGTCGACCCCCACGAGATTGGGCACGATCTTGTCGGTCACGGTCATGGTGGTCCCTATGGTGCATCCCATGCCCGCGTGCACGTCCGGCATGAGCCGGATGCGGCTGCCTGCGACAAACTCCTGGTCGCACAGTTCCTGGATCTGCGCGAGCGATGCCTCGTCCACGCTGTCCGTGAAAACTTTCGCGTCGTTGAACTTGCCCTTGATTTCAAGCATGTGAGTACCTCGGCGCCTGGGCCCGATTTTGTGGCATGGCCCTGTGCTTGGCGCCTGTTTTGCCGTCCTTAAGTCCCTGAACCAGAAAATGCGCGCACCCTGAAAGGTGCGCCAACGCGGCTGGAAGCAGACATGTCGGGCAGCCATGATGGCTCGTGGCCTTGAGTGCTGAGGATGCGGTTTCCTGTTTTGCTCCCTCGTCAAGGCGTGATCTTCTGGAACAATCCTTGCCCTTTTGGCATCGGCAGTCAAGAGGCAATTCGCATCCCGGGCGGCAAATTTGGAGCAGGGGCGCCGCGTGGAGCCATTGAACGGGCTCGGGAGAGAGGGGTGTCCGGGAAAGACTGAACGACAAAATGCGCGGCACATGTTTTTTTTGACATGTCATGTCGAATGCCTCAAGGTTGTCCTGGAGGCAGGAACATGCGTTGTCCTGCATTGGGTAAATGCCGAAAATCCGCCTAACATCATCATGTTGCGAGGGATCAGGAGATCATGGACACGCGAGTCTGCGAGTTGTGTTGGACAATAAAAAAGGCCAAAAACGGAAAGTATTAAAGAACTGATTTCTGTCAGAAAAGACTTGCCATGTCCTGGAACTTCGTATAGGCTTTGACTCGCGTCGGGGGCATGTGTGCCTGTTGTCATCACGGTTTTGACTTTTTGTACGCAATTGTTTTTTTCTGTAAAAAAATCATTTGTGAAAGTGAAATTTCTATAAAATAGTAGTACTTATATGATTCAGCTCATGTACTTACAGAATAAGGCAATCTTATTCATTGATAAACATGTTCAATTATTAGGAAATTAATAAAGTTGTAATTTATACATATTATAATTGTATATTTTAGTATTGATCAGTGGTAAATATGTGTTTAGATTTTGAAAAAAATCAATATAAGAAACTTCCTAATTTTGCGAAAGGAAGAATAGAACTTGAAATAAGTGAGAGCATGCATATAGACATACTTCGTTGTTTATCTATGAATACTGATTTCTTCAAGAATGTGTTTTTTGTTGGAGGAACAGCTTTAAGTTTATTTTATGGAACTAAAAGATATTCTGAAGATCTTGATTTTACTGCAATCATAACGAATAGAAATTTTCCACTTGAAATATATATCAAGCCAATTATAAATATGTTTCTTGATATGGGTATAAATTGTAAATTTGAAAAACGACAAGGTGATGGAACTATAGTAGGCGGAATAATTTCTTTAAATAAGGCTGATGTATATCGTCTATATAATATAAATTATAGAATAGCTAAAAAATGTTAAATCTGAAGAAACATTTAAACTTAAATTTGATGTTCAGACAAAAAGATCAAAATATGCTGAATATGAAATAAAGCATTTTAGATATGGTAGATTTAATTTTAGTGTAAGTGTAGGCAAAATTAATTCAATTTTTTCTGGAAAACTGGTTGCGTTATTGAACAGGAAAAATGTAGCAAGAGCTAAAGGGAGAGATTTGTTTGATTACAACTTTTGTGTAAATAACAGGATATCTATAAATGGTTATTATTTAAAAGAGATGCTAGAAAATATTGGTCAATTCAATAATCAAGAAGATTTCAACATCCATACTATTTCAATGTACTTGGGAGAAAGATTTGAAATAATTAATTATCAATTAGCAATGAGAGATATTAATTATTTTTTAAAAGGAAGTAAGCATATTAATACATGGAATAAAGATTGTTTTATAAATACTCTTCCAATGTTTGAACAGTGCAAATTAATATACGAAGAGAATAACCCCAAGATATCTTACGATGACGACACAGACTCTTTCCATCCATCGTTCTGACTATTTTGTTCAAGTGTGATGCTAGTTTCTGACTCTTTAATGTATTATTTCTCAAAGAGGTTGTCATGTCATTCTTTTCTTACCAGCAGTTGCTGTCAAGATTCGGTGATGACCCGCATCCACGGGCAAGAATAGAGCAGGAGGTGCGCGAAGATCGTCTGTGGCGCCTCTGCCCGGGGTGGTACACGGACGAGGAAGCCCCTTCGGAAACCTCCTTTGCGAACCTTCTGGTCGAGCCCTCGTACATCTCGCTCCCGTACGCCCTGTGCCTGTATGATCTTATTCCCGAAAGCGTTTTTCATGTCTCCAGCGCATTCCCCTGCAACCGTGACGTGTTCAAGGGGATCGAGACGGAAATCGGCATCTTCTACTATCAGTCGATTCCTCCCAGAGCCTTTTCCAGCGGGCTGTACATTGCGACGGATCTTGATGGCTCGAGAAGCCTGATGGCGACCAGGGAAAAGGCCCTGTGCGACTACTTCTTCACCCAAGATCCCCCGCGAAGCGTCAAGGAGGTGGAAGTCCTGCTTTTTAACGACCTTCGTGTCGACGACTTCGACTTTTTCAATCTTGACTTGCGGTATATTGCCCATTTGGCGCCTCTGTACGGGACCCTGCACGGGTACTACATGCGCAAGTTCGTGGCCCGCTACATTGTCGACACCTACAGCTTCCCGGCCTCCAACATTGCGCTGTACGAATCCATGCTGGTCGAAAAGGAGGTGGACCAGGAAGACCTTGATGCAGAGAACGAGGTGCGTGAGCGCATTCAGAAGCTTGTCCTGGCTGCGCTCTCGAAAACCGGCTTTTTCGACAGAGCCTGTTTCTGCGGGGCCGCCGCCCTGCGCTTCTTCCACGGCTTGCCGCGATACACCAGGGACATCGACTTCGAGCTTCTCGAGGCAGACGAGAGCTTTTCCTTCTCGAGTTGTCTCTCTGCCATCACGGACGAGTTGAGCAATCTGGGCCTCCGAGTCGCGTCTGTCGTCGAGACACGGGAGGGCGATCACCTGCGGGTGGTCATCAAGCTGAAAAAGCGAGCGCTCTACAAATGGGCAGGGAAAAGTTACGCTTTGCTCGCAAGGATCCACTGGAACACCATTCTGCCCATACAGATTGACATCCAAACGATACCGGTGAAGAACACCGTCATCGATTGCAGGCCTTTGGAAGCGGACACAAATCTGCAAATTCGTGTTTTTGATTTGTCAACACTGTTTGCATATAAATTGGCGGCGTTTTTGTTCAACTATTCGACTAGTAATGGCATTGGCAATGGCAGTGGCAGAGACATGTATGATCTTGTTTATCTGATTGAAAAAAGCACATCATTCAACGTCTCTGTTATACATTTTTTTAATTATAACAATTATTCTAGTTATAAAGAAGAGTATTTAAAAACAACATTATTTTTATCGCTATGGTTTAAAATAAAAAAGATAGATTATGAAATTTATGCTAATGAGGTTAAACCACTTGTTGTTGACAGGAAATTCCTTGACGGCTGGAATAACGATTTTTTTAAAGATCTGTTGACAAAAATGAAGAAAAACTATGCTGCTTATAGTGGTATAAAAACAGAAGGAGTGCTGCTTGACGCCAATCGTCATGGGAGTGTTTTCTGGGAAAATGACAGGAAAGCTGCAATATCGGTACGTGCATGACGGCACGTCGTGCAGGTCCGGCAATATGCCCAGAGAGTGTCAAGTATCTTGTGTAAATTTTTTCGGGAGGCTGGAAGGGGGACGGTCGTCAGCGGGGCACCATTCAAGTGCCCCCTCAGGTGGCCCCAGGCGAGTTGAGGTCGCCGAGGCCCCCGGCTTCGGGCCAGGGAGCTGGCACTCT
>CAZWOT010000165.1:0-5501 GCA_964635595.1 uncultured Desulfovibrio sp.
ACAGGACGTCAACAGGACGTCTACACGACGTCTACACGACGTCTACACGACGTCTACACGACGTCTACACGACTTCAACAAGACATCACCTGAATGGCCGGACCTGGCCCCCAAAAGCCCGGGTCCGGTCTTTTTTGACCGCGGGGCCCGGGGCTCTCGCGGACCGATGGAGACTCCCATGTACGTGCTTCCCGCGGTGGACATCAAGAACGGCAAATGCGTGCGCCTGCGCCAGGGCAGGGCCAACGAGACCACGGTCTTCTCCGAGGACCCGGTGGCGGCTGCCAGGGCCTGGGAAGTCGAGGGAGCGAAGTACCTCCACGTCATCGACCTTGACGGGGCCTTTGACGGCGAGCCGAAGAACAGGGAGCTCGTGGCCGCCATCTGCGGGGCCCTGACCATTCCCGTGGAGCTTGGCGGGGGCATCCGCTCCGTCGACATCGCCAACGCCTACCTCGAGGCTGGCGTGACCCGTCTCATCGTGGGCACCATGCCCATGGAGGAGCCGGAGACCTTCGAGAGGCTCTGCCGCCTGCATCCTGGCAAAATCGGCGTCTCCCTGGACGCCCGAAAGGGCGTCGTGAAGACCCGCGGCTGGGTGGAGGACACCGGTGTGAAGGCCGTGGACGCGGTGGCCAGGCTGACCGAGCTTGGGATGGCCTTTCTCGTGTACACCGACATCGAGCGCGACGGCATGCAGCAGGGCGTCAACCTGGCCGAAATGCGCGCCATCTGCGAGACGGCCACCGTGCCCGTGCTTGCGGCAGGCGGCGTCACCACCCTCGAGGACGTGAAAAAGCTCTACCCGCTGGCGGGCATGGGCCTCGAGGGTATCATCAGCGGCCGCGCCCTCTACGAGAAGACCCTGTCCCTTGCCGAGGCCAACGCCTGGCTGGCGGAGCAGGAATCGTAGGGGATCTTTTCAAGAGCAGGCCCTTTCGAGGGGCAGGCCCTTTTTTGAGGGGCAGCATTGGGGCGCCTTGCAGGCGGGCAAAAGAAAAGGCCCGCGAAAGAAGCGCCCCTCGTTTAACGGCTTCTTCCACGGGCCCTGTCCCGAAGGACATTGTCGAACCTACCCGGAAACGCCTTCCTGGGAAGACCTGCCTTTTGGGCCCGGCCAGGCGTCGTTTCCGCGGCACTTTCCTGCAGGTCAGGCTACCAGGTGTAGGTCACATTCTCGAAGAAGCGCTTCACCTTCCTGAGCTCCCAGGGGATGTCGATGCCCTGGGGGCAGGTGTAGTCGCACTCGCCGCAGTTCACGCAGCGGTCGGCACCAAGGAAGTTCGCGCGCAGCATGAGCTCGTAGTTCTTGTCGTTGAGGCCGGGCTCGATGTTGAACAGGCGCACCGTGTTGTAGATGGTGAAGTTGTCGCGGATGCCCACGCCGTGCGGACAGGAGCAGAGGCCGCACTGGGTGCAGGGAATCTCGAAGCTCTTGCGGAAGAAGGCGCCGAGCTTGTCGATGACGGCCATCTCCTCCCAGGTGAGGGGCTTTTCCGCCTCTTCGGCCATGCGCACGTTCTCGTCCACCTGCTCCATGGTGCTCATGCCGCTCAAGAGCAGGGAGATCTCGGGCCTGTCCCAGCCCCAGCGCAGACACCAGGCGGTGGGCGAGCGGTCGATGCCGCTCTCCTTCAGGATGTCGAGGGCGCCCTGGGACAGATTGCTCGAGAGCAGCCCCCCCATCATGGGCTCCATGGCGACCACGCCAAGGCCCTTCTTGCGCGCCCTTCGCAGGCCTGCGATGCCGGCCTGAAAATTGGTGTCGAAGTAGTTCATGGCGTGCTGGCAGAAGGACCAGTCGTAGTAGTCGAGCACCTCGTTGAAGAGGCTCGGCACGTCATGGAAGGAGAAGCCGGCATAGCGGATCTTGCCGGAGGCGATGGCACTGTCGAGGAAGCCGGCAAGATCGTTCGAGACCATGCGGCGCCAGTTGTGCTGGACGATGTTGTGGACGAGATAGAAGTCCACGTGATCGGTGCCGAGGCGCTCCAGCTGGGCGTCCAGGTACTTGTCCATGTCCTGGCGGTTCTGCACGAGCCAGATGGGGAGCTTGGTGGCCACGAGCACGTTGCTGCGGCCAACCTCCTTCAGCACCTTGCCCACAAAGGGCTCGCTGGCGCCGCCCTCGGTCATGGAGTCGCTGTGGTACGGCCAGCTCGTGTCGAGATAGTTGACGCCCTGGGCCACGGCGTGGCTCACGATGCGCAGGGCCTCCCTGGTGTCGATGTGGCTGCTGCTCTGCCCTGGCACCACGGGAAGGCGCATGTTCCCGTAGCCGAGGACGCTGACCTTCTCCCCGGTCTTTCCGAATGTTCTGTACAGCATGAGAAACCTCCTGACGGGGCCTTGCCCTTTGGCAAAGACTTGAAACAAGTCGAGGAAACAAATCGAAACGTTCGGACACGGCGGTGCCGCCCCGAACCCTTGCGTCCATGTCTCCGCGGTCGCGGGCTCGCGGCGCCCCCTGTCGGGGCCCGATGTGCACGAGGCCGCGTTTCCCTGCTTGTAACAAATCGTTTTCGCCAAAGAAGGCATGATTCTCTCATCTTCTTGCCTTCTTCAATCACGGCAGGCACAGGTCGCGAAAAGGACAGTCAGGAGAAAGACGTCCCTGCGAGCCCCCCTCCTGCCCGCATGACAGCCGCAGGCCCTGTCCGTCCTTTTTGCTCGCACATGTCCGGGCGGGACGCTGCGCCCTTGTCGGGGCCTCGCTCAAGTTTCCTTGACATCAGGCATTTCGCATTTTGCGTGCCCGCAAGATGCGGGGAACATGCCATGGCCAGTCCGAGCCCGTTTTGCACCTGCACCAGCTTCGCGTGCCCCAGCCCACGAAGCACGACAAGGACTGCGCCCCGTGCACGGCCAAAAACCACAGGCTTCGCGAAATCCCCAACGGCTTCTTCAACATGGTCGAGGGCGCTGACAAGCACACCGGCGGCCACTTCGAGGATTTCGCCAGGTCCGTTCTCGAGCACCCTGTGAAATGCCCCGAAACGCAGCATCAGGCCAGGGGCGTCACGACGATGCCGGGCGAGATGGCGTTGATTCTCGCGCCGCGCGCGCCCCATTTGACGGCCTCGGCCATGACGCGCTTCACGTTGCAGCGCTTGGCCAGCTGACAGGCATGGAGCGTGTCGCGCACGTTCTCCCTTGCCAGCAGAGGCAGGGAGAGGAGCTCTTCTGTCGGCGTCATGGCAAGCTGCTCGTCCTCCTCGGGCGTCAGCGCCGGCATGCGGTGGCCGGACTGGCTTGCGACCACGAGGCCGGAGCTTCCGGGGCCCACAAGCTTTCCGGCTTCCTCGAGGAGCACGGCCGTGCCGTAGAGGTCGACCTTCAGGATGGTCTCCCAGGATGGTCTCCACGGGAGCCTGGCTCGGGGAGACGCCGGCAGCCACGACCACGTGGGCCAGGCGTCCGAGCGAAGCGGCCTTCTCAAGAAGGCTTGTGATGGACTCGCGCGAGGAGATGTCGCACACGCTCTCCTCCGTCTCGAAGCCCGCCTCGCGCATGAGCCGTGCCGCGGCGGCCAAGCTGTCGGGACTTTTGTCCGCGAGGTGAACTATTTTGCCCGCGCCCATGCGGCGGGCAATGGCAAGACCTATCTGTCCCGCTCCCACGAGCAGGAAAACATCCCTTGCTGCTTTCACGATTGACCTCCCATATCGGGCGCCCAAAGAGGCTTTGGGCAATGTTCGTTGCAGACAAGGCCCATCCTCGCCACATGCGCGAGGAGCCGCAAGACCCGTTTTGCCGTCTTTCTCGCCCAATCCTCGCGAAATGCATCTTGCCGCACGATGACGGAATTGGGCAACTAATGGAGCGAAAAACGTCTTGAAACAAACGCGTCCCATGCCTAGATACATGCCATACGGGAGGCGTCCCATCCCGGATGCATGGACATCCAGGGACAGGGTCCGCACATCGACAATGCTTGGAGGCCAGCAAGGGCCGAACTGCTCACAGGAGACTCGCATGAAAGTTCTGCTCGTCAACGGAAGCCCCAACCAGAAGGGCTCCACCTACACGTCGCTCAAGGAGGTGGCGGACACCCTCGAGAAGGAGGGCATCGGTGCCGACATCTTCTGGATTGGCAAGAAGCCCCTCATGGGCTGCCAGGGATGCGGCAAGTGCGTGGAGAAGAAGTCCTGTATCTTCAACGACAAGGTGAACGAGTTCCTGGACATCGCCGGCGGCTACGACGCCTTCGTCTTCAGCTCCCCCGTCTACTGGGGCTCCGCCAACGGCGCCCTCACCGCCTTCATGGACAGGGCCTTCTACGTGGACTTCGCCTCCAACGGCGGACGCTTCCCCTTCAAGCCCGCGGCCACCGTCGTCTGCGCCCGCCGCGCCGGCGCGACGGCCACCATCGACCAGCTGAACAAGTACTTCGCGCTCCTGCAGATGCCCGTCATCCACTCCCGCTACTGGACCGTGGTCCATGGCCACAACGCAGCCGACGTGGTGCAGGACCTCGAGGGCATGCAGGCCATGCGCTTCCTTGCCCGCAACATGGCCTACTGGCTCAAGTGCCAGGAAGCGGGCGCCAGGGCCGGCATTCCCCTGCCCGAACAGGAACCCGTCACATATACCAACTTTATCCGCTAATTTGGAATAGATTGTACCATTTTCAGGGATAAAAGTGCAATTCAAGCCTCCGATCGCGATTGCGGCCGGAGGCTTTGCTGTTTGGGCAAGAGAAGAAGCGTGGCTGGACGCGGCAGCAAATGGAGCAGGACGAAAAGCCGCACCGCGCTGCCCCACGCTGCCAGACACAGCGTCAAAGCTCCAATCAGGAGCCTGTCTCCCCCTGCTCTTCCTTCGCCAGGAAAACCCTGTGGCCGGCAAGGCGCAGGAAGGCCCCGATGGCTTGCGCCACCATGTCGGCATTGGCGGCAGGAACGGTGAGCGCGATGACGCTCTGGCCCTCCCCTGTCCCCCGAAGGCGCATGGGAATGCTCATGGGGCTTGCGCATGGCAGGCTTGCTGCCGGGTTCAAGGCGTCGTTCCGTGCGGAGCGTGAAGACGGGCGCCCCTGCTTCTTCATCGGCTCGCCGACAGGCTTCTCCAGGCCGAAATGCTCGTAGTACCGCTCGTTCGGGACAAGCATCTCCGTGCCGGTCGTATCGTCCAGGACGACCCTGCCAAGGGAGTACTCGTTGTGCTTGAGCCTGCCCGCGACCCTGTACGAGTTCTTGCGGCAGTAGAGCCAGCGCAGCCCGCGCAATGTCCTTGCCTTGTATTCCTTGCCCTCCGGGATGGGCACGCGGATGTTTGGATAGAGCATGACGCGTTGTCCTCAAAAAGCAGGTGTTGGCAGCAGGCGTCGGGTGCTGACCGCCATGTGCGCATGTTCGGTTTCGAATACTGCACCCGCCCGCTCCCTGGCAAGGAATGGGTCCCGGACAGAGGGCGCAAAAAAAGCCCCGGAGCTTCAACCATCTCTACGGGGCTTTGAAAAATCTTGGCAACTACCTACTTTCCCACATGAAGATATGCAG
>CAZWOT010000166.1:0-5499 GCA_964635595.1 uncultured Desulfovibrio sp.
CACCGAGAAGGTCGAGATCAAGATGCAGCACGCGGCTTCCGGCCCGGCCCAATAGTCTTGAAGAACGCGGGCAGGGTGCGGCCTGAAACCGGACATGAATTCATCATGACGTGATCTGGGTCACCCGGCCGGCAATTTGTTTGAAGGAGGCGGCAAGCGGCCGGCACATTCCGGCCGCTTCCCGCCTCCCTGCTTGATTTTCGAGCGGCTTCCTCTGTTTTCGATCGGCTCCCGGCCATCGCCTTGGCATGCATGTCTGCGAATTTGCGGAACTTTCCCCTCTCTTGTAATTTATATCGATTCATGCCAAGAAGCTAGACGGATATCGATACGGCGCACAACCCCACCCTTTCCAGAAACGCCAAAAGGCGGAGCATTCATGAAGACCTACGAGTTTGTCCACGGCCCCGTTCACACCCCCAGGTTCGGCAACGTGCTCTACGTGCGCGCGGTGCCCTACAACACCTGTTCCATGGACTGCCTCTACTGCCCGCTCGGAAAGACCATCCGCCACACCAGCGAGATCTCCGAGTACGTCCCCGCAGAGGCGGTGGTGGCGGAAGTGGAGGACTGGCTCAAACACGAGGAGCGTCCCGAGGCCATCCGTTTCTGGGGCTGCGGCGAGGCCACCCTCAATTCGGCGCTCGGGGAGATCGTGCACGGCATCAAGGGCGTCACGGACGTGCCGGTGGTGGTCTACACCAACGGCACCCATCTCTCCGACCCCAAGGTGCGCCGCAACCTGGACGAGTGCGATCTGGTGAGCCCCTCGCTGGACGCGGCCCTGCCGGGCTCGCTTCTGGCCGTGAACCAGATAGCGGCCGGCCTCGACTGCGGGACCATCTTCAGGGGGCTCCGCTCCTTCTGCCACGAGTACCGCGGACGCATCTGGCTGGAAATCCTCATTGCCAGGGGCTTCAACGACAGCGAGCGCGACATCGAGGCCCTGAAATACGCCGTGGGCGAGCTCGAGAACCTCGAGCGCATCTACCTGAACACGGTGGTGAACAAGGACATCACCTTCAAGCCGCTTCAGGCCATCGACTTCAAGCGCCTGCGCGAAATCGGCCGCGAGATCCCCGGAAACGTGAGGATCGTCCTGCCGGACGGCACCGACGAGCCCCTGCGCCACACCGAGCACAGGCTGACGGCCGAGGAAGTGCTCTCCTACATGGTGGGCGCCGACGCGAGGCCCCTGGAGGCCATGGCCGAGGGGCTCGACGTGTCCGTTGACGCCCTGCGCCCCATGGTGAACCGCCTTGTGGCCGCAGGCGACATCAAGACGGGCATGCGCGACGGACGCATCGTCTTCAGCCGCAGCGCCATCGCGTAGACCGAAGCGCGATGCCGTGTGGGCAAGGGGCGCATGAACACGGGGGCGGGTCCTTTGGACATCGGACCCGGCCCGCAAGCATCGGACGAGGTACGAGGAAGAAGGGGACTTTCCCCCTTGCGATCTGCCCATGAATCCATCGAGCCAAGTCAGCAAATCGGCGGCGTTTCTCTGCGTTCTCGGACTCGCCTTCTGCGCCTGGGTCTACACCGGACAGGCCGAGGAAGCGTGCTTTACCGCAGGCTGCCAGCTCTACCAGGAAACGAGCCTCGCCGGGGTCTCGCTCTGGGTCGTGGGAATGGCGGCCTTCTTCCTTCTCGGGGTGCTCTCGCTTCTGGGATTTGCCTCGCTGGCCTGCGCGCTCACGTTTCTGGGCATCTTCTGCGACGCATTTCTGCTCGGCCTGCTGCTGTTCACGGCGCCCTGCCTCTTCTGCCTCGTCTTTGCCTTCCTGCTCTTCGCGACCTACCTGGTCCTGCGGGCAAGCCTGCGGCTGCAGGGCAAGAGCTTCTCGCCCGTGCGCTTTCTCGTTCTCTGCGTCTGGGCCTTCTTCTTCACCTGCAACGTGGGCGTGGTGCTGAAGAGCGCGGCCCCCGAATGGGCCATCAGCGAGAACGTGGAGGACGCCAACGTCCACATGTACTTCTCGCCCTCGTGCACAGCCTGCCGCAGGGGCATCGAGACCCTCTCCGGCAGCGTGGACGTGGCCTTCTTCCCCGTGGCCGAGTCCGACTGGGACATAGTGCGCGTGGCCCGCATGCAGGAAGAGCTCGCGAAGGGCGAGAACATGTTCGACGCGCTCACGGCCGCAAGCGGCGTGGAGCGGCCTGGCTCGCTGGAGCTCTGGCGTCCGCACATGGTGCTTCTGCGCCTGCGCCTGCTCGTCAACAAGGCCCATGTCTACACCTCGGGCGGCGGACGCGTGCCCTTCTTCGAGTACCGGGGACTGCCGTCCTTCCTGCGCGAAGAATCCGAGCGCCAGGAGCTCGGGCACCAAAATTTCGGGCGTCAGCCCGCCGCGCATGAGGATGCCGGCCATGGATACGCTGCCGGTGCCTCTTCCGCATCGGGCACGGGCGGAGTGGCGAACCTGCTCGGCTCGTCCGTGAGCGGCTACTGCACGGGCGGCGATGCTCCCTGCCCGGACGACGGGACCGAAGGCTTCACGCGCAGGGCGCAGTAGCCGCGGCAAGCCGTGGACGCTGCGGTAGCCCGAAGAGAGACGATGACCCGGGGCGGCGGAAAGGACCGCCCGGACAGAAGTCGACCGACAAAAGCGGAGGACAAGATTGACCCGCAGGAGCGGACAGAGCTGCCTTCCGCGAGCGAAGGGCCGGTGCCGACCTGTCGCCTTGTGCATGCGGCATGATCCCGTGATTTCAGGACTCTGGGATTGAACGAGTCCTTGAACGAGTCCTTGAACGAGTCCTTGAACGAGTCCTTGAACGAGTCTTTGAACGAGGCCTTGAACGAGGCCTTGAAACCTGTCTCCTTTTTGGGGGCCGTATATACCAGGGTGCTGGCAGGACAAAGCGGCCCTGGAACGAAAAAAGTTCGTGACACGATCCCCTTTCCGTTCATGTCCGTGAAAGGGGCCTCAATCCGAAACTTGTGAAAATTGCCGGAGGCGAAAATTTCGCCTAGGTTCGTCTTGTGATAATTAATACGAGTTTCGTGTATTGACCCGGACAATTCTTCTCCATAAAATTACGTGTTTCACAAGGTTCGCCTTTCTCGGCCAAAATGGCGGATTTTGCCCGCGCATGGCCGACATGGACGGGGTGCCCATGTAACAGCCCCATGGGAGCCCGCCCGGGCCCCGAAGAGAATGTCCGCAGGAGGACGCCCTTTCGGGGTCGGGGAAGCTGGAACAAAAGGCCTGTTCCAAAAGCCCCTGTTCCAGAGGCAAATCGGATCGTCGTCCCGCTTCGGGGCAAGCCCTTGGGGAAGCACCCCGAGGATGCGCCCCGAGGATGCGCCCCGAGGATGCGCCCCGAGGGTGCGCCCCGAGGATGCGCCCGAAAACCCTGCGGGGCGCGTGGTTGGAGCAAAAAGGCATGCAGTCAACGGAATTCTTTTTCGGCGTGCGCGACGTCGTGCTCGAGGAATGGGTGAACGCCATCTTCGACACCTATCCCTTCCAGACCACCGGTTTTCTGCGAACCCAGAGCGATCCCTTCGTCAACCCCGTGGCCGACATGACCCGGGAGGCGGCCCGCACCGTGTACGAGGCCGTCTCCGGCTGGGACAAGAAGCCCGCGGAGGTGAAGGCTGCCATCGACCGCTTCGTGCACATGCGCGCGGTCCAGGGCTTCAACCCAAGCCAGGCAATGCTTGCCTTCTATCTTCTCAAGCCCGTCCTTCGAAAGCACGTGCTTCCCGCCATGCAGAAGGCCGGACGCCTGAAGGACTACCTTGATGCTGAATCCCGGCTGGACACCATCGTCCTGCTCGGTTTCGACATGTATACGGAGTCTCGCGAGGTGGTGGCGCAAAACCGCATCGACGAGATCAAGCATCAGCATGCCCAGCTGGTACGCTGGGCACAGCGCGTTGAAGGCGCTCCCCTGCCCGACGGGGAGCCTGAACGACACCATCGTACAGAGAGGTAGGGAATGTTACACTCTTTACTGGTTGTGGTCGCGATCACAATCATCGCCTGGCTCGGGTCCGCGGCAGGACTGGGCGCGCTCTTCGGAGTCGTGCTCCCCTACGTGGCCGTCTTGTGCTTTCTGGGCGGCGTGGTGTGGAAGATGGTCTGGTGGGCCAAATCGCCGGTGCCCTTCGCCATCCCGACCACCGGCGGTCAGGAAAAGTCGCTCGACTTCATCAAGCAGGACAAATGGGACTGTCCCGACACCACGTTCGGCGTGGTGAAACGCATGATTCTCGAGGTCTTCCTGTTCCGTTCCCTGTTCCGCAACGTGAATGCGGAAATCAAGACCGACGATCCCGTCAACGGGGGCTCGAGGATCATCTACTACTCCTCGAAGTGGCTGTGGGTGTTCGCCCTCATGTTCCACTACTGCTTCTTCATCGTCTTCTTCCGCCACTTCCGCTTCTTCCTCGATCCCGTGCCCGGCTGCGTGAGCTTCGTCGAGACGATCGACGGAATTCTCCAGATCGGCGCCCCGCGCTTCTTCATCACGGGCGGCCTCCTGCTCGTGGCCGTGCTCTTCCTCATCGGCAGGCGCATGGTCAACCCGAAGGTGCGCTACATCTCGCTTTCGCAGGACTATTTCCCGCTCTTCCTCATCCTGGGCATCGTCGTCACCGGCATCCTGATGCGCTACTTCCTCAAGACCGACATCGCCCAGGTCAAGGCCTTCGTCATGGGGCTCGTGCACTTCCAGCCCATTTCTCCGGACGGGATCGATCCGATCTTCTTCGTGCACGTCTGTCTCGTGAGCGTCCTGCTCCTCTATTTCCCCTTCTCCAAGCTGACCCACATGGTCGGCGTCTTCTTCAGCCCCACCCGCAACCTGCCCTGCAACACGCGGCGCGTGCGCCACGTGAACCCCTGGAACCCGCCCAAGGACTTCCTCACCTACCCCGAGTACGAGGATCTCTACCGCGAGGCCATGGCCGGTGCCGGGCTCCCGCTGGACAAGCCGCTTGAAGAGACCGAGAAGGCTGGCGAGAAGGCCGAGTAAGGAGTCGCGATATGGCCAAATTACCCACCCCACAAGAGTTGGTCGCCAGCAGGCCGGCCTTCCCGGCCGAGGCCTGGCTGGACACCAAGCCGAAATTCGTTCCCGGCAGCTATTGCTACTCCGCCAAGAAGGAGACCATGGAGCTGATGCACATGCCGCATCCGCACGAGTGGGATCCGGCCGAGGAAGACTGGCATCTGCCGGACAACTGGGAAAGGATCCTCTGCGACGCCTTCGAGGAAAGGCTGCAGAAGCACCGCTCCCTGAAGCTCTTCATGGACATCTGCGTGCGCTGCGGCGCGTGTGCGGACAAGTGCCACTTCTTCATTGGCACGAACGATCCGAAGAACATGCCCGTGCTGCGCGCGGAGCTCCTTCGCTCCCTGTACCGCCGCGACTACACCATGCTCGGCAAGATCCTGGGCAAGCGCATCGGCGCCCGCTCCCTGGACTACGACACGGTCAAGGAGCTCTTCTACTACGCCTACCAGTGCACCGAGTGTCGGCGCTGCT
>CAZWOT010000167.1:0-5465 GCA_964635595.1 uncultured Desulfovibrio sp.
TGTTCTTGTGAATCGATTCCGGGGAACTCATGATTCTCCTGGGCGTCCTGCCTAGAGCGGTTTTACCTTGAAATCCAATATGTCAGACGGACATGCCCGGACTCACAGAACCACCACCCGAGATAGCATTAAGCTTCAAGATGAAACCGCTCTAGGCCACGCCCTTTTCCTCGAGCTCTTCGCTCTTAAGCTCTTCGCTCGTCAGGATGCGCACTCTCGACTCGGGGTCGTCGAGTATGAGCTCGTCCACCCCGGGGAGCACGATGCGTCCTGCCTTCGGGTTCTTGATGCTGTCCACGGTGGTCGTGATGGTCGCGTCGAGGCTCGACTTCTCGAAGCACAGGTCGCTGTCCACCACCTCGCAGTCGACGAGGCGCAGGTTCTCGCAGTAGCACAGGGGCTGCGTGCTCAATATCCTGCAGTGGTCGAGCACCAGGTTGTCGGAATACCAGCCGAGGAACTCACCCTTCAGAAAGCTGTTCTTCACGGTCACGTTGCGGCAGTGCCAGAAGGCGTCGCGGCTCGTGATGTCGCAGTTCTCGAACACGCAGTCGTGCATGTACTGAAACGCGTACTTGCCCTTGAAGCGCACGTGCTCGAAACGCACGTCCCACGCGTTGAGCATCATGTAGCTGCCCTCGGCGACGCTGTTCCGCACCATGAATCCGCGCGAGTACCAGCCGAACTCGTTGGAAAGGATGTCGCAGTCCTCGACGAGCACATTGCGGCACTCGCGCAGGGCCTTGATGCCGTGGAGCTTCGAGTTCTGCACGAGCACGTTGTCGCAGTACCACAGCCCCGCCCTGCCGTTCTCGGTGAACTCGCACTCCTTCAGCACAAGATCGCTCACATGCCAGAAGGGGTATCGCAAATCGCACAGGCATCGCTCGGCGACGACGTTGCGGCACTCCTTGACGGCACTCTCGCCGTCCTCGGGACCCGTGAAGGAGCAGTCCACAAGATGCAGATCGCTTTTGCCGTAGAGGGCGCGCTCCTCGTCGAAGCTCTGTCCGCTGATGATGTCCATATGTTGATCCCTTGCATGCCCGCAAAGGGGCTTCATTCACGTATTTGCCCATGCCCGCAAGGAGCGGGGCAGGTTCCAGTCACTACAGAAAAGGTCTCTTGTTGGCAAATTCCGATGCACTATGCCATTTCATGCCTTTCCAGCATGAGATCAGCCAAACATGTCTTTCTTGTGCATGAAAATCCCTGTCCAGCCGGGCTTTTCGCACGCCATCTGGAACAGGCTCCTTTTCATGCATTTTGCGCATTGCAATAAATAAAATACAAGTATTTGTTTTGTCTTCCTGTCCCTGTGTAATGATGGAGCAAGGAACTTGAAAACACACCGCGCACCAGCCCCTGCGAACCCCGGGGGACATGTACGGAGGACAAGACACATGAACATCAGGCTCGCCCTCGGAGGCACCCTGGCATGCTGCGCCCTGGCATGTTGCGCCCTGATCTGCTGTGCCCTGATCTGCTGTGCCCTGATCTGCTGCGCCCCGGCGATTCCAGCAGCCCAGGCCGCCCCCGCCAAAGCAGCGAACGACAAGCAGGAGTCCACCATGACGCTGACCACCGAATGGGACAAGACCTTTCCCGAATCCGACAAGGTCGATCACCGCAAGATCACCTTCCACAACCGCTACGGCATCACCCTTGCTGCCGACCTCTACAAGCCCAAAAACGCCTCCGGAAAGCTTGCGGCCATCGCCGTGAGCGGCCCCTACGGCGCCATCAAGGAGCAGGTCTCCGGCCGCTACGCGCAGAACCTGGCCGAGCACGGCTTCCTCGCCATCGCCTTCGACCCCTCGCGCACCGGCGAGAGCGGCGGCGAGCCCAAATACGTGGGCTCCCCGGACTTCTTCGTCGAGGACTTCAGCGCCGCGGTCGACTGCCTTGTCACCTCGCCCGAAGTCGCCCCCGAGCGCGTGGGCATACTCGGCATCTGTGGCTGGGGCGGCTTCGCGCTCGCGGCCGCGGCCAACGACCCGCGCATCAAGGCCACGGTGACCTCCACCATGTACGACATGACCCGCGTCACGGCCTGGGGCTACTTCGATTCCATGAAGCCCGAGGACCGTATCAAGCTGCGCGAGGACCTCGCGAAACAGCGCACCGAGGACTACAAGAACGGCACCTATGCTCCCCTGCCCGGCCTTCCGGACAAGCTGAACGGCGACGAGCCACAGTTCGTGAAGGACTACTTCGAGTACTACAAGGTGCGCGCCTTCCATCCCCGCTCCCTGAACTCCAGCGGCAACTGGGCCATGACCACCCTGCTGCCCTACCTGAACTTCCCGCTTCTGACCTACATCGACGAGATCCGCACGCCCGTCCTCGTCATCCACGGCGAAAAGGCCCACTCCCGCTACTTCAGCGAGGACGCCTTCCAGAAGCTGACCGGCGACAACAAGGAACTGCTCATCATCGAGGGCGCCAGCCACACCGACCTCTACGACAACCTCGACGCCATTCCCTTCGAGAAGATTGCCGACTTCTTCCGGAAGAACCTCCGGTAATCCAGAGGGCCCCGGCACATTTTGCCCGAAGTACGCCCTTGAGCGGGCAGATTGATGCCGGACATGACCCTCCCCTGCCGGAAAGGGGCTGGCACAGCCGGCAAGGCCGCCGCCCCTTCCCGCGCACGAACTTCGAACCGCCCCCGGTGGAGCTTCCTCCCCGGGGGCCTTCATGAAGGAACATTCGTCAGGAGTGTCCTTCGGAATTGTCCTTCAGAACTCCCCTTCTGGATTCCCCTTCAGGATGTTTCCCATGCGGCTTCATTCTTCTCCCACGTCCCTGCCAGGCTGCTTCCTTCTTCGCGTCCTGCTCCTCGCTGCCTTCTCCTGTCTTGCCCTTGTCCCGTCCAAGGCCGTCCTGGCCGCGGACAACAAGGCAGCCGGATCCGAAGCAGCCGGATCGCATGTTCTTCCGCCGTCCGAGCGTCTCTTGAAGCTCGTGGACGCCAGGCCCTGGCACAAGGCGAGCGACGACGGCCGCACCCTCGAGGGTGCCGTCTTCGACAGGGCCGGCAATCTTCTCTTCTGCGACAACACGACACGGCGCATCGTCCAGGTCTCGAAGGACGGCAGCGAGAAGACCCTGGTCGACGTGCCAAGCCACGCTCCGGGCGGTCTTGCCTTCGGACCCGACGGGCGTCTTTACATCTGCGCCATCGACATGGACAGGGACGAGGGCGTCATCCTGGCCCTTGCCGAAGACGGGAGCCTTGAGACGATCATTGGCCCCGAGAAGGGCTTCTGGCCCAACGACATGGTCTTCGACAAAGAGGGCGGCTTCTACTTCACGGACTTCAGGGGCTCGGCCTTCGACCCGAAGGGCTCCGTCTGCTACGTCTCCCCGGATTTTGCGACCGTCACGCCCTTTCTGACGGGCCTCTCCCAGGCCAACGGCGTCGGTCTCTCCCCGGACGGCAAAACGCTCTGGGTCACGGAGTTTGCGAAAGGCATCCTCTACCGCGTGGACCTGACCGGTCCCACGAGCCACTCGCCTGTCGGCGCCAACGTGGCCTACCGCTTCCAGGGCCCCGCTCCGGACTCCCTGCGCGTGGACAGCGAGGGCAACGTCTACGTCGCCATCTACACCCAGGGACGCTGGCTTGCCTTCAACCCTCAGGGAACGCCCGTCATGAGCATCCAGGCTCCCGGCAGGGAAAAGGGCGACAACCTTCTTGCCACGAGCCTTGCCGTGGACCCGAACGAGCCCAGGCTCTATCTCGTTGCCGGCAACCTCCCCGGCGGTGCCGGCTCCCATGTTTTCACCTGCGAGGCGCTTGCCAGGGGACAGGCGCCGACCCGTTGAGGCGCCGACCGAACTTCAGCCGGACACGGCTCCTGCCAAAATCGCGAGAGGCTCCCCCGATTCGTTCGGGAGAGCCTCTTTTCCTGCCCTGGTGGACAAACTTCCTTGAAGCGCCTTTTCGGGCGCGCCCACCCCGGGCCGCCGCTAGGCCAGTGCCGCAAAATGGGCGTGGATTTCCTTCATGCGCGCCATCTGGTCCACGTGGAAGGGACAGCGGCGGTTGCAGTGGCCGCAGTCCGTGCAGCTGTCGGCCCTGAGCTCCATGTGCCGGTAGTGGTCGGCAGCAAGGGCGTCGCCTGCCCGGGAAAGGTCGTAGTACTTGTTGACGAGCCCCACGTCGATGCCCGCGGGACAGGGCTGGCAGTGGTTGCAGTAGACGCAGCGCCCCTCCATGTCCGCGGGCGTCAGGCTGCTCACCTCGGCGTAGTCGCGCTCCTCGGGGCCTGTCTCGAAATAGCGGAGGATGCCCGCAAGCTCCTTGCGGTCCTTGACGCCGCACACGGCCGCCAGGACGCCCGGCTTGTCGAGCACGTACTGGATGCACTGCCAGGGGGTGAGCGCCTTGCCGAAGGGAGACGTCCCGTCCCCCAGCAGCTGGCCGCCGGAAAAGGTCTTCATGACCGTGATGCCGACGCCCATGGCCTCGGCACGCTGGTAGAGGGCCATGCGCTCGGAGCCCGAGCCGCGGGCAAACTCGCCGTGCTGGCAGTCGTAGGCCGCATTGATGCTGAACATCATCATGTCGGCCACGTCCGCGTCCAGGATGAGCTGGGCAACCTTCGGGGTATGGGTGGAAAAGCCCACGTGCCGCACGATGCCCTGCTCCTTGAGGGAGAGGATGTGATCGAGGATGCCGTTCTTGCGGTACTTGTCCCAGTCCTTTGCCTCGTCGATGCAGTGGATGAAGCCGTAGTCGATGTAGTCTGTCTTGAGCTGGGAGAGCTGCCAGTCGATGGAGGCCTTCACCTTGTCGAGGGCGAGGGTCCAGGCATAGCTCTTGCCCGCGCGGTACACGGCGCCAAAATGGATCTGGTAGCGGACGCGATCGCGGACGGACGCGAGGGCCTCGCCGAAGAGGGGAAAGCTCCCGGACTCGGCCGAGGCCAGGTCGAAGTAGTTGACGCCGGCCTCACAGGCGGCCTCGAGGGTGGCGACGCCTTCCTTGCCCTGGTCGAGAACGCTCGTCCCGAGGGCGATGACGCCGATTTTGTCGCCGGTGCGGCGGTTGGTGCGATAGTCCATGACGGGTTCCTCGAATTTTGGCCCCTCTGGCCTTGCGGCACCCTGGGCCTTGGGCGCGCCCCGAATCGCGAAGTTGCTTGCCAGGCAGATCTGGCATCGAGACCCGATCGGTCGCTTGTTCGGGGTTCGCATTATCTGGGGGAATGGACGGGGACAGCCCCCCGTCCTTCATTTCGCCATTTTGCCCGAAGATTGGGAGGTTCCAAGAGCGCAATCTCTCAAAGACTTGTCTTTTCCTGTCAGATTGCAGGACCTTGGCATGTCCTGCAGCACGTCCCCTGGTAAGTCCTATGGCATGTTCTGCGGCACGTCCTGGGGCATGTCCTCTGGCATGTGTCCGACAGGTGTCCGGCATGTCCCTGGCATGCGCCCTGGACTCCCGAAGTCCCTTA
>CAZWOT010000168.1:0-5450 GCA_964635595.1 uncultured Desulfovibrio sp.
ACCCACTTGAAGAAGGCCTTGATGCCCTCTCCGTCAAGGCTGTCCAGCTGGACGACCGTGGGAGTGATGCGCTTGAGCTGATCCGGGTCGGCGAGCTGGCCGGCTGCGCAGGCGACGAAGACTCCCAGTTTCAGGTTCTTGCAGGCCTCGATGCCCGCATCGAGATTGTCCGTGGCGACGCCGTCCGACATGAGGAAGACAATTGGCTTCCAGTCCCCCTTTTGATCATAGGTGGTCTTGATGACCTCTTCGTTCACCCGGGTTGCAAGAAGGCTCAGGGCTTCGCCTAGACTCGTCGTGCCGGAAGCGGAAAAGTCGGGCACCTGGAGGGAGGCGAGTTCGGTCAGAGGGGTGACCTGTCTCGCGTTCTCCGCAAAGGTGATGATGCTCAAATGAACTGTTTCCAGCGCGTAGGGGTCCTTGCGCAAGGTGTCGAGCAATTGGTCCAGACCGGCCTTGACGGCTTCGATGGGTTCGCCAAACATGGAACCCGAAGTGTCGATGAGCAGGTAAACGGGGAGTCTGCGCATTTGTTACCTCACATAGTCCTGAGCGATTCTGTGTATGGTTTCGCACAGGTTCTTGTCATTGCAGGCGTTGTCAATGGCGATGAAATGCCATTTGAAGCCCAACTTCTGGAGTTTCCCATGATGAGTGAACGTTTTTGCCCTGAATTCATGCGATGCCGCCAGGTCAACGGGCATTGGCGTACTTTTGTACATCCTGATGGATGCACGTGGGATCATGGAGAAGTCCTGAGGGCCGACATTGTTCAAAAAGAAGAAGATTTGGCGGATGTTCGGATGGAGCTTTTCATGTCCACGGTGACGACTTCGTTGTCGAGTCCGTTGTCGAGTCAGTTGCCGGGGCTTCCCTTGTCACTTTTTGCGACCTCGAGATTGTTCCCGGAGTGGTTCAGGGCCGAAGCTTTGGAGCCCAGTCTGATGTCCGCCATTTGATGCAACTCAAGCTGCATTCAATTTAAAAGTTGGCATATTAACGCCAACATATCTTTACCAGGGATACCTTCTTGCCTTACTCAAGGAAAACAACCATTGTTCGTTCATCTTATGATCTGATTGTCGTAGATATTTTGGAGAGCTTTTTTTGTGGTGGCGGATATTATTGCTTAAATAAATTTTATCACTTTTATTTCCCGGTAATTTGTTTTATCTGTTTCAAAATATTCAAATTATGATCTGAAAAGTTGTCATCTTCATCATATTTATCATCATTTAAATTATTATTTATATATTCTTCATCATTATCATAGCTATTTTCATTATATTTATAATCTTCTATATCATTTTCATCATCTTTATTGACGAAACCAAGTTTGTAATAAGCCATATCTTCAGTTATAAAATGAATTTCATTTGGATCATTAACAGTGATTGACAAATGAGTATATTTGATATTTGACAATTTTTTTGAATAAGGTAACTCCATCATTCCGGTGATTGACAACCATTTTCCAATCCATGTTTCATTTGGTTCCTTGTCGAATTTTCTGAGTACATTTACCCATATTGTCAATTTTACGCATTCACCTTGCCAGTTGTCAAAATTTATGAATGCGTACTTTTGTCGAAATTTTGTCCAGGCGATTCTCACATCATGCACTCTGGCCACCAATTCAACTCTGTCGCCTACATGTTCCAGACAATTTTCGTAGTCATTCCCGTTTACTACCGGATAGGCCCCAAGATATACGCTCTGGAGTCTTGAATCGCGTCGGGGGGAAGATATTTGGGTCTGCACGGGATTGCCAGAGGTTGGGACATGAACGGACTCACGGAGAAATTCTCTCAACGAGGGAACTTTGTTGATGCCCTCGAGACATATCGTCTCAAAACAGTCAATTTCCTTTTGCAGACCACCAACAGTCTTCAACTTGTCAAATATGTCCGAACTTTCCGGGTCCACGAGATCATTGGCCCTGAAGAGCAGGGCATCTCCGTCGGATCCCGTATCGGTCCAGAGAGACGGGTCAAGTTCCAGCGCCTTGAGGCTTATGCAGAGCTGGATGAATGAAAATCTGTCCACAGCGGAGTTCCATGTTTCGCTGTTTCGCTCCGGATGCTGAAAATTCCTGTGTCCCGTTTCCGATGCCCCCAGGCGGGCTATCTCGTCGACATACATGCCGTCGTAGTCCACGAGTTGAACAGCTTTGCCGTCATTGGCGACCATGATATTGCCTGGCTGAATGTCGCCATGGGCAATCTTGCTTGCCTCGAGAAAGGTCGCTAGTTCCTGCAGCGAACTCCTCAAATTGACCATACAGGCAGCAGATCTGTAGTTGTCGCTGAGAAATTCGGCTAGAGAACATCCTTTGGCCCACTCCATTTTTACAACTGGGTAGTAGTTTCCGTCTACGAGAATACCCCTGCTTTGGTATTCGAAGTCTACAAAGTATTTACTTCTGAGGGCAGACATCTTTCTTGAAATTGCAGAATATCTTTCCTCAAGCATGTCTGAATGCTTATGAAAACATCTGACGGCATACTTCTTGTGGCCACACACTATTTGATAGGTAAGAGCAAATCCTCCACACAGCGTAAAAGGAGCCCCAAGCGGAGTTTTTTTTAAAGTTCCGTGTCTCAGCTCCTCGTCAACCAATGTTTTTGAGTAGCTTAACAAGGAAACATTATATCTTTGCAGAGATGGATAGTTCATCAATTTCAAGAAACAGAAATATTTACAACTGATGTATCGTCTGTTTTCAGAGTTCCTTTTTTTCTTTCTTCAACGACAAGTTTTCTTAATTCCTCTCTACTTGTGAGCGAAGATAACTTTTTATATCTATCAAAATTATCATCAGAATTTTTCATGGCCCAGGCTGATATTGCATCTGTCATCAGCAAGATATTATATTTATGATTTTCAGATAAATTGAATTTTCCAATGAAATTTTCTTCAAAATTATTTTTATCTAAAAATGAATTCAATTCAATTTTGTTTGATATAAGATATGGATGTTTGCTAAACATTGAATATTCTGAATATGGAACAGAGTATATCATTGAATAGTCTTTTATAAAGAATATGCTGCTGTCACCTATACACAAATATCTGCATTGTCCACTTTTTTTGTCGCACTCAAAAACGATAAGTGTGGAAAAACTTCCACGTTGAAACGATGCCCGCTTAGACCAGGACAATTTTATTTTATCTTGACATTTTGTTAGAAATTTCCTGCTTGCATTAAGTATATTATATTTTGTTTGATCAAATGAAAAATCATAAGACTTTTTAAATTGCTCACTTAAATTTTGAACCCATTTAATAGAATCAAATGATTCACTTGCGCCGTCAAGCAAAACAACCTTTATAAAATCTTTTGATTTTGTTAAATATATCTTGTCTTCATTTTCTGCAGAATGGTCTTTTGATACTTTAAATTTTCTGATTTTATATTTTCTGTACATTACTTTTGCTCTTTATCAAAGTTGTTTTGCACGAGTTCCAATATCAAAGAATTGTGCCAAATCTTCAGGATCTGCATTAAAGATAAATCCTCTTGCGTCTTTCTCAATTTTATACCCTTTTTCTTCCGCAAATTTTACAATATGTTCAGGAAGTATGCTTGAACACCTGAATAATATTTTTGCAAATTCATTCATTTTTAGGTCATCTTGAGCTGAAGGGAATTGAATTGGAGTGGCTTCTCCTTGGCATAGATGGAGATTGAATAAAAGAACTGGTCCATCCTTTACCTTGAGCTGAGAGAGCAGTGTCAGTACCTTCTCGGGCGCTCCGTCCGTTGCCTCACCATCGGTTATGTTCAAAACCGTGGGCGGAAAGCTGTCCGGGTGCTTTTTGCACCAGGCGACCAGCTCTTCTGCCGCAAGCTGGGCAGCCTGGCACATAGGTGTACGCCCGTTGGCCTTGGGTTCCAGCCAAACAGGAAAGGGTATGATTTGTTCAATATATCCCCCCATGCCATCATCAATTTTTTCGACCCTGTCCTCAATTCTCAAATAGTTTTCCTCAATATTAGATATCTTGTTGAAGATCGATTTCGACAGCTCACCTTTCAAGGGGTTGACTACAACTTCGCCACCATATGCGATAACGCCAACATCAAAATAATCTCTTGTTCCTTCTGATTTTGTACAGCGTACAATCAAGTTCGCGATTGTTTTGTTTACAACATCTGACAGCATCTGCGCCTTTGATATGCCATTGCTCATGTTGTAGTCCATTGATCCCGACTGATCGACAAGAAAAAGAAATGCTGTTGGATTGTATCTGCTGATTTCAGCCGAGTAGGGCACTCTTTTCTCGGCTTTTGGTCCCTTGTCCAGTTTGATGGCCATTGTGCTTTCCCCAATTCCCTATTTGGCGTACTTGTCCACGAGATACTGCAGGCCGCCCCTGTTGCCCACGCCCATGGCTTCAAATGTCCAGCCGCCATTCTTGCGGACCAGTCTTCCAAAGGCGATGGCCGTCTCGACGGAGAAGTCCTCCTCGAGGTCATATTTGGCTATCTCTTCGTTGGTGAGAGCGTTGTAGATGCGGATGTAGGAGTTGTGCACCTGTCCGAAGTTCTGCTTGCGCTCGTCGGCCTTGTAGATCGTGGCGGTGAAGATGATCTCCCGAATGCGGCGATTGACCTTCGGGAGGTCCACGGTCAGGGTTTCGCAGTCGCCGCTCGAGCCGTTTCTGCCATCTTGCTCGTCTCCGGACGAATAGACGGAGCCGTCGGGCGAGGTCAGATTGTTGTAGAAGACGAAGTATTCGTCCCTGGGAAGCTTGCCCCGCTCATCAAGCATGAAGGCCGAGGCATCAAGGTCGAAATTGTCGCCGCCCTTCTCGTTGGGGTCCCAGCCTAGACCAACGCAAACCTTTTGCAGCGCGACCTCGACTCCCTCTCCTCTTTGCAGGCTTTTCATGTTGCCTCCCCTTTTTTCACTCTCAGCCTTTCAGCAATGATTCGGGCAACTCTGGAGCATGTCCCGGCGTATCCCGAGCGTCCGCCCCTGAACTCTGCTCCGCAGACGGCCGAAACAAGAGTCTCGGCAGTGGGCGTACGCATAGACCCCGAACGGGCGGCATGCCCCGCAGGGGCATGATCACTCTTCAGGTTCAGGCTGTACGAGTTTGATATGTTGCGATCGTCCTGCCTCTTGGTAGCGGATTCTCTTCCCGCTTCATTGAAGGCAAGCAGAACGTATTTTTCAGAATTAGTTAATAATGTCGGGAGGTTACACCCCCCCCCCATCGTTTGGTGCACACTTGTTTACGAGCGCAAGGACGGCATGCCTGCCTGTCGAGGGCTTGAGCCATGCCTCGGTCTGCAGAGAGAGGCGTCGCTCGAAGGAACCTGCACGACCCTCAACTCGGCCGCAGACAAGCTCCCATTTGGCCCCATGCGTGTAAACGATTTTGTACATATTCAAGCTTTGCCACATTCTTGGTGTATTGTCTATTGGAAATCCGGGAAGCGA
>CAZWOT010000169.1:0-5381 GCA_964635595.1 uncultured Desulfovibrio sp.
CCGACAGGTGTCCGGCATGTCCCTGGCATGCGCCCTGGACTCCCGAAGTCCCTTATTTGCGAAGACCATGGAAAAGGCCCCGTCCCGACAACGCGGGATGGGGCCCATCCTGATTTTTGGCCAGCGGGTGAAAGCCGTGGCTTCCGCCCGAACGTTCGGGGGACTTTACGCCTGGTCGGGCTCGTCCTTTGCGCCCGCATCGTCCGCCAGGCTTTCCTGGGTCGAGTTCTGCCACAGGTTCATGGCGTTGCGGAAGCTGTCGCTCTCGCCCGTGCAGCGGCGCAGGATGTCCTGGAAGTCCTTGACGCTGATGGTGCACATGGCGTCCACCACTTCCCTGTCGAAGCCGGTGTCCTGGCGCAGCTGCTCGAGGGCCTCCTCCACGCTCAAGGGCTCGCGGTAGCTTCGCGGGCTCACCATGGAGCAGAAGGCGTTGACCACGGAGAGCACGCGGGCCGTGAAGAGGATCTCGTCCCCCTTGAGGCCGCGCGGGCCGCGTCCATCCACGCGCTCGCCCATCACGTACACGGTCTCGGCCACCGGCAGCCCGAAGTTGAGGCTGCAGAGAAGCTCGTAGGCCGCCTCCGGAGCCTTGCAGACCTGGGCGTATTCCTCCGGGGTCAGCTTGCCGCGCTTGTTCAGGAGGTGCCTTGGCACGAAGAGCTTGCCCACCTGGAAAAGGCGCGCCGCGATGTTGAGGGTGTCCTGCTCCTCGCGCGAGAAGTGCAGTAGCGGCCCCAGGGACTCGATGATGGTGAGCACCTTGTCGGTGTGCCCGCGCAGGCCGGCGTCCACGCTCTCCACGATGGTGGAGAAGACGTTCAGGATGGTCTGCACGCGCTGCTGGCTCTCGCGGGCCTGCTTGCGGAACTCGGTGATGTCGCGGAAGAAGACCACGCAGCCCGTGCTCACGCCGGGAGCGAGCTCGCCGCCCTCCTCGCCGGGATAGACGGTGGCGCGGTAGAGGCGGCGCACGCCTTCCTCCTCGACGATGATTTCCACGCTGCCCTCGCGCCTGGTCTGCATGACCTCGCGCATGCAGGCGAGCACCTTGTCGGCGCCCTCCCGGTCCATGGCCTCGGAGAGGTGCATGTTCACCCAGTGGGCCTGGCCGCCCGCGGAGAAGAAGCGCTCGTTCATGTAGATGACCGAGCCGTTTTGCGAGAGCAGCACCATGCCGTCGCGGATGGTGGAGTTGATGCTGTCGAGAATGGCCTTCTGCTCGGCGATGCGGCGGTTGACAAGGCTGCGCACGTAGCGGTCGCGCAGGAGCGAGGACACCACGAGGAAGAGGCAGAGGAAGGCGACCACGGCCGCAAAGAGCGACGCCACCACGAACTTGAGCGTGATCGCGCTCTGCTCGATGTAGTCGTCGGGCACCAGCGCGGCCACGAAGCCGTGCAGCTTCTCCTGGAACTCGTAGAACATGACGTAGTAGCTCTTGGGCCCGTCCTTCCAGACCTGGCTCTCGTCAAGCTCGTGGAGAAAGGGCTGGGTGTGCCCCACGTGCGTGAACTCGCGCAGGTAGATGTCGGTGCCGGTCCTCTCGATGCTCGTCCTGTGGATGCCGTCCTGGGTTCTCGTGATCTGCACGAAGGCGACCCTCTGGATGCCGCGCGAGTCCGCGGGCGGCGTCAGCAGATCCAGGAAGAGCGAGTTCATGGGCAGCGACATGATGAGCGCGCCGAGAGGCTCGCCCTGCTCGCCCTCCACAGCCGGGAAAATGGGCACGCCCACGTCCACGTGCACCTTGCCCTTGTCGGTGTGGAAGGCGCCGTACTGGACGCTCTTTTCCTTGATGACGTTGCGAAGGATTTCCCTCCAGGAGTCGGTGAATTCCGTGTGTTCGTAGGCGCCGAGCAGGACGTCGCCGTCGGCCATGACAATGAGGGCGTCGGAGATGCTGTGCGACTCCGTGTAGGACGCGAACATGTCCGCCAGGTAGCGGATGAGCGCCTTGTCTTCGTCCTCCAGGTCGGTCATGGTGCGCACGGCCTCGCGCTCCTCGGGCGGAAGCTGGGCGTAGTAGGAGGCCGAGAGTTGGACGAGGCTGGCGCTGGAGATGTTCAGGGCGAAATTCTCCACGTTGTCGCACCAGGCCTTCAGCTTGCGATCGAAGAGATCCTGCTTGAGCTCGAGCTCGGCGGTGGTGGTCGAAAGCACCCGGGGTCTGGCCTGGCTCACGAAGTAGTACGCGACGCCGATGGCCACGGCGAGCAGGATGGCCGCCACCATGACGGAAATCTTGAAGCGTCCGTAGTAGCGCTGGACCTGGATGGAAAGATCGTCGGTGAAGGTAATCGCTTTGTCCATGGAAGCCCGCACAGGTGAACCGATCCGAATCTGGGGACCGGGCTGGGTGCTTTGGGGGCGCCATCCCCCGAAAGTGAGCCTTTCTTGCCAGGGGCAAGGAAGGAACCCGAGACGCCGAATGGGGCGCCCGGGCACGTGGTATCTTATGCCCCCGTTCCCGAAATCACAAGCCCCGCGAAAAATCGCGGGACGAGGACAAAAACCGCTTTGTCAACATTTCACATATGATGCTTTTGACAGTCTGCTGTCAACCGGCAGCCGCGCCTTTTGCCAGGCCCCTGCGCCCCGCATGTCGGGACTCTTCCTTGTTCTTTCCGACTCTTTCCAGCTCTTCCTACACGAGGCCGCGCAGATGCATGTAGGCCTTGGCCGTGGCCATGCGCCCGCGGCTGGTGCGCTTTATGAAGCCCTGCTGGATGAGATAGGGCTCGTAGACGTCCTCGATGGCGCGCACGTCCTCGGAGCAGGCGACGGCCAGGGTGCGCAGGCCCACGGGGCCGCCCTCGTAGTGCTCGATGATGACCTTCAGGAGCTTCCTGTCCATCTGGTCGAGGCCCTCGGGGTCCACGTTCATGCGCTGCAGGGCCCTGTCCGCCACGTCCTTCGTGACCACCTCGTCCCCTTCCTGCAGGGCGTAGTCGCGCACGCGGCGCAGGTGGCGGTTGGCTATGCGGGGCGTTCCGCGCGAGCGCCTTCCGATCTCGAGGGCGCCGCCCTCGTCGATGTTGATGTCGAGGATTTTTGCCGAGCGGGCGACGATGCGCGCAAGCTCCTCTGGCGAGTAGAAGTCGAGGTGCAAAACGATGCCAAAGCGGCTTCTCAAGGGAGAGGACACAAGCCCAAGGCGCGTGGTCGCACCCACGAGGGTGAAGCGGTCGAGGGGCATCTTCACGGTGCTTGCGGCAGGCCCCTGCCCCACCACGATGTCGAGCTTGAAGTCCTCCATGGCCGGGTAGAGCACTTCCTCCACGGCAATGGGCATGCGGTGGATCTCGTCCACAAAGAGGATGTCGTCCTTCGAGAGATTGGTCAGGATGGCGGCCAGATCGCCTGGGCGCTCCAGCATGGGGCCGGTGATGGTCACAATGTTCACGCCAAGCTCGGCGGCCATGATCTGGGCAAGGGTCGTCTTGCCGAGACCCGGATTGCCGTAGAAGATGGTGTGATCGAGCGCGCGCCCAAGCTTCTTGGCCGCGCCCAGATACACCTCGAGCTGGGAGCACATATCCCTCTGGCCGATGAAGTCGGCAAGCGTTCGCGGCCGGACATTTTCGTCCGCCTGGCGAAATTCTTCTTCCTGCATGCCTTCTTCCCGCGTCCTCTGCTCTCGAGCAACGCTTTCAGGAGTTCTGCCCTTCGGGAGTTCAGTTCCCCGGGGCGTTCCCGAAAGTCCCTTCAAAATTCGTCAAAAGGGGCCCAAAGAGGCCTTGTCCTACTTCCTGCGCCCGAGTTCCTGCAACGCCGCACGCAGGGCCGAGGCAACGTCCAGATCCGGCTGGCTGCGCAGAAGTTCCTGCAGGACGGGGCCGCACTCGCTTTCCTGGTAGCCGAGGCCCTTCAGGCCGTCGAGCACGCTGTGGTAGACGGAACTCGTGCCTCCGGCCTGGCCCGCGAGAAGCTCGGCACCCGCCTCGAGCTTGAAGCGGTAGGCAAGCTCGCGGCAGACAGTTTCGCCAAGGCGCTTGCCTATGCCGCTCACGGCCGTGAGCGCCGTCACGTCCGCCTCGAGGACTATCTTGCGCAGTTCCTGGGGGCGGTAGACCGAGAGGATGGCAAGCCCGAGCTTCGGGCCAACCTTGGGGATGCTGGTCAGGATCTCGAAGGTCCTGCGCTCCTCCATGGTCTCGAAGCCACACAGACGCAGCATGTCCTCGCGCACGAGCAGGCTTGTCCAGAAACTCACCGGGCCGCCGACCTCGGGCAGGGCCTGGCGGCTGCGGGCGGTGATTTCCACCTCGTAGCCGACGCCACCCTCGGTGACCACCACGATGGCGGCCTCGGAAACATGGGCCAGACGCCCCTGGATGTAGGCTATCATGCGTCAAGGGCCCGTAAGGCCCATCCTCCCTCAAGCTCGACCAAGCGGTCCCCGGATTTTTTGGTCGACGTCAAGGCCGAAAGCCCCGCGCGACCCTGTGCATATCTACGTAGCTTGGGGCGAAAAGGCAAACCGGGATCTGCAGGCGTTTTGACGAGCGCTTGCCGGCTTGCCTACGCCTCGTATCCCGGCAGGACCACCGTGGAGCCGGACTCGCCGTTGCCCTTGGGACAGTGCTTTTGCAGATGGCAGATCTCGCAGCCGCCCCGGAAGGGATAGAAGGTGACCACGGCAAAGCGCCTTGTGAGCACGTCGATGTCGTCCCTGTAGCCCAGATCGAACTCCTCGAGAGCCTCTTTCAGCGAGTCGGTGGGCCTTGGCGCGGGCGCACAGCCCACGTTTTCCACCTGGGGCATGAGGGAGTTGACGGTCTGCATGCACATGTACTGGGCAAGGGAGTTGGCGAGATACCCGTCCGAGGGGGACTTGTCCCAGGTCTCGTCCACGCTGGTCTCGACAGACTCCGGAAGCCAGACGAGCAGATAGGAGATCTTGCCGCACACGAGCTTGCGCACGTTCAGAAGCGTGAGCCAGTCGGTCCACAGCTCGTCAAGCCGCTGCATGGCCTTTCCGTCCACACGGTTTTCCTGGCACATTTCCATGAAGCCCCACATGTCGAACTCGGGGGTGCATTCGAGCTTTTCAGCAAGACACGCCATAGGTGTTGTTCCTTGTGATTCCTGATTTGATCCGGCCCGATGAAGCGAAAGAAGGGCACATCCTCCATGGACGCCGCTCATGGACGCCGCTCATGGACGCCGCTCATGGACGCCGCTCGTGGATGCCGCTCGTGGATGCCGCTCGTGGATGCCGCCCATGGATGCCGCCGCATGAAGACGCCGGTTCGGGCCCATGCTGCTTTCTCGCGTAACATAAGACCTTGGGGGCGCTAGTCAATCGCCCTCCTCACAGGGAGCGCACACGCGTCGCCCTGTCCCGCTTGTAGCGTCCGCTTTTCTGCCCATCAACT
>CAZWOT010000170.1:0-5356 GCA_964635595.1 uncultured Desulfovibrio sp.
ATGCAGCTTTTTGAAAAAATCAAGGAATCGGTCATCTCGATTCTGCCCATCATGTTCATCGGGGTGCTGCTGCACTTCACCATTGCCCCCATGGGCGAGAGCTTCGCGCCCTTTCTTGTGGGCGGAATCCTCGTCATCGTGGGGCTTGGCGTCTTCCTGCACGGCACCGAGCTCGGCATGGTCCCCATAGGCCAGAAGGCAGGCGCCGCCATCACCTCGAAACGCAACGTCCTTCTGCTCCTGGTCTCGGCCTTCGTCATCGGCTTTCTCATCACGATCGCCGAGCCGGACGTGCACGTGCTGGCCCAGCAGGTGCTGAGCGTGAGCCCCAGCCTCTCCTCGACCACGCTCATCTTCATGATAGCCGTGGGCGTGGGTCTTTTCGTGCTGGTGGCCGTGGGGCGCATCCTGCTCAACCTCTCCTACAAGATTGCGCTCGCGGGCTTCTACATCTTTCTCTTCATCTGCGCGGCCTTCACGCCCGGCGACTTTCTGGGCATTGCCTTCGACGCCGGCGGCGCGACCACGGGTCCCATGACCGTGCCCTTCATCATGGCCCTCGGCATCGGCGTGGCCTCGGTGCGAAGCGGCAAGAACGCCGAGCAGGACAGCTTCGGCTTCATCGGCCTCGCGTCCATCGGCCCCATTCTCGCGGTCATCATCCTGGGCCTCATGTCGAGCGGCATGGAAGCCGGCGCTTCTTCCGAGGAAGAGGCTGCCGCCGCGACCATGACCCTCGCCGAACAGTTCTTCAGCCATCTTCCGGAAGTCCTCTACGAGGTGAGCCTGGCCCTGGCCCCGCTGGTCGCCATGTTCATCGTCTTCCAGCTCTTCCTCATCAAGATGCCCAAACGCCAGGTCCTGCGCATGAGCGCCGGCCTTGTCTACACCTTCACCGGCCTCATCTTCTTCTTCGTGGGCGTCAAGGGCGGCTTCATGCCGGCCGGAAACGTCCTTGGCGGCTCTCTGGCCGCCTACGGCCACAACTGGATATTCGTGGCCATCGGCCTCGTTCTGGGCGCCGTGGTCGTGTGCGCCGAGCCCGCCGTGTGGGTCCTGAACGAGCAGATAGAGGAAGTTTCGGGCGGCCACATCAAGAAGAACATCATGCTGGTTTCGCTCTCCGCGGGCGTGGCCATTGCCGTGGCCCTCTCCATGGTGCGCGTGGTCTACGGCGTCAGCATCTGGTGGCTTCTGATACCGGGCTACCTGCTTGCCATCGGCCTCACCCGCTACTGCCCGCAGATGTTCACGGCCATTGCCTTCGACTCGGGCGGCGTGGCCTCCGGCCCCATGGCCTCCACCTTCATCCTCGCCTTCACCCTGGGCGCCTCGCAGGCGCTTGGCGGCAACCCCATCACCGACGCCTTCGGGGTCATCGCCATGATCGCCATGATGCCGCTCATCACCATCCAGATTCTCGGCATCCTCTTCAGCCGCAAGGAACGCATGGCCGAAGCCCAAAAACAGGCAGCCAAGCAGTCGTCCGCGGGCACCAATGACGAAGGAAAAAGCTTATGATGGAATCCAGCGAAAACTCCCAGGTCACCAGCATGCCCGAGGGCTGCAAGCTCCTCTGCTCCATTGTGGACCGCAACCAGGGCGACAGGCTGGTCGCCATCGGCAAGGAGGCGGGCGCGAGAGGCGGCACCGTGCTGCTCGGCAAGGGGACTGCCAAAAGCGACCTCATGCACATGCTGGGTTTTGGCGAGAGCCGCAAGGACATTGTCCTCACCCTGACCACCCCGGAGACCATGGACCGGATCATCGAGGCCTGGCAGGCTTCGGACTGGGTCAGAAAAAAGGTCAGGGGCGTTCTCTTCGTTCTCGACGTCTTCGCACTTCACAGGGCGAGCGTGCTGGCGCTTGCCGACAGGAACCCGGAAATGACCACGCAAACGCAAACAAGCCACGAACTCATCACGGTCATCGTCAACGCGGGCTACGCCGAGGACATCATGGCCACGGCCAGAAAGGCCGGCGCCACCGGCGGGACCATCCTGCACGGCAGGGGCACGGCGAGGGAGGAGGACAGCAAGTTCTTCGGCATCTCCATCGTCCCGGAAAAGGACATCCTCCTTGTGCTGGCGACCTGGGACACCTCCCGCCAGATACTCGAGGCCATCCGCACCACCGACTGCCTCCAGCAGCCGGGACTCGGCATCGCCTTCTGCATGGGCGTCGAGAAATTCATCCCGCTTGGCGGCAACAAGTAGCCCGTTGCCGGCGGCCCGACATGTCCACTCCGCCGGCTTCCTGAAAACGTATGGCCCCGGGGCGCGTGGTTTCACGCGTTCCGGGGCCATGATCTTTGGGCCTTTGCCGGGCAGGCACTCCAGACGGCCGATTGGCCCCAGTCGTCTGCGCCCGGCCGAGTCCCGGCTACTGCCCGCCTGGGCCTGTGCTCCTGCCGCTATTTCCAGCCATTGCGGCTCGTCTTCGAGGCGAACACGCGCTCGGCCTCATGAGGAGCCTTGTCCGTGTGCCCCAAGATGACGAGGCTTAAGGGCACCACGTCGTCCGGGATGCCCAGAATGTCGCGCATGAGCTGGGCGCGGTCCTCGACGGGGTGGAGGCCGCACCACACGGCGCCGAGATCGAGGGCCCGGGCTGCCAGAAGAAGGTTTTGCGTGGCCGCGGCGCAGTCCTGCACCCAGAAGTCTCCGGAGGCTTCCTGGGGAATGCCGCAGACGACAACGGCAAGGGGCGCCCTGTTTGCAAAGCCCGCGTAGGGGTGGCGGGCCGCTATCTGGTCGAGCAGCTCCCGGCTGTCCACCACGACAAAGCGCCAGGGCTGGAGATTGCGGGCGCTTGGCGCCATGCAGGCCGCGTGCAGGAGCGTTTCCACCTCGTCCTTCGTGACGGGCTCGTTTGTGTAGGAGCGCACGCTGCGCCTGGTGTTCAGGACCTCGAAAAATTCCATTCGGCACCTCCAGATGACCGTCGAAACGCGCCCAGGCAGCCGCGGAGCCGAATGGCCCGGTCTTCAGGGGCGGGCTTCAAAGAGTTCTTCGCATGTACACCACGTCGGGCATGGGGTTTTCATAGTACGCCTCGGAGCGCTCGAAGCCAAATTTTGCGTAGAGCGTTCTCGCGGGCACCATGCCCTCCAGGGTGTCGAGAACCATCTCCCTGAAACCGGCCTTTTTCGCGCGCTTGATGATGCCGTCCATGAGAAGTGCGGCAACCTTGCGGCCGCGTGCCTCTGGCCGCACGTAGAGGCGCTTGAGCTCGCAACGCTCCTTGCCCAGTCGCGTCCAGGCCACCATGCCGAGAACCCTTGCCGCGCCATTTTCCTCTTCCACGGCCACGATCAGCTCCCCGTGGGGCGGAAGATACTTGTTCTCCAGGTGGGCGAGCTCTTCTTCGATGCCCTGAAAGGTCAAGTCCCGTCCAAGCCAGGCCACGTATTCGCCAATGAGCTCGCGCACGAAGCCAAGATGGCCCGCCCCGTCCTCGATGCGGACCTGGGGAGGGCCTGCAAAAGCGTCTTGGACGTCGGCAGACCCGTCCTCGGGTGCCACGTCAGGAGCGCTCTTCGCAAAAATGCCGTTTGGGCTGGCCATGGATTTTCGAGTCCTTCGCTGTCGTGTCCTTTCAAGCCGCGGCCTTCTCCCGCCGGCTTCTCGCGGCTTTTCCCGGCATGCGGCAGGGCCTTGCAAGGAACACCATGGTGGGCGGTACAGGACTTGAACCTGTGACATCTGCCTTGTAAGGGCAGCGCTCTACCAGCTGAGCTAACCGCCCGTGCCGCGACAAGCTTTCTATACGGAGCCAAAGAAGCCTGTCAAGGCGGGATCGACCTGTTCATCCCGGTGGCCGCCCAAGGCAGGCCTGGCGAAAGCGGGCTGCGACATGCCCGGCATCCCGAGCTGCGCACGCGCAATGCCGAGCAGGACAGCTGCTCCATCACCTTGCCGTTCAAAAGCAGCGGCACGGCCACGGCGGCCCGAGATTCGCCAAGGCAAGGGACAAGGCGCCCATGGACTTCATGCGCGAGAGGTCCGGTCTGAGTATGAGCACCGGCCTGCGCGACTGGATGACCCGCCAGGCGACGGTGTCCTGGGCTCTGCGGTTGTTCGAGAACATTTTCTAGGCCGTGCCGATGCAGGAAAAGAGCCTGCTTCGGTCTCACTGCCCCTTCACCTGGCCGAGGCGGCGGATGACCGCGGGCACGTGCTGCGGATTGTAGAAGTCCCGACCAAAGTTGATGTCCACCATGCCCAAAATCAGCCACATTTTGCCCAAATACGGGCATGTTTTCGTCTTCTATCCTGCTCCGAGCTCCTTTCAATCCTGATGGGCTGGTTCAGGCAAAATCTTAACTTGTCGATGTTACGGATAAATGTTTCCTTGTTCACTCTGCAAGTGAAATTTGGAACAAATTTTGCATAATTTTGATCAGATTGGATTTGGGTCCGCCAGGCAAAATGGGCGAAGAAGCCGGGCGTCTCTCCAAGAGCAAAAAATCCAAATCGGCCTGGTCTGGCTCTCTCCCGCACCTGGTATCGGTCCGCATGACGGCTTGTCCGGAAAATCCTGCATGCATCAGGTTTCGCAATCGCGAAGAGGTGCCGCACAGACGCATCGACTTTTCCAAAGCTTGAAATCCGCGCATCTTGTTCCTCCTTGAGCTTGTCCTCCTTCAAGCATGTCCTGCACGGCATATTGCCGGCGAGCGGATTTTTGGCTTGCGTGATTGTCGTTGCGATATCCCGTCATTACGTGCAGTTGCGAAACACGATACCAGATTTCCTTCATCACATGCGTCTTCTGTCCATTCATTCTCCATGCGGGATCTGGACAGGCGACGACAGCCCGGATGAAGGACACGGTTTCATGTCGGGCACATCAGTCAACCAAGCCAAACAAAGCAAACAAACCAATACCAATGAGTTCATCTGGGCATTGATTTTGTCGTGCACGAACAGGGCGACGGCGTTGGTGTCGTTGTCGTCGAGGACCTGAAAAAGGGCAATGCCCGTAGACCAGATTCAAGTGCAACCCCTTGTGGCGGTGGGCATTTCCCGCTGGCTCAAGCATGCGCTGCACGCCCCCTCTTGCCTTCGCGGCTTCAGCTTTACAAGGCCAAGCCTACGGCGCTCCGCAGTTCCCCTGCTCCGCGGCCTCGTAAAGCTTTGCGCGCTTCGTCCTGGGGAGCTACAGCGCAAGCTTGAGCCTCTCTACGCGAAGAGAAAATTGATGGAAAGTGGCTCTGGGGGCCCCCTGCCACGATTGCGCTTGATTCTGGAATTCGCGGTTCTATGCCTTGTTCTATGCCCTGTGCTATGCCTTGTTCTATGCCCTCAGCAATATATTTTTCTTTCCATTGTTCAATACGCATTGTTCAATACGC
>CAZWOT010000171.1:0-5350 GCA_964635595.1 uncultured Desulfovibrio sp.
CGAACCAGGCGCCGCCGTATTCGCCGGTGATGTAGGGAAAGCGCCAGACGTTGCCGAGGCCGATGGCGCAGCCTGCCGAGACGAGGAGAAAGCCGAGGCGCGAAGCCAGGCTTTCACGTTTTTCCGAAGCCATGTGCGAGTCCTGTGGAAATCCTGTGTTGAACCTGAAAAGCGCCCGTGGACAGAGCAAAGGGCGCAAGATGCGGCTCACCCCTTGGGAGACGCTGCCCGATCCCGGCTTTAGGGCATTTTCCCGTTACATCAAGAGGGCGTGGTGCCGGGCGTGGTCGCTTGAATACACGGTTTGACAGGTGAGGGCAACAAAGACGCGTTTCTCATGATTTATCCAGAAAAATGCACGTAAAGCTTCAGGACAAGCGAAAGGAAGTACGCCTCATGGACGACAGTCATGAACAGTAGAGTGAAGCCTAAAGACAGTGAAAGACATCGATCAGAATTCTTCGGGCAGACGTTTATAGGCTCTTGCATGTGAAATTGAGCGTACTTTGGCTTTGCAGGTCTTGCCGCAAAAGGCAATGCCCCAGTGGAGTATATTTTTGAATCCAGCTGCGCGGAGATCAGTATCGTATTTCTTTGTTGCTATTTGTTTTAGAGCTTTTTCAGCAAGAGTATCAAGTAAATTTTCATTATTTGTTACTTTAATTTCTATAATTGAGGCTCGTTTTTTTGCTGATATATTATCATAGACTGCTATGTCGAAACGACCATTTCCACTTTCTCTGTTAGATTTTACATCATATTTTGTAGAAAAAAGTGTATCAATCATAATTTGATATGCGTATTCTTGAAGATCAAAATAACTTAAATTATTGAGCATAAAATTTTCTAATTCTTTAGCTACAATATTTTCTTCTTGATTCCAGAATGAATTATAAAATTTTACAAATGGAAATTTTTTTGTATATGAACCTAGCCATTTTTTTAAATATTCATGCCATAGTTTAAATATTTCTTTATTTGGAATTTTAAGAATTATAATATCTTCATTTTGACTAATATCTCTATTTTGCAATTGTTCTTTCGATACTTTTGCAAGATATCCTGAATAATACATTATAGTCCAAAAATTATTTTGACTTAAATATAGATCTTTGTATGTTATAAATTTGTTCAATTTTACTTCAAGAAATTTACCATTGAGTAATTGTTCTATACGGTCTCCAAAATTTTCGGCACCCCAGGAAAAATTTTCTTCTGCAAGCTCATTCCAAAAATCATTTGCAGATGTGTTGACCCAATAAGGTTGAGGTGGTTCGTCAGGCTGTGAGGTATGGAAGTGTATGTAATTTGTTACACTCCATGGACAGTAAATATTGTTTATATTCCCGAATTGATAGCCATCATACCATTGACGTACTTCATCAATCTTGTCAGCTAGATTACATTCTTTCAATAAATTGCGAACTTCTGAATCAGTAAAACCAAAGGCATCCGCATAATCAAAAGACAAAGGATCATAACATATAAAATTATTTAAACCTGTAAATATGCTTTCCTTTGCAACTCTTAAACATCCAGTCAATACAGCAAATTTAAGATTGGTATTTGATTTTAGCGTAAGCGATAAAAAAGACTGCAAAAATATGGATATTTCATCATAATATGTTTTTTGATGTGCATGCGAAAAAAGAACATCATATTCGTCCAGTAATACAATTGTTCGTATGCCATGATGATCATGTAGAGCACGTGTCAGCACAAGAAGAGAATTTGCCCACTGACCATAGCTAGCTTTAGTTTTTGATATTGCTTTTAGTGTATCTCTATCTTCAATTTTAACTTTATCGCTTGTTCGTAAGTATTCGTATTCTGCACATATTGATTTAATATTTTCTTTAAAAAGTGTATAAACTTGTTTAAAATTTTTCCCATTAATGCCATTCATTGTTATATATACTACTGGATATTTGTTTAACCACTGTTCACAAAGAGTCTTATTTTTTGAAATTGCAAGACCATCAAATAAATATGAATTATTTTTTTTAATATCAAAAAATTCTTTCATCATACTCAGCATAAGACTTTTGCCAAATCGACGCGGTCTCATAAAAAGCGTAACGCCTTTGGGTTTAGAGAGCAAAAACTTTTCCAAAAATTTTGTTTTATCTATATAGATGCCATTTGACTCACGAATTTCCCGGAAGTCATCTATAAAAATATTGCTATCTTTTTTCATATGAACTCCAATATCAATATTAATTTATATAAGTTATATATTTTTAGATCATTATGTATCTATTCTAATTTAATATCATTTGCAAATTGAAAACTCGATAGCAAGCTCTCAAAGATTACTGTCAGGGCTGACGAATGAAGATGAGACGTAAATAAACGGAACTAGTATGATATCCTTGCAGTTGTCTGCACTTCTATCCACTGCTCGCCAACGTAACCCTCCGTAATCAGCTTAAAAAAATGAAGGCTCCTTTTTTTTGTCGATTTTTCTCTTATCATTATCCTAAATTTTCGCAAGACGGGAACACTGGCTGGAACACGCAACGAGCCAAACGTCCTGCTGCCCACAAGGAGGTAACAGCATGTCTCTAGTCACCAGCTTGACGGAAGCGCACAAACGCTTCCTCACGGACGCCTTCGGCGACGATGTCTCCTTTTCTCCTGAAGTCCTGAGGATCTACGCATCCGATGCCAGCCTGCTCGTCGGAACACCCCTGGCCATGTATCGTCCCCGCTGCAAGGAGGACCTTTCCAAGTTCATGGCCTGGGCCCAGAAGGAAAATGTGGCCGTGCATCCCCGTGCCCGCGGCACCAGCCTTTCCGGCGGCTGCGTGCCCACGGTTCCCGGCATTGTAGTCTCCATGATGGGCATGGACAAGATCATCGACATCTCCACCACCGACTTCGTTGCCGAGGTGGAGCCCGGCGTCTCCACGCTGACCCTGCAGCAGGAGTGCGCCAAGAAGAAGGTCTTTTATCCCCCGGACCCCGCCAGCGGCAAGGCCACCAGCATCGGCGGCAATGTCATTACCTGTGCCGGCGGACTTCGCGCCGTCAAGTACGGCGTGACCAGGGACTATGTGCTTGGCGTGGAGGCCGTGCTGCCCGGCGGCGACATCGTTCATTTCGGCGGACGCTGTCACAAGGACGTGATCGGCCTCGACATGGCCAGGCTCTTTGTCGGAAGCGAGGGAACCCTCGGCATTCTGACCAAAGTCTGTCTGAAGCTCCTCCCCCTGCCGGAGACTTCGGCTTCCGTGCTTGCGGGATACGCCACCCTCGACGACGCCATCAATTCCATGGCCAAGGTCTTCGAGGCAGGCATTCTACCCTGTGCGGTGGAGTTCATGAACGAGACGGTGCTCGAGGTTCTGTCGAAGACCGGCGAAGTCATCTGGCCCGACACGGTTCACTCCATGCTGCTTTTTCAGGTCGACGGCAGCAAGGACACCGTGCCCTACGAAAAGGCCCGTCTGTACGACCAGCTCGGAGACGCCCTGTGGCGCATCGAAGGCGAGGGTGCCGAAGCCGAGGACAAGCTCTGGGGCATCCGCAGGCGCATCTCTGCCGGTTCCTACGTGCTCGGTCCCGACCGCATAGGCGGCGACATGGCCGTGCCGCGCGGAAAGCTGCTGCCTGCCCTGCGCCGCATGGAGGAAATTGCCGCGTCCAACGGCAAGAGGCTGATTGGCTTTGGCCATGCCGGCGACGGCAACATTCATGCGAACCTGCACTACGACGCATCCGACCCGGACGACAAGGCACGCACCGAAAAGACGCACCACGAGCTCGACCATGCTGTGGTCGAGTTCGGCGGCAGTGTTTCCGGCGAACACGGCGCCGGTTGCCTCAAGGACGTTTCCCTGCAGATAGGAAAGCGTGAACGCGAGCTCATGCTGGCCATGCGCAAGGTGTTCGATCCCACCGGCATCATGAATCCCGGCAAGGGCTACTGATTCTGGAGTCGAATCATGAAGCGAGGATGTACTCAATGCGGTGAATGTCTCAGGGTCTGTCCCGTCTATGCCCTCAGCAAGCGCGACGAGCATGCGCCCAGAGGCAAGCGCGTGCTGATGGAACCTCTTGATCCAGAATACGGCGAAGGCATGACCGTTCCGTCGGAACTCGTCTGGGAGCGGGTCAAGGAACTTTCCCGCCTGTGTGCAGGCTGCGGCCGCTGTGCCAAGGTCTGTGCGCGCAAGCTCTCCACGGCCGAGCTTCTGGCCGATACCAGAAGCCGCAATCCCCACTGGACCCAGTTCATGTGGCAGATGTGGATCCGCAACCTCGGCGGCCTCTGGCCCATGGCCGGACGCATCGCCCAGCTGGTGCCGGACGGCGTTGGCGGCAAGTGCGGCACGGGCGACATCGCCAGCCTGATCAACATGGCCAAGGGCCTGGTGGCCAAGCCTGCCCCGAAGCCCTGGTTCACGCTGGCTCCCGGGGAAAGGGTCGCGGGCGAAAAGGTCTCCATCTTTCCCGGCTGTACGGCGCGCTTTGCACGCCCGGCCTGGATCGGGAAGGCCGCTTCCCTTCTGAAGACCTGGGGCTACGAGGTCGACGAGGGCACCGACTACGTCTGCTGCGGCGGCACCCTGCACCACGCCGGAGCCTGCAAGGCACACGACGCTGTCAGGACGCAGAACATCGACCTCTGGAAGAAGAAGGGTCGTCCCTGCCTGGCAACAATCTGTGCCTCGTGCATGCACAGCCTGCTTGAATACGCGGGCCACATGAACGAGGGGGACGCGAAGATCTGGAAGGAGCGGGTCACGCCCGTTTCAAGCCTGCTTGTCGACCCCGTGGTGACGCGGACGGATGCGGCGCCCTCCAGCATCGGCTACCACGTGCCCTGTCACTGGGACGGGAAGGATGCAGATTTCCCGCTCCTCAAGCAGGTGCTCCCGCTCGCGAAGGGATCCGCCCTGTGCTGCGGCATGGGCGGCATTTTGAAGATGTCCAATGCAGCGCTCTCCGGAGCCATGGGAAGAGCGTGTCTCGACGGCATGGCTGCGGACACAAGGGAAATTCTGACCAGCTGTAGCGGATGCGTCATGCAGCTTTCCGGCGAAGCCGGCAAGGAGAAGGAGGTAAGACACTGGCTCGATGTCTGCGGCGTGGCAGAGCGGGCCGCAACGAAGTCTGCATAGAAGAGGTTTTCCGCATGCGCCGCGGCTTTCGCCTGAGGAAGTGTCAGAAAATAACTTGCTAGCAAGTTGTTGCTTTGTCATCCGATTTAACGGGAATGTAAGATTCTGTGTGTAAATTGAGGATGGAGGCAGGAGCTCTCTCCTCCCCTCGGGGAAGGGGGGGGTAGGTTGGTATGGTAAAAGTTTTCGTAACGTTCAAGGGGAATTCCTCCTTGTGAAGCGAA
>CAZWOT010000172.1:0-5295 GCA_964635595.1 uncultured Desulfovibrio sp.
GTATGGCATGCCGCTCTGGCGAGATCTCTTCTCGCCAAGACAACTCTACTGTCATTGTACAAGCGTGGAAATCTTCCGTGAACTCCTGGAAGAAGAACAAGCAAAAGAAGGTTTTGGCGAAGCAGAAAAAGCAGCCTTTGCCTATCTTGCTCTGGCATTGGACAAGCTTCGCGACTACAACTCCAGAATGACTAGATGGATTTCTCAGCGTCAGGTTATTGCAAATACATTCGACCGCCACGATTTTGCCTTCAAGTGGTCCTACGCGGAAATGGCTCCTCTCATTGCAGGACTCGGCTACGATTGGACTATAGAGCAAATTGAGAAATGTCTTGCCGAGCTTTTGGGCCTCCTGCACCCAGATATCGACGTCAAGGCCCTCAAGAAACAGAAACAGGATAACCCGAACCTTGCTCTCATTGGCATGCTTGGGAAAATAAAGCCTGTCCCTGTCACCCTGACCTGCAAATCTGGCGACAATCTGGACCACATTGCCGACGGCTCCATCGATGCCGTGGTCATGGATCCGCCCTATTATGACAACGTCATGTACGCCGAGCTCTCCGACTTCTTCTATGTCTGGCTCAAGCGCACCGCTGGCTATGTCTACCCGGAGCTTTTCACTCTGCCCCTGACGGACAAGGAAAATGAAGCTGTCGCGAATCCTGCCAAATTCAGGGGTCAGACAAAACCCAAAGAACTTGCCCACAAGGACTACCAGGAGCGCATGGCAAGCATTTTTGCCGAATGCCGCAGAGTCCTCAAAAAGGACGGCATCCTGACGCTCATGTTCACCCACAAGGCCACAGGTGCCTGGGATGCCCTAGCCAAGGGCCTTCTTGACGCGGGCTTTGTCATTACAGCCAGCTGGCCCATCAATACAGAGGCTGAAGGCTCCCTCCATATCCGCAACAAGGCTGCTGCCAACTCCACCATTTTCCTTGTGTGCAGGCCGAGAGACGAGGAAGAAGCTTCAGGCAAAACTGTTTTCTGGGAAGATCTCGTACCGGAAGTCAAGGATCGCGTTCTCGACAGACTGCTCTCCTTCAGCGAGGCTGGCATCACTGGCATCGACCGCTACCTGGCCTGCTTCGGCCCGGCACTGGAAGTTTTCTCAAGACACTGGCCCGTACAACGAGGAACTCCCAGACAGGAAACAGCGGGCAAGAGGGGACGTGGCCGTTCTCTTGTTGAACTGATCAATAACCCCTATGAGGTGACGCCCGAAGAAGTTCTTCAAGTGGCCCGCGGTGCAGTGAAGGAATGGGCCCTGCAGCAAATCCTGCAATCGCAGAAAAAGGACATGAACGATCCTCTGCTCGAGTGGTTCGTGCTTGCGTGGGATACATTCAAGGCCCCGGAGTTCCCCTACGACGAAGGCCTGAACCTGGCCCGCGTGGCGGGCCTGGATCTTGATCAGGACATCATCAAGGTCATAGCAGAGAAAAAACAGAGCAACATCGTTCTCTGGGACTGCGAAACACGAGCCGCCAAGTCTGCGCTGGGACCTGCCAATGGTTCCCGCTCCATGCTGGATGCCCTGCATCACGCCATCCACACGGCCCGAGGCAAAACCCTGCAGGCAGGGGTGGACCAGCTCAAGGACTACAAGCTCGACAGGGAGCCCGCCCTGCTCTCGGCCATGGGAGCCCTTCTGGAGGTTCTGCCCCCCTCGAGAACCTTCACGGGATTTGAACCGGACAAGGCCATCGCGCCCTCTGCCAACGACTTCGAAATACTGGAGAACCTGCGTCGGCTGGCCTTTGCCAGGGATGTTCCACGGGCAAGGCAGCTGAGTCTGTTCGACCTGCCAAACGACTAGCCCCACCGTCCCGGACAAGCCGGCAACCATTCAGGCCCTCCCATGCCAAGCCTTTGCGATCATGTCTGGAAGTTCAAGTACAGCCCCTCCGAGGGGTATCTTCTGGACATCTTCTACATTCCCGCACTCAAGTGCGCTGTCCGCTACGACAGAACAACCGGCTACTTCACGGCAAGTGCTCTTGCCGCTGCCTCCAAGGGCGTGGAGGGGCTGGTGGCCAACAAGGGGAAAATGCGCCTCATCTGCGGCTGCACCCTTGGCGAGCAGGAAATCCTTGCCATACAGAGAGGCGAAGACCTCAAGGACACCATCGAGGCGCGCATCCTCGGAAACCCCTTTTCGGAGAAGAACGACCATGACCGGGATGCGCTGGAGCTTTTGGCATGGATGGTCGCCAGGCAATACCTGGAAGTCCGGCTGGCAGTCCCCTGGGACATTCACGCAAACAGGCCCAAAGACGCCCTGTTTCATATAAAGGCCGGCATCATGGAGGACAGTGCCCACAACCGGCTGGCCTTCAACGGCAGTCTCAACGAGACGGAAAAGGCCTGGACGGAAAACTGGGACACGTTCAACGTCTATACTTCATGGCGCAGCGGCAAGGAATATCTCGAGGCAGAAGAAAAGTCTTTCTGCAAGCTTTGGGACAATACCGAGCCAACCGCACGCGTCCTCCCTCTTCCCGAAGCTCTTGAAAGGAAACTTCTGGAGCATGCCCCCAAAGGCGACCAGCTGCCTCGCCGTCTGCGGAGCAAGGACCCGGTTGACGACCCCAGGCCCGCGCCGGATGACGTGACCGCATTCGAGAACAGCGAGTACGAGCAAACCTGGATCAAGATCCGCGAAAGTCCCGCCAACTCCCCAGAGGGAGACATGGTGGGCGTTGCCACCTCGGCCGTGAGTCCCTGGCCGCACCAGTTGCGCGCCTTTCGGCGCATGTACGACAAATGGCCGCCGCGCCTTCTCATTGCCGACGAAGTGGGTCTTGGCAAGACCATTCAGGCAGGCATGATCATCCGCCAGGCCTGGATGGCAAAAAAGGCCAGGCGCATCCTGATTCTCGCGCCAAAGGCCGTGCTCATTCAATGGCAGCTGGAACTGCGCGAGAAGTTCAACCTCAACGTGCCCATCTATGACGGCGGCGAGCTTCGCTGGGCCGCATCTCCCGCAACGGGTGGCGGCGACACCAGAAAGGTCGGCTTCAGCGGCTGGCTGGGCGAACCCATTGTCCTTGCCTCAAGCTATCTCATGCGCCGCAAGGAGCGCCGAAAGCAGCTCGTGGATGACGCACAGCCCTGGGATCTCGTGATTCTCGATGAAGCCCATCACGCACGACGCAAAAACAGCGCCAAAGGTCTTGACGCGGATTCCGTGAACCATCTTCTGGCTCTCATGCAGGCAATCAGGGACAAGACTCAAGGCCTGGTGCTTCTGACCGCAACGCCCATGCAGATGCACCCCGTGGAAGTCTGGGATCTCATGAATCTGCTTGGCCTTCCCGAGCAGTGGACAGCGAAAAACTTTCTCGAATTTTTCGAGATCATGGGCGACTATGACCTCCATGAGCAGGCAACCCCCAGCACGGACACGCTCGTCAAGCTTGGCAGGCTCTTCAAGGACATGGAGAACAGGTTCGGTCCCATGGACGAACAGCTTGCCCTGCGCGTGACCGGTCAGTTCTACCAGGAACTCGACAAGAGCCGTCAGCCCGGCAAGGCCGCTTCCATCCATGCCCAGGCCTTTGCCCAAAATCAATACAGGCTTGGTGCGAAGAAGATCCTCGGCTCCCTTCGCGAACTGACCAATTCCTCGCTCAACATTCTGTCCGCGGAACTGCGCAGGTGCGCCCTCAAGATCATGAAGGCATACAGCCCCACGCAGGTGCTCATTTCCCGGCATACCCGCTCCCTTTTGCGTGCCTACCACAGGCAGGGCAGGCTGGGCACCAACATCGCCACCCGCGAGGTGCGGGACCTTCTCGTGGATTTGAGTCCCGCAGAACGCGCACTCTACGAGGAGGTGGAAAACTACATCTCCGAGACCTACAACCAGGCAAGTCTCGATGCCCGCAACGCCATCGGCTTTGTCATGACCATCTATCGGCGCAGGCTGGCCAGTTCCTTCCAGGCTCTCTCCTGCACCCTCAAGAACAGGGTAGAGAAGCTTTCAAACGACATGAGTCAACCTGGCGGCGGAGATCCGGCACAGCTCATCCAGGAAGAACTTGGGGATGAACGTGCGGCCCAGGATGGCGACATCCTGACTGAAGAGGACGCGCTCAAGTATGAGCAGACCGCCCTGCAGGCCGAAGAAATCGCACACCTTTCCTCCCTGCTTGAAGAAACCCGCAGGCTTCCTGTGGACACCAAGCTGCACAGCCTGGTGACGGTCCTGCGCACCTTGCGCGAAGAAGGCTACACCCAGATCATCGTCTTCACGCAGTTCACGGACACCCTCGACTTTTTGCGCAGGGAGCTTGCGCGCAGGCAGGACTGCGGCCGCATTCTCTGTTTCTCCGGCCGCGGCGGCGAGCAGTTTGCGGACGGCGGCTGGGAGGCCATCAGCCGCGAAAAGACCAAGGAGCTCTTTCGGGCCGGCGAAGCCGAGCTGCTTCTCTGCACCGACGCCGCTGCAGAAGGCCTCAACTTCCAGTTCTGCGGCGCCATGATCAACTACGACATGCCCTGGAACCCCATGAAGGTCGAGCAGCGCATTGGCCGCATCGACCGTCTGGGCCAGAAGTTCGGGACCATCCACATCGTCAATCTCATGTACCGCAACACGGTCGAGGCCGACATCTATCACGCCCTGCGCGAGCGCATCGGCCTTTTTGGCGACGTGATTGGCAACTTGCAGCCCATTTTGGCGCGCATCCCCGACCTCTTCCAGGATTTCGTGCTGCAAAGAAAGAAGCAGAAGGCCCCCGCAGCAGCACAGGTCAAAAAGCTCATCGACTCCGGGATCGAGAGCCAGCAGAGCACCGGCTTCAACCTCGACGAACTCTCGGTCATGGACTTCGACATGCCGAAGGGGATTCCGCCAGCCTACGACCTCGAGTTCCTGCACACGGTTCTCGCCAACGAGCACCTTCTTCCGCACGGCTTCAAGGCCGAGCCCCTCGCTGGCGGCAAGGACTACAAGTACATCATCCCGGGCATGCTCGAGCCCATTCGCGTCACCACCGACGCCGAGTACTACGAGCAACATTCGGAAAGCGTGGAGCTCTGGTCTCCTGGCTCTCCCGTCTTCCCCTGGGAAAAGAAGCTCATTTAGGCCCGACACAGATTTTCGTTTCAAGTGCAACCTTTGGCGACTTCTGCCGATTTGAATGCTGTCGCCGCCGTGAGCCGGGCTTCTGCGGGAGAAGGCCCCTCAGTCGCCCACCTCCACGCGAGTCTGGTTACGTACAAATTCTGGCGGGATTCAGGTTGTATGGCCAGGAGCCTGCACAACCCTGTGTGCAGGCTTTCTGT
>CAZWOT010000173.1:0-5274 GCA_964635595.1 uncultured Desulfovibrio sp.
GAAGTCCTTTTGCCGATGAAACTCTTTCCCGCTCGCCTGAGTGGGCCCTATTCCTCGTCGTGTTTCTTCTTCCGTTTCCCGAGGCCCGCGATGCCGCGCAGGAGGGATTTCGCCTTGTCGGCGGTGGTGTGCACGCCCTTCGCCACGGCCTCGCTGCCGTGGCTGATGACCCTGGCCGTGCCCTTCACGGCCTTGCCGGCAAGATCCACCGTGCCCGTGACGGTCCCCGAGACGGCGTCGGTCACGGCATCCGCCACCACCTCGCCGCCCTTGACCACGGCACCGCCGCCCTTGACCACGAGATCGCCCGCGGTGGAGGCCGCATCCGTGACCGTGGAGGCCATGGTTTTTGCCGCGCTCACGGTCTTTTCCACGGCCGTGTCGGCCACGGTGCCGGCCATGTCCTTCAGCTGGTCCTTGAGGCCGGCAGTGATGTCGCCAAGGCATTCCTTGGAGAGGACGAGCATGTTGGCGCGGATTTCCTTCGAGCTGATGCCGCGCCTTGTCGTCTTGTCCAGCTCGGCATGACGGAAGGCGTTCTTGGTGATGACGCCCGCGCGCACGGTCAGAAGGCCGTTTGCCGCGCCGTCGAGCACCGAGGAGGTGAACAGGTGCAGGCTGTTTCCCACGAGGGGCACGGTGGTGCCGGCCATGTGGGGCGCGACGGCGGGAACGAGGCTTCCGAGGGTCTCGGTCACGGTCTGGGGGATGTCGAGGGCCTCCAGGGTGAAGGCAGCGAAGGCGGTGGATGAGACGGCCGTGTACACGCTCCAGATTTCAGCGGGCGTCGGGCGCTGGTTGTAGACTCTCGATATGCGCCAGACCATGCGCGCGAGCGCCAGAAAGACGATGAGGGCGTCCAGTTTGCCGTTCTGGGCGAGCGCCGTGCCGATGAAGACCTTGCGGGCGTCGGAGCGGATGATGGCGCTGGCCTTCTCGTCGAGATGGGCCAGGGCCTTTTCCATGAAGTCGGGCTGCTTCGGATCGATGCCGGCCTCGCGAACGAGCTTGTTGGCGGCAAGGCGCCTTTCAAGCTCCGCCACGAAGGCCCTTTTCTCCTCGTCCGTGGGATCGGGCTTGAGAATGAGCTTGGCCTTGCCCGGCCGCCAGGAAAGGAAGAGGAAGGCAAAGCCCGCCACTTCCAGGGCCAGGAGGACAAGAAAGGCAATCCAGCCGGTACCGGGGCGCCAGGACTCGAAAAATTCCAGGGCGAAGGCGTCGAACTGGAGGAACAGGACGGCCAGTCCGAAAAGAAGGAGCAGGGCCGCGTATTTCATGGCTCTCGTTATCAGATGCAAGGGAGTCTCCTTGGTGCCCAAACGTCGAGGGACAGCTTCAAAAAAACAGCTTTTCCTATGCCTCGCCTCGGCGGATCCTGGCAAGGTGGTTGCTTTCCTTGCCGGTCACGTGTTCCACGCGCAGCTCGATGACGCCGGTGCGCTCGTGCTTGCGCTCGATTTCGTTCTCCACCAGGTCCTCGAGCCAGGAAGCGTACTTTTCTCCCAGAAGCCGCAGGGCGCGCTTTTTCTCCGCCTCGTCCTCCACCACGCGCACGCGGCCGAAGACGATGACGCTCCGGTAGTCGGTGGAGAGGCTTTCCGGAATCACGTCGTGGCGGCCCACCACGCAGAAGCTCGCCTTGTCGCAGCGCTTCACGGCGTCGATCTTGTGGCCGGCCAGGGCGCAGTGCAGCCAGATGGACGTTCCGTCATAGGCGTAGTTGGCAGGCAGGGTGTAGGGATAGCCATCGTCGCCCATGAGAGCGAAGACGCCGTAGGCCCCCCCGTCGAGAAGCTTCCTGATTTCCTCGTCGGGGAGGGTCTGGCTGGACCTGCGCAGGGGTGGGAACATGGATGCTCTCCTCACGCTCTTCCAAAAAGGGCGCGATTTTTTGGTTTTGGGCCGACGCGCAACATTTCCGGCAGAACATTTCCGGGAGAACCAGGGCCGACCGCGGGGCAATCGCAAGTATGCGTCAGCAAAATGGCGATTTCAACAGCCAGGATCGGCAACTCCGAAATTCGGCCGCCAGTTCCAGTTCGGTTTTTTGCTTGTTCGCCCAAGGTGCATCTCTTCGGCTTGTCGGGGAACGGCTCTTGTCGAGAAGGGCATGCACTTTCGCCATCCAGGCCCGTTTGCCCCATGCACTTTTGGGGCAGCCTGTCCGCGCATAAAAGGAAACGGGCCGCGAAACCGCGACCCGTTCCATGAAAATTTCTGGCTCCCCAAGACGGACTTGAACCGCCAACCTAGTGATTAACAGTCACCCGCTCTGCCGATTGAGCTATTGGGGAACGAACGAGGCGATTTATACTCTCGCATTCGGAAATCTGTCAAGGAAAAAAATGCGGGTTCAAAAGAAAATTCCTGCCCGCTCGAAACAGGGCCCAAATGATCGCCATATTTCCCGTTGACGGGCGTTCGCCTGGGGGCCTTGCCGGAGTGTCCCGGGGCTGCCTGAACTCTCAGGGCGCGAAGGTGTGCATCACCTCGTGGCCCTCGAGGTGGCGCCTGAGCATGTCGAGGGCCTTGCCCACGCTGCGCTCGCGCACATAGTTGCGGCCTCGGTAGATGCCGGTGGGCCACATGCGAAAGACGTGGGTGGCGTTCCTGGTTGCAAGGGCGATGTAGACAAGGCCCACCGGCTTTTCCTTTGATCCCCCGTCCGGACCCGCGATGCCGGTGATGCCGATGCCGTAGTCGGCCCCGGATTCCTTTCTCGCTCCCTCGGCCATGGCTTTTGCCACCTCTTCGGAGACGGCGCCGTGCTTGCCAAGCATGTCCTCGGGCACCCCCAGAAGGCGGGTCTTGGTCTCGTTGGCGTAGGTGACAAGGCCGGTGCGAAAGACGGCGCTGGAGCCGGGAACGTCGGTGATGCGCTTGGCCAGCATGCCGCCCGTGCAGGACTCGGCCGTGGCCACTTCCTCGCCGCGTTCCTTCAAAAGCCCCACCACCACTTCCTCGAGGCTTGAAACATTGACGCCGTAGACCACGTCGCCAAGGCGTTTTTTCACTTCCTCCACCATGGGCAGGGCCAGTTTCTCGGCCTCTTCCTTCGTGGCGGCCTTGGCCGTCACCCGCACGAAGACCTCGTTGTGGGCGCCAAGATAGGTGGCGGCGGAGGGGTTTGCGCTCTCGCAAAGGTGTCCCAGCTTCAGGGCCGCATCGCCCTCGCCCTGGTCGAAGGTGCGCACCATGAAGGAGACGATGGAGGCGCCCACGAGCTTGTGCAGGATGGGCAGGGCCCCGTTCTGGAACATGGGCTCGAGCTCCCTCGGGGGCCCGGGGAACAGCATGACGAGCGTCCCGTTGTCGGCCGTGACCGCGCAGCCGGGGGCCGTGCCGTTGTGGTTTTCGAGGATGGTCGCGCCCTCGGGGAAATAGGTCTGGTTTTCCTGGTTCTCCCCGTAGGGACGCGCGCCGAAGTAGGTCCTGATGTGCTCGGCCGCGGCCTCGAAGCGCACGAGCTTTCTGCCCAGCACCTCGGCCACGGTCTTCTTCGTCAGATCGTCCAGCGTGGGGCCAAGGCCTCCGGTGGTGACGACAAGGTCGCTTCGGGAAAGCGCCGTCTCGAGGGCCTCGGCCAGACGCCCGGGATTGTCCCCGACCACGCAGGTGTGGTTCAGGTCGAAGCCGAGCAGCGCCAGTTCCCTCGCGAGGAAGGCCGCGTCGGTATTGACCACGTGCCCGAGCAGAAGCTCGGTGCCAACGCATAGGATTTCAGCGCGCATGTCCTGACTGTCCTCTCTTCAAGCCCGCGTTCCCGGGCCAGTCTTTCGATTCTATCTCTTGCCCCGGATGATGTCGTTGCACCACGCGCGTACAGCGAAAGCGAAGTCGTCCCACTCCTCGAAGCCAAGCTTTTCGTGGATGGCTCCCACCACGTCGGACGTGTTCACGTACTTTTTCCAGAGCGCCTCGTGGGCGTCGGCCTTCTTCTTCTCGGCAAGGAGCTTCTTCCCCTGGCCGCGGCTGGAGGCGCGCTCGTAGTCCTCGAAGTTGATGAGGTAGTCGTTCATCGCGCAGACGGCATAGGCGTACAGCTGGCGGACGAAGGCAACATCCAGATTCTGGAGGCCGGTGTTTTTGAACCTGGGCAATTCGTCGGCCATCTTCTTGTAGACGGCCTCAAAACCCTTGACCTTCCCGAGCGTGATGGCCTGCTTGAGGGGAACGTCCCAGACGCTGGTCGCATCGAAGGACTTGAAAAGCTCGATGTTCCTTTCCTTGTCGGTACCGAATGTTTGCGGCGCGCACTCGCCGTTTCCTGCCATGACAAGGACAAGAATCAGGGGCAGCGCGAGCATGGAAAAACAATGAACAGCGTTCTGGATCATGGGATGTTCTCCTCCATGCCCTCAAGGCATCATTTGCGCCTGCATATGGCCCTGGTGCAAGACGCGTGATGTTTTGGCCTGCCTGCGGACAATACGACGGCCGCAAGCCGGCAAGGACAAAAAGGCCGCGAGCCCCTTGCACGAAAGTGGCTCGCGACCTGTACAACTACTTGATTGTCCGGCCGGAAATCAAGCCGGATGAAGCTTGCGTGCTCAAAAAAATGCCAGATGTCCCCGCCTTGCAGGAGACTTCACGTCCCGTCCTAGAGCTTCGGGATGAGGTCGGGATAGTCCCTGGCGGAGAAGTCCTTCAAAAACGCGCGGCCCTTGCGCAGGTTTCCGGTCATGGTCACAACCATATAGAGATTGTCCTGGGTGGTGATGTAGACGATGCCTTCCTCCTTGTTGCTGTCCTCGTAGGTGAAGGTGCCGACCTTGTTCTTGACGGAGAGCCTGGTCTTTGCCTGGTACTGGCGCGCGAAGCTCTCCCCGACGGTCTGGAGGGAGGCGCCGCCGGTGCGGCCCACGATGGTGGTCACGGTGCTGTCCCTGCTCTTCGTGGCGAAGACCGTGATGGCAAGGTTGTCCGCGATGTTGTCCTGAAGCTTCTGCCAGGTGTCGGGCAGCTCGACGGAGTAGTGCTCGGTCTCCAGGAGCTCGGCCCTGGCCTCGGAAGCAAAAGCAGCGAGAGAAATCCCAAGCAGCAGGGCAAAGGCCAGAAAGGCGCTCTTGAGTCTGGCGTTCGACATGGACATGGGAACCTGGGCCTCTATTGTCTCTTGTGCACGTCCCTGGAGCTTTCGGGGGACTTTTTGGGGACAAGCCTTCTTGAAAAAAAGGTGCCGGAGCGTCTCCGGGGGAAAGCAAAGCCCCTCCGTCTCCCGAGGTTGAGGAAACGGCGAGGCGCCCTTGGTCGTAGGGCTCCGGCAAGCGGATT
>CAZWOT010000174.1:0-5263 GCA_964635595.1 uncultured Desulfovibrio sp.
TCTTCACTTCCTGAATCTTCACTTCCTGAAGGTTGTTCCACTGCTGGTCCATGTCTGGCACCTTCCTTGTCTTGCGAGGTCCTGATCGCCCTCGTCCAGAGACGTCACGTCACGGGGTCAGGCGCGCCTGCTTGAACGTTGCAGCCGGGCACTCGCATCCCGGAAAAGCACCTTTGTCCTGTGCCGATAAAAGGCAATGCCCACGTGAAGTATCGTTTTGCAGCCATTGGCCCGCACGCGCGCATCATAGTCGCGATCATCGATCTGCTTCAGGCCTTTCCTGGCATATTCCTCCAGCTTCTCCTCGGATGGAGCGCGCTTGAATTCCAGTACGGCCGCGCGCGAGTTTGCACTGTCCAGGACAAGGAGGTCATAGATTCCACTGCCCCCCTGGCCGCTTGAGGTTGTCTCGGGATACCGCATGTCGAAGGCTCCCTTGACGATACCGTGGTAGTAGATTTCTTTCTGATAGTGCAGTCCATTGCGAACCAACATATCGTTCAAGACTTCTTCGACATCATTTCCCTTCATTTTCCAGAGCGAATCGTACAGCTTATCTCTTTCTTTCTCGCCCGGAATGATTTTTCTGACCCATGTTTCCACTTCAAACTTAAATATTTTTTTTATTTCCTTGTTTGGAATGACAAGCACTCTTTGTTCGTCATCCATACCTTCATGGAAAAATGAAGGTTCTTCTGTTCTTGTCAAGTAGCCTGACAAATAAAGCAACGTCCAGAAGTTGTCTGAAGTATTGAATACTACATCATAGTTCAGTTCCATGTTGATGGTGGCAACAACACCATTTCCGGCATTGAGTGACGCAACCTTGCCAAGGATATCCTCTTCGCGGGGCAAACGAGTGGCAAAATCCTTGGGAAGTGACTTTCGTCCTGTTTCAAGCCAGTAAGACCTGGGCGATTGGGAATGATTGCCTTTAAGGTTGCTCAGATACTCCATGATGCTCCAGGGATTGTAGATATCCCCACGATTGCCGAAACGGTAGCCATCGTACCACTCCCTGATGACATCTCGTTTATCCTCGACTCCCTCGGCTGCAAGAAGAGCGTCTACCTCGCTCTGCGTGAAACCAAACAGGTCGTCAAACGTACTGCTGTCTATGTCGTAACACCTCAGGTTGTTGAGGGTGCTGAAAAGACTTTCCTTGGCCAGACGCAGAATCCCGGTAAGAACAGAAAATCGTACATTGTCGTAATTTGTCTTCAGGCCAGCTGAAAGGAAAGAACGCAAAAAGGACACCATTTCCGCGTAGAAGCCGTGTTCGAGGGCACCATCGAGAAGATCGTCGTACTCGTCGACAAGCAAAATTGCCTTTACGCCGTGGTGCGCGGTCATGGCGGCTGACAAAACCCTGAGAGCACTTCTGAGAGCGTCTTCATCAGGTTCTTCCGACATGTACTTCCTGATTTTTACCTTGTGCTTGTTCAGCACACGTTCGCTGGTCAACAAGTACTTGTGATTCTCGCAAAACTCTCCAATCAGATCGTTGATGGCACTCAGAGTTCTGTCAAAAGTTGGACGCCTCATTTCTTTGAACGTAAAGAAGATTACCGGATACTTGTTCATCCACTCTTCGCACAGCCTTTCATGAGTTGCAACTTTCAGGCCAGCAAAGAATTTTCGACTGTCCTTGCTCATGTCGAAAAAGTTGGCAAGCATGGACATGAAAAGCGACTTGCCAAAACGTCTTGGACGAGTAAAGAGGACTGCAGAGGCTTTTGGGGAGTCAAAACGGTCTGGATGGGCGTCATTCCTGAGAAAATCAACGAGAAATCCAGTTTTGTCGACATAATAACCGTCTGCTGCACGCAACTCTACAAAATTCTCTGTGCTTATTATATTTATCGACATGATGTTTTCTCCCAAATAATTGCCATTGCCAATTAAAATTCATCAAGATATTTTTGTTTTACTGCTTGAATATTCCTGACTATACGCTTGGCCTCAATGTTCAAGCAACATAAAAATATTTGAACATGATGTCTCAACGCCTCACAACAGAAACCCTTGATCGGCCGATTCCAAAGTCATCTTCGAGACTCACGGTCATTGGAGGTATCGTTCCATTCACAGTTGAGACGCTGAAATCTTAGCAAAGGAGAAGGCTGGCCGCAATTTTTGATTTCGAGATCCGGCAAGCATGAAGTGGAACACCGTCTTTTCAAAGAACATCGGGCGCGTGAAAAGGACAACAGGGCCCTTTGGGCAGTCGAAACAGCCCGGCCGGGCGCCAAAGGCCCCAAGAGAAGGAACGGCACGAAGAAGGCCGACCGCAATTCCCCTTTTCGGGAAATCGCGGCCGGCCCCGAGAATACGGTTTTTGGAGCGCTCCTGCCCCTCTTCAGAGGCCGGGAGAGCGGTGTTTTGGTGCTTCAGGCCTGTCAGGCAAGGAGGAACTGGCCAGCCATGAGGAGGAGGTTTGCGACAACCATGACAAAGCCGAGCACGGCGTAGATTTTGGCAAGCCAGGCCCAGAGGGCAAGGCCCGTGTATCTCGACGCCGATCGCCAGATGCCCATGTAGCAGTGCACGCCGTAGAAGAGCAGAAAGAGCCCGAGGGCGATGTCGAGGATGGTCGCGATGGCTCCGGGTGCGAACAGGCCGACAATCAGGCTCCCCACAAGGGCGATGAGGAAGGTGAAGACGATGTTGTAGAGCCAGAAGGTCCTCGCCAGGGAGAACTCGCCGTTGTAGAGCCGCCTGAAGAAGTCCTGGCTTTGCTTTGCGTCCGCGCCCGACCCTGAGCCCGAACTTGTGCCTGGATTCGCGTTGCCGTCCATGTTCATGTCCCCTGCCTCCGCATCCACCTGCGTCCTTCCGCGTCCACCGCTTTTCGTTGCGGCCGCACGAACCGGCCGAAACATTCCAGCCGGATCCGCCCGGCCCTGCCCTTTTGCCGGCACCCATGCCGGCAAAAGCTCCAAGGGCCTCCCCCTCAAAGGCTTCCTGGGCAAGGCCTTCGGGGAAAAGGCCTGCAGGCCGCTACTTCTTTACGTAGACCTTCTGCTTCGCGAGCACGTTTTCCAGATCCGGGAAGCGGGTCAGGTTGTTGGCCAGATACCCGCACACGGTCTTGGACCAGCTGCCGTCGCGGGCGTTGGAGTCGCGCTCGGCCAAATACTTGCCATAGAGCTCGTCAAAGGCGTCCAGCTCCTTTCTGAAGGCCTCCTGGCTGCCCGTGTAGGTCTCCTCGAAGCAGACCGTGTGCCTCGGCAGACGGGGCTTCAAGCCCGGATCGGCGTCGGGATAGCCCACGCACAGGCCGCAGATGGGCACCACGTACTCGGGCAGCTGCAGAAGTTCGACCACTTCCGGCGTGTGGAAGCGGATGTTGCCGATGCACACCGTGCCAAGGCCGAGGCTCTCGGCGGCCACCACGGCCGTGGCCATGGGAATGCCCACTTCCTGGCCGGCCATGACCACGTTGTCGATGTTGTGGAGGCCCTGCCCCATGTCGAGGCCCTGCTTGTCGCAGGCGGCCTTCACGCGCGAGAAGTCGGCGCAGAAGAGCAGGAAGACCGGGGCCTGGTCGATGTGCTTCTGGTTGCCGGCAAGCTCGGCAATCTTGGCCTTGCGGGCCTTGTCGCGCACGACGACAACCGACCACTGCTGCATGTTGACCCAGTTGGGGGCGCGCTGGGCGGCCTCGAGAACGAGGTCGAGCTTTTCCTGCTCCACGGGCCTGTCGGTGTAGGAGCGGAAGGAACGATGGGCCAGAAGCTGGCGGATGGTGTCGTTCATGTATGTTTCGTTCGTGTTTGCTTCGCTCATGGAAGTCTCCTGTCTGATCGGGTGCGGACCCGGCCTGGCAGATGCCGGCAGATGTCCGGTCTCGTCGGGCGAAACCGGACCTGTCGACAAGCCCCCGGCCGTTCTTTGTGCACCCCTGGAAAACAATGTTCTTTCCATGAGATAAGGGCGGCCCCGCAGTTTGACAAGTGTCTCGCTGCGGAAAAGCCGCCCTTGTGGCAAACATGGCTCTTTTGGCCCGTCGGGGGGCCTGTCTTGGGAGGAAAGGGGCAAAGTTCCCCTGCCTTTTGCCGGGAATGCGCCTGCCCCTTGCGACAGATCTGCCTACATGTGCTCGATGATGGCCCTGCCGAAGGCCGAGCAGGCCACTTCCGTGGCGCCCTCCATCTGGCGGGCGAGGTCGTAGGTCACGGTCCTGGCCGCCACGGCGCCGGCGATGCCCTTGCGGACGAGCTCCGCGGCCTCGGACCAGCCGAGGTGGTCGAGCATGAGGGCGCCCGAGAGCAGGAGGGAGCCGGGGTTGATCTTGTCCTGGCCGGTGTACTTGGGCGCCGTTCCGTGGGTGGCCTCGAAGATGGCGTAGCCGTCGCCCACGTTGGAGCCGGGGGCCATGCCGAGGCCGCCCACCTGGGCCGCCAGGGCGTCGGACATGTAGTCGCCGTTCAAATTGGGCATGGCGAGCACGCTGTACTCGCGCGGGCGCAGGAGCACCTGCTGGAACATGGAGTCGGTGATGCGGTCCTTGATGACGATCCGCCCGTCGGCGCCGCCCCGCTTTGCCGCCTCTTCCTCGGTGATGGTCACGTCCCCGAATTCCTCGGCCGCGCACTCGTAGCCCCAGCGACGGAAGCCCCCCTCGGTGAACTTCATGATGTTGCCCTTGTGGACCAGGGTGACGCTGGGGAGCTTGTGCTCGATGGCGTAGTTGATGGCCATGCGCACAAGGCGCTTCGTTCCCGTCTCGGAAATCGGCTTGATGCCGATGGCCGAATCCGGGCGCACGTCGCGGCCCATGAGTTCCTTGATGAGGGCAATGATCTTCTTCGCCTCGTCGGTGCCGGCGTCCCACTCGATGCCGGCATAGAGATCTTCGGTGTTCTCGCGGAAAATGACCATGTTCACCGCATCCGGCTCCTTGACGGGGCTCGGCACGCCGGGAATGTGGTTCACGGGGCGGATGCAGGCATAGAGGTCGAAGAGCCTGCGAAGGAGCACGTTCACGCTGCGAAAGCCCTTGCCCACCGGGGTGGACAGGGGGCCCTTCAGGGCCACGCGGTACTTCGTGATGGCCTCCATGGTGGCGTCGGGCACGAACTCGCCGGTGTTGTTCCAGCAGGTCTCGCCGGCCTCCACGGGCAGCCAGTCGATGGCGCGCCTGCCGCCGTAGGCCTTTTCCACGGCCGCGTCGAAGACGGGCTTCGAGGCGTTCCAGATGTCCGGGCCCACGCCGTCGCCGGCGATGATGGGGATAACCGGGTCATCGGGGATGATCAGC
>CAZWOT010000175.1:0-5159 GCA_964635595.1 uncultured Desulfovibrio sp.
ATTTGCGCAACGGCAAGTCCGTGGTCGTGCGCATCAACGATCGCGGCCCCTTTGCCGAGTCGCGCGTCATTGATCTTTCCAGGGGCGCCGCGGCCCGCATCGACATGATCGGCACCGGCACGGCGAAGGTGCGCCTGCGCCACGTGGGCTCGACCGCGAGTGCTGCTGCCGCCCCCATGCCCGTCCCGGTGGCGACCTCGAGGCCCGAGGCCTCCCAGGTGGAAGGCGTCTTCTACATCCAGGTCGGCGCCTTCGGGAAGCGCCCCAACGCCGTCAATGCCCTGCGCACCCTGAACAAAATGAAGCTTCCCGCGGACACGAAGTACGAGCGCAAGCTCTGGCGCATCCTGGCCGGCCCCTGGCGCGACCTCGACACGGCCAACGACAAGCTGTGGACCGTGCGCGAGCACTTCCCGGACGCGGTGATCGTCAGCGAGTAGGCAGGACCGGGCGAATTTCCCCCAACTTCCAGGCAGGCGGGTCCCGCTCGGACCCGGAAGAGCCTGCAAAGGAGTGCAGCACACATGGCAATGCGTCTATCCCGCTCCATCGTGGGCAGTGCCGAGGCCGAGGCCGCGGCGAGGGTCATCATGGAAGACGGGTACCTCGGCATGGGCAGCGAGGTGCGTCTGTTCGAGGAGGAGCTGGCAGGCTACCTTGGCGTCTCCCCCAATCTCCTTGCCTGCGTGAACACGGGCACGGCTGCCCTCACCCTGGCCGTGGACGCTGCCGCGCCCAAACCCTGGGGGACGGGAACGCGCGGGTCGGTGCTCGTGCCCTCGCTCACTTTCGTGGCCTCCTTTCAGGCCATCTCGGCCGCGGGCTGCAGACCCGTTGCCTGCGAGGTCCTGAAGGACACCGGCACCATCGATCTGGAGGACGCCAAAAGGCGCCTTGCGCCGGACACCTTCGCCATCATGCCCGTGCACTATGCGAGCAACCCCTACGGCATCGACGAGGTGTACGCCTTTGCCAGGGAAAAGGGCCTGCGCGTCATCGAGGACGCGGCCCACGCCTTCGGGTGCCTGCGCGACGGCAGGAAAATCGGCAGCTTCGGCGATCTCGTCTGCTTCAGCTTCGACGGCATCAAGAACATCACTTCCGGCGAGGGCGGCCTTGTGGTCGCCTTCGACGAGAACGACGCCAGGATCGTCCAGGACGCCCGCCTTCTGGCCGTCAACAAGGACACCGAGGCCCGCTTCCACGGCGGCCGCACCTGGGACCCCGGCGTGGCGAGACAGGGCTGGCGCTTCCACATGAGCAACATCATGGCCGCCATCGGCCGCGTGCAGCTGACCCGCCTGGACAATGAGTTTGCGCCGAAAAGAAAGCGTCTTGCGGCGCTCTATCGCGAGGAGCTTGCAAGCGAGGCCAGGATCCGTTTCCTCAAGACCGATCCCCGCGACGACATCGTGCCGCACATACAGCCCGTGCGCGTGCTTGACGGTCTCATGCCGGCCGTGCGCAAGGCCCTGGACAAGGCCGGCATCCCCCATGGCGTCCACTACAAGCCCAATCACCGGCTTGCCTTCTTCCACGACGAGAGCGCGGCCCCCTGCCCGGTCACGGAGGAGCTTTTTTCCGAGCTCGTCACCCTGCCCCTGCATCCGGGCATCTCGGAGGACGAGGTGCGCGAGGTGTGCGCCGCCGTGCGCGGCTGCCTTGCCGTGGCGTAGGCTGCGCGATCCAAAGGATGGCGAAGAGAGCGGATCGGAAGGACGGAGATTTGCGTCAGGGAACGGGCATGGACGAGCATAGGGAAGAAATCGGGGACAACGGCGGGTCTGCGGACACGCCCTGCGTCAGCGTCATCATGAACTGCCTCGATGGCGAGGAGCATCTCGCCGAGGCCATGGAAAGCGTGTTTGCCCAGACCTGGCAGGATTTCGAGATAGTCTTCTGGGACAACTGTTCCACGGACAGGTCTCCGGACATTGCCAGGGGATTTGGCGGGAAGGTGCGCTGTTTCCGGGGCGAGGAGAAGGTCTCCCTTGGCGCAGGCAGAAATCTCGCCATCGCCAGGGCCCGCGGCAGATACATCGCCTTTCTCGACTGCGACGACACCTGGGAGCCCGCCAAGCTCGAAAAGCAGGTTGCCCTCTTTCGCGCCAATCCCCGTGTGGGCCTCGTGACCACGGACACCAGGCTTTTTGACGGGAAAAAGGTCCTGCGCCGCTTCTTCGAGGGCGCCAGGCCCGCCCGCGGCATGGTCTTCGAGGAGCTCGTGAAGCGCCAGTGGATATCCATGTCGTCGGCCATGGTGAGCAGGGAGGCCCTCATGAGCCTGACCGGCGACGGCGCCTGGGCCGGGGGCTGGTTCGACGAAAGCCTGAGCCTGTGCGAGGAGGCGGATGTCTTCTACCGCATAGCCCACGACTGGGAGCTCGACTACGTGGACGAGCCCCTGACCGGCTGGCGCGTGCACGCATCCTCCACCACCTTCACCCGCTTCGCGGGCTTTGCCAGGGAGACGCGTCACATCCTCGGGAAATTCGAACGGCTCTACCCGGACTTCGAAAAGGAGCACGCGGATCTGGTCAGGCTTCTTTCGGAGCGGGCCGACTTCCAGGAGGCGCTCGCGCTCTGGCGCGAGGGCAGGGGGAAGGAGGCCAGAGCGCTCATGGCGCCCCACGGCTGCAGGAACCGCAAGTTCCTCGCCCTGCGCCTGGCGAGCCATCTGCCGGGCTCCTTCTTCGATCTGGCCGCCAGGATCTACTTCAGCCTGCCGAAGCTCTTCTCGAGCAGTTAGCGGGAGAGAGCGAAAGGGGCAGACCGAAGACCGGCGATCGAGGCCTGTCGGGGGGCGCGGGCAATGACCCCTGGCGCCCGGGCGCAAGAGGCGTCTTGAAGGGCCGCAGGACCCCGCTAGTCTTCCTTGCCCACGGTGAGGGCCGCGAGGAAGGCCTCCTGGGGGAGCTCCACGTTGCCCATGCGCTTCATCCTGCGCTTGCCCTCCTTCTGCTTCTCGAGGAGCTTGCGCTTGCGGGTGATGTCGCCGCCGTAGCACTTGGCGGTCACGTTCTTGCGGAAAGGCGGCACGGTCTCGCGGGCAATGACCTTCTGGCCTATGGCAGCCTGGATGGCCACCTCGAAGAGCTGCCTCGGGATGGTGCGCTTGAGCTTCAGGGCCAGGCCCCTGCCGTACTGGTAGGCGCTCTGTCTGTGCACGATGACGGCGAGCGCGTCCACGGGGTCGCCGTTCAAGAGGATGTCGAGGCGGACGAGGTCCGATTCCTTGTAGCCCGTGGGGCGGTAGTCCATGGAGGCGTAGCCGCGGGTCATGGACTTCATGCGGTCGAAAAAGTCGTAGACGATTTCCGCGAAGGGCATCTCGTAGGTGATGATCACGCGGTTGGCCGCGGCGTACTGCATGTTCTTCTGCACGCCGCGCTTTTCCTCGCACAGCTTGAGGATGTTGCCCACGTACTCGTTGGGCACGTGGATGTCGAGCTCCACGAAGGGCTCGTAGAGGCACTGCACGCGCCCCGCGTCCGGCAGGTGGGCGGGGTTGTGGATCTCGAGGGTCTCGCCCGCGGTCGTGAGCGCCCGGTAGATGACCGAGGGGGCCGTGGCGATGAGGTCCACCTCGAATTCGCGCTCGAGACGCTCCTGGATGATTTCCATGTGCAGAAGGCCGAGGAACCCGCAGCGAAAGCCGAAGCCCAGCGCCTGGGAGGTCTCGGGCTCGAAGCGGAAGGCCGCGTCGTTGAGCTGGAGCTTTTCCAGCGCCGACTTCAGGGCCTCGTACTTGTCGGACTCGGACGGGTAGAAGCCGCAGAAGACCATGGGCTGCACGTCCTTGAAGCCCGGCACGGGCTCTGCAGCGGGCGTGTCCGCGTGGGTGATGGTGTCGCCCACCCTGGCGTCGGCAAGCTCCTTGATGGAGCCGCACAGAAAGCCCACCTCGCCCGCGTGGAGTTCCTTGATGTCGCGGGCCTCGGGCTGGAAGACGCCGAGGCGCAGGACCTCGTACTCCTTGCCCGTGTTCATGAGGCGCACGCGCTCGTTGAGCTTCAGGGTGCCGTCCATGATCCGGAAAAGCACCACCACGCCCTGGTAGCTGTCGTACCAGGAATCGAAGATGAGGGCCTTCAGGGGCGCTGCCGGGTCGCCTTCGGGCGCGGGCAGGCGCTCCACGATGGCCTCGAGAATTTCCGCCACGCCCTGGCCGGTCTTGGCCGAGCACTCGAGGGCATCGGTGCAGTCGATGCCGATGATGTCCTCGATCTCCACCTTCACGGCGTCCGGATGGGACGAGGGGAGATCGATCTTGTTGAGAACGGGGAGAATCTCCACGTTCTGGTCCATGGCCAGATACACGTTGCCGAGCGTCTGGGCCTCGACTCCCTGCGTCGAGTCCACGACCAGAAGCGCCCCCTCGCAGGCCGCAAGGGATCTCGAGACCTCGTAGTTGAAGTCCACGTGCCCAGGCGTGTCCAGCAGGTTGAACTCGTACTCGTGGCCGTCAGCCGCCCTGTAGGGGATGCGCACGGTCTGGGCCTTGATCGTGATGCCGCGTTCGCGCTCGATGTCCATGCGGTCGAGATACTGCTCCTTGGCCTCGCGCGCCGTCACAAGGCCCGTGATGCAGAGGATGCGGTCGGCAAGGGTCGACTTGCCGTGGTCGATATGGGCGATGATGCAGAAGTTGCGGATGTTCTTGAGAGCGGTCATGGGCGTCGAAGGTCGTCTGATGCGCGTGAAGCCGAAAATGAGCCCGTGGCAAACGGGCCTGGAACCGGGACTGGCGCTTGATACTACAGGTGCTTTTTGGCCGTCAAATCCGGGCCCGGGGACCGGCTGCCCCGGTGCGGGGGCAAAAAACGGGGCCGGAAACGAGAAGTCGTCCCCGGCCCCGAATGACTGTATGTCTGGATGGCGTCAGCGGCTGCCGCGCGCGAGGTTCAGGCGGACAAGGGCCCGGTTGAGGGCAGCCTGGGCCCGTGCGTGGTCGATGTTGTCCGATGAGTCCGCAAGGCGCTCCTCGGCGCGCTTCTGGGCGCGTTCGGCCCTGGCCGCGTCGATGTCGCCCGCGTCCTCGGCGGATTCCACCAGGACCGTCAGCACGTTGTTGTTCACGTCGGCAAAGCCCTGGTTCACGAAGACCTGGTGCTGTTCGCCGGATTCCGTGGTGTAGCGCAGAACGCCGATCTTCAGGG
>CAZWOT010000176.1:0-5127 GCA_964635595.1 uncultured Desulfovibrio sp.
CGGCCTTGTCCGGGAAACGCATCTTGACGACGCGGCAGAGGCTTGTCTCGTCCAAGCCGTCCTTGTCCTGAATTTCCACCTTTACATCTGAGCAGGCAGGCTGCTCCTCGTAGTTGAGATGCAGGTCGGCAAGCTCCCTGCCCGCCTTCGAGAAGGCCCAGAAGTCGTCCGCCCTGTCGAGGAAGGGAATGCGCGGCAGCGACTTCTTGAGGTCGTTGGCAAAGGTCGTGCGGTAGTCCGGGGAGTGCAAAAAGCCGTAGACGAAGTAGAAGATGTCCTCTTTGGTCACGTTCTGGCCGTAACGTTGCCTGTACTGGAACTCGGCGAACTGCGTAATGCCGTCCTTTCGCTCGTAGGCGTCTTCGGTTTGTTCTATGCCTGGCAACTGCGTTCTATAATCTTTCTTTGGTTCATAATAGTAGAGAGGAAAACACTGAGAATCACCATTTAAGTGAAGATCTGGGACAAATTTTGAAATTATCGGGTTGCCTGGCTTGAATGCGGATACGCAGATAACGATATTGTTGCACAGTGATGTTTTTGATAAGAGCGGCTGAAAAATATCATATAATTTTGAAATTCTTTGAACAAAATTACGATCAAAGTAGCAATATTGTTTGCAAAATGGTCTATATAATGAATTTTTTATCAAGTTCTCGTTAAATTTTAATAGTGTATGATTTTTTGCTTTAGGAAACAATGAGCTATGCCATTTTATTTTTGTTTCATCTTTTGTACAAAACTTTTCAAAACTAATACATTTATCTGTTTTATAATATTTATTTGTTTCATTGTTAAAAGTTTCTTCATATAATTTTATATTTTTAGAAAGTAATAACTTGCTATAATTGTAGCACCATTGATCACAATTTGTGTTTAACCCTAATGAATAAATTGATTTAAAAATTGAATTTTGGGCTTTATCTCCCTTATCTCCTAGCGGAATAAATGACTCGAAGTGCGCACTGCGCTGATTGAGCCAATCTCCGTTCTTGTCCGGCGTGAGACGCACCCAGCCAAAGCCCGGCTCAAGAACGCTGCGCTTGCTGGCAACGATTTCCAGCTTCTGCTCTCGGGTCAGATAGTCGCCTATGTCGTGGTACTGAATGAGTGCCTTGCCCTCGTGGGACGGGTTCTTCAAAAGCACCGTGATGGCGATGGGCGTGCGACTGCCCAGCCCAAAGACGTTTCCGGCCTCTCTTTTGCGGAGTTCTCCCTGGGTGCGGCAGTTGCCACGCAGGTTGAACACGTAGATGGCGCTGAATTCCTCTTCCAGGCATTTGCGCATGCCGTCCATGGCGTTGCCGTCCAGCCAGCCGGCATTGGTCACGAAGGCAATGATGCCGCCCGCTTCCTTGTCTATGCGATCCGATGCCCAACGGAACGCCTTGATGTAGGAGTCAAAAAGGGCTTTCTTGGTTGATGCTTTTGAGCCTGTCAAATAGGTACTTGCAATCCGATTTTCTAGCACCGGATAACTCTGGTTCTGGGCGTTGTCATTGGCGTTATCCTGCCCTGCACGATATGGTGGATTGCCTACTATCACTTGGATTGGAGCAATCCGTTGCTTCTTCACTCTATCGGTGTTGGTTTCGTCAACTCTGTCAAATTCTTCACGCAACTCCTTGTCTCTTGCAAAATCAGAGGTTGCATAACCTTCTCCCTGCTGGAAGGTATCTGTCAGACAGATTCCAGGGAAAGCCTCGTAAGAATTTTGTACTTCACGCACCGAGTGATAGGCGTTCTCAATATTGACAGAGGCGATGTAGTAGGCCAGCAGCATGATCTCGTTTGCGTGGAGCTCATGGTTGTACTTCCGCTGGAGGGCATCCTGATCGATGAGCCCCGTCTCCAGCATACGGGCAATGAAAGTCCCAGTGCCCGTGAACGGATCGAGGACATGGACGTTTTCGTCTGACAGGGAGCGCCCGAAGGTCGCCTGTAGCAGCTCTGCCACGCTTTGGTTGATAAAGTCGACTATCTCGACCGGCGTGTAAACGATGCCATAACGGTCAGTATCATCATCGAATGCGAGCCTGAAAAACTTGTCATAAAGTTCCAGGATGACTTTTTGACGCTCATGAGGATTTTGTATTCCTTTTACACGGTATTGAATTGAGTCGTAAAAGCGCGAGAGTGTCACCGTATCCTTCTCGAATGCTTGGCTCTCGAGGAGTTCTACCATAGCTTGGAGAGCCTTTGAGACGGGATTGTGCCTCACGAACGTCTGGTTGCCGAAGAGCGCTTCAAACACCGGCTTCGTGATCATGTGCTGGGCGAGCATCTCGATCAGCCTCTGCTCATCTACTGCTGGGTTGAGATCATTTTTCAACCACGCAAGCATCTGCTCGAACGTCGTCTTGTGTGGGCCCTCCTGTCCGACGAGCCTGCCTATGCGCGAGATGTAGAGCTTTGCTATCTTGGCGACGTCCTCTGCCCATTGCTGGAGGTAGCGACGATTGCCGACTTTGAGCACCATGCGGGCGTAGACAGCATTTTGTAATTCTTGGAATGGTAGCGGAAGAAGGCGTCTGACTTTTTTCTTGTCATTGTCTCCATCGTCTCCATTGCCTCCATTGCCTCCATCGCCTTCATCACCATCTCCGCCGTTTCCGCCGTCTCCATCACCCGGATCTACAACGACCGTATCCCCTGACCCCCCGTTTACCTCCAGCTTGTTGATCATGGCATCAAAGCGGTCGTCGTGGGCGCGAAGGGCGTTCAAGACCGTCCAGACGACCTGGAAGCGCTTGTTGTCGTCGAGGGCGTCCTCGGGCTTCATGTCCGAAGGCACGAGAATGGGAATGATGATGTAGCCGAACTTCTTGCCAGGGGCCATGCGCATGACCCGGCCCACGGACTGAACCACGTCTATCTGGCTGTTCTTGGCAGAAAGAAAGATGGCCGCGTCCAGCGAGGGCACGTCCACGCCTTCCGAAAGGCAACGCACGTTGGTGAGAATGCGGCAGTCATTGTCAGAATCTGGCACGGATTTTAGCCAAGACAGAAGCCCATCTCGTTTAGGAACCGACATGGTGCCGTCTACGTGCTTTGCCGTTACATCTACAACCTTCTTCCGATCCTCAGGTTTCAGATCTTCGTAAAAACAAGATTTGAAGTCATTGAAGAGCTCAGCATCTTCTTTGGATGCTGCGATTGACCGACAAAAGGCTACAGCCCGGCGCATAAACCATGGGTCTGACTTTTTTACTATCTTATTGTCGTTTGAGAAGCGCTTTGACAAGGCGTTGATGCAACCAATCAACTTGGCGGCTGCTTCGATGGAGATCTTTTTGTCCTTGTTTTCGACAACGGCCTGCATATTTTCGCCCAAACTGGCGTCCGAGACCGTCAGGACCAACACCTTGTATTCGGCAAGCAACCCCCTGTCGACGGCTTCGCCAAAGCCAAGGCGGTAAATTTCTTCACCGTAATGGGTGGGGTCATCCATGGAGCAAAGCGTAGCCCCCACATCGCTTGCCTTCTTCTTGGCCGTGTCCGCGTAGAGCCTTGGGGTGGCTGTCATGTAGAGGCGCTTAGAGGCATTGATAAACTCGTTTTTATGTACCCGAACAAAGGCTGTCTCGTCCTTATTAGCCAATGTTACGCCTGTTGTTCTGTGCGCCTCATCGCATACAACAAGATTAAAAGCCTCTTTAGCTTCAGACACGGCGTCTATGGATTGGTAGGTGGAAAAGATAACCAACATGTGGTCCTGAAGACTCTTTTTCCACCACTTAAGTCTATTTTTGATGTCTTCGACATTGGTTGTGGCAGGCAGGGCCAGGTCAACCAGCGACTCATACCCATCCTCATCGTTTTTTATCCTTGCTCGGCTTGCCTTGGGGTCCGAGCATACGCAGATGGGATAAATTGGAATGGCAGACTCCGCCATCCACTCTCGCAAAGTCTGTCCCACAAGGGCAATGGATGGAGCCAGGAAGAGTACGAGACCTCCTGCACCGACTTCCCTCTCGGCAATCTTCAATGCCGTGAAGGTCTTGCCGGTGCCACATGCCATGATGAGCTTACCCCTGTCGTGGGTCTTGAAATACTCGTGCGTGGCTTCTATCGCATCGACCTGGTGTTTACGCGGGGATTTCGGCTCCCTTCTGGCTTGCATGCCAGAGAGCCCGCTGTCGAGAATTGTCCAATCAACCGGGGCTTCTTCAAGATCCTTCAGATTGAGACGACTGACTGGCGGTGTCTGGAACTGGATCGTGTTTTCTGCTTCTGAGCCCCAGTTGTTCGTCGTGGATATCCACAGTCTGTTGGCAAACTTAACCTGGCTCCCGTCCTCCAGAACAATATATTTGCTTGAAGTGGCGAGAAAGCTGTCCACATCTGGCTTGTCTATCTGCGTCGTCTCGCTGTAGCACTTGCACTGGACGGCCCAAAACTCGCCGCTCAGGTTCTGACAGACTATGTCGATGCCAGTGTCCCTGCCACTGCCAAACGACTTTTTGTACGGGAAGTCCGCCCAGAGCCAGACATGCCGAAAGCTGTTGCAGTACTCCGGCGCTGTACGGAGAAACCGTTGCATGAGCCGCTCGAACTTGTCGCCCTTGTCTCGCTGGCTCCGGGCATCGGCGCGGTATTTCTCCAGGATTTGTTCGAAAGCTCCCATGCTGTACCCCTTTGTTGAAATTTCCGGCTATTTTCGCATGTTCAGGGGGACAGTGCAAGGCCAAATTTGCCTCAAAGCCGCCTGTAGACTTGTTTTTGGGGCCCCGTCTTCGGCGACGCTGCGTCGGCGACCGGCTCGCTGGACCGTCTGTTCCACCACTGCACGCCGATGCTCATATCGGGGAGAGCTACAGGACACGTGGCCTGGCCCAGAAGCTGCGCAAGCAGCCGAGGTGACCTGCCTGCGGGGATACACGGCGGCCATGCCTCCCGACGCAGGCACATGACAGGAACCAGTGTTTGGCCGCTCTCCCTGTCCACGGGCCCCTCTCTCCGGGAGCCCTTTTAGAGCGGTTTTACCTTGAAATCCAATATGTCAGACGGACATGCCCGGACTCACAGAACCACCACCCGAGATAGCATTAAGCTTCAAGATGAAACCGCTCTAAGGGGTCCCGCTTCGAGACCAGGTATCTGGGCACAGGGAGCCCAGAATCTTGC
>CAZWOT010000177.1:0-5105 GCA_964635595.1 uncultured Desulfovibrio sp.
CCGTTGCCATTCTGTCCCGGCACCGCGCGCGTGCCAAAACCAACGGGCCCCTCCTGGAAAAGGCAGGATCAATAGGGGAGTCCCAGCCGCGTTGCCGTGTGCACCGTGGCCCCGAAGAAGGTCATGCGCACAAGCAGAGCGCCCGCGAGCATGAGCGCTCCGGAGGCCAGCCCCTTGCGGGCAACGGAGAGCCCCAGGGTCGCGGCGATGCAGACAAGGCCGCCCCAGAAGAAGGGCGAGGCAAGCCACAGGGCCGCCGTGTCGCGCATGATGCCGCTGCCGGTCGTCCACATGCTGGGAGCGAGCACGAGCATGGCGATGAGCAGCACGAGCACCACGCTTTGAATCAGGCCGGCGTCCTTGTCGAAGGAGGTGCCGAGGGCCAGGGCCGTGAGCAGGAAGAAGAGCGGCGTGAAGAAGTTGTGGATGGCCGGGAACGAGATGGGCGCGTAGGTCATGCCCTGGACGAGCACGGCCACGATGCCCATGACGCCGGCAAGAAACGCCAGTCCCCGCGACTGGTTGAAGCAGAGGACAAGCAGGATGACCCCGAAGACGCCGAAGGAAAGGATTTCCCGGCTGAGCCAGGAGACGCCGAGGCCCGAGAGGGTGGTGACGGCGCCAAGGGGGTGTCCCAGGTGGAAGAGGGAAAAGACGAGGCCCACGGCCGTCGCCGCTGCAGCCCACAGCCAGTGGGTGCGTCCCGGAACCTCGCCGCGAAGGGCTTTCCAGGCGCCCACGAGGGCAAGGCCGATGCCGAGCTGCGAGAGCACCGTGAAGAAGACGAGAGGGAATTCGAAGTTCATATGGCCTACCCCCTGAGAATGCGCGGCATGTGCGGCAGGATGAAGCGGGTGGAGGGATTGAGCCTCGGCATGGTCGGGTAGCCTGCTGGGTACTGCACGGCGTTGTCGTCGTCGAAGCTCTCGAGGTCGACGAGCTTCAGGGCGCCGGTCGGGCAGGACTGCACGCAGGCGGGCTTGAGCCCGGCGTCCAGGCGCTCGCTGCACAGGCTGCACTTGGCGGCCTTGCGGGAAGCCCGGTCATAGCGCGGCGCGCCGTAGGGGCAGGCGCGGATGCAGTTGGTGCAGCCGATGCAGGTATCCGGGTGGTGCACCACGACCCCGTCCTCGCGCTTTGTGTAGGAGCTCGTGGGGCAGGCATCAAGACAGGCCGGATGATCGCAGTGGTTGCAGGCAAGCGAGAGGAAGGCCCGCTCGCGGTGGGGATAGATGGCCTCGTCCAGGGGATAGAGCTGGCGCCAGACCATTTCCGGCTCGAGCCTGTTGTAGTTCTTGCAGGCCATGCCGCAGGTGCGGCAGCCGATGCATCTGTCCATGTCCATCAGGAAGGCATAGCGTTTTTTGCTCATTTCAAACCTCCCGTTCACGCCCGCGCGATGTCCACGAACTGGTCATGGATGGCCACGCCCGGCGCGCCCGTCTTCATCTCGCCCATGTCCGCGCGGCAGTCGTCCACCACGTACTGGACGTTGAAGGGCAGCTTGCGGAACCAGGCCTCGTACATGACCACCGTGTCCTCGGCCACGTTGGTGCTCGTGCGCGCCTTGACGCGCACCTCGCCGATGCTGTTGAAAACGCGCACCAGATCCTCGTTGCGGATACCCTTCTTTGCCGCCGTCTTCGGGTGAATGTAGACGTGGGGCTCGGGGTAGAAGACGTCCATCCAGTCGATGTTCACGAACTGGGAGTGCAGGGCGAACTGCACGTGCGGGGTCAAAAGCCTGTAGGGCGCCGTGGGCTTGCGGCCCTCGAGGTACTCGGGCAGCGCCGTGAAGCCGTTCTGCCTGCACAGATCCGACTTGAACTCGTACTTGCCGGACGGCGTCTTGAACGTCAGGTCGTGCCAGGAAGCCGTGGAGGGGAGCTTTGCCTTGCGCGGGCCGCTCTTCAGATCCTCCCAGGACGTGATGCCGATGAGCTCCTTCAGCCCGTCGCTCAGCTCCTTCTCCATCCATTCCTTCTCGTCCGCTTCCTGGGGGAAGGTGCACGAGCCCGGTTCCTTGGCGTTCATGGCCTTCGAGAGGGCGCAGGCGATGGCGATGTTGGACTTGGTCTCGTACATGGGCTTGACGGCCTGCTCGTTGAGGCCCACCCAGTAGTGCCAGTAGGAGGAGTTGAGGGTCCATTCCTCGAAGTGGGTGGTGACGGGCAGCACGATGTCCGAGTGCTGCACGGTTTCGTTGAAGAACTGGGCCACCGTGACCACCATCTCGAGCTTCTTGAAGGCCTGCTCCATCTTGTTGCGGTCGAAGTCCTGGCCGAAGGGGTTCTTGCAGGAGACCCAGAGCATGCGGATCTCGGGGTCCTTCGTGTCGAGGATTTCCTGGGCCGTCTTGTTGATGTTGACCGAGCGGTCGCTGTAGGCCGCGGCACCGGCCTCGGCGAAGTCGAACTCGCCCTTGGGGCCTGAGGCGCCGGTCACGCCCACGGAGCCCTCGGGCTGCTTCTGGGTCATGGAGAAGTAGCTGAAGCCCCAGGTGAAGAGGTGCCCGTAGCGGGCGCCGCCTCCCTCCTTGCCGATGTTGCCGCTCATGGCCACGAAGGCGTCGATGGCGCGCACGTTGGTGCCGCCGTTGGTGTGGCGCTGCATGCCGTAGCCTATCCACACGGTGGCGGGCCTGGCCGCGCAGAACTCCTCCACGGTCTGCCGGATGGCGTGGGCCGGGATGCCGGAAACCTCGGCGGCCCATTCCACGGTCACGTTCTTTTTAAGGTAGTCCGCGAACTCCTGATAGCCGAGCGAGTAGTTGTTCACGAAATCGACGTCCACAAGGCCCCTGTCGAGGAGATGGCGGCACATGCCGAGGGCCAGGGCCCCGTCCGCGCCCGTGCGGACCTGCCAGTACTCGTCGGCCTTGGCCGCGGTCTGGGTGAAGATGGGGTCGATGACAAGGATCTTTGCCCCTCTCGCCCGGGCCTCGTAGAGGAACTTGACGGAGTGCATGGAGTTCCAGGCGGGGTTGGCGCCCCAGACGATGATGTAGCGGGCGTTGACGATGTCCTCGGGGTCGTTGCACCACATGTCGCCCAGATCATAGTTCTGGGCGTCGATGCCGGCGGGCCAGCAGGGCGTGCCCACAAAGCGCGTGGTGTACCCGAGGGAGGTCATCATGCCCTCGACCACGTAGTTGGTGACGCCGAAATTGCCGGAGTACTTGGTGAGGCCAAGGCCAAGGAGATTGCCGTCCTTGTGCTTGAGCTCGAGGATCTTGTCCGAGATGCGGTCCATGGCCTCGTCCCAGGTGATGCGCCGCCAGTTGCCGGAACCGCGCACGTCCTGGATCATGGGGTATTTCACCCGGTCGGGGCTGTAGAGATGGCGCGGATAGGTGTAGCCCTTCACGCACAGGGCCCCGTCGGTGAAGGTGGACTCCGGGGCGCCTTCCACAAACTGCACCACGCCGTCCTTCACGTAGGTGATCATGCTGCAGGTGTCGTAGCAGTTGCGCGGACAGGCGTTGCGGAAGGTCTGGTATTCCGAGGCGTCGAAGGGCTTTGTGGCCGCGTGCGCCTTTCTCGGCACGAGGAGCGACCCGGCTCCCTGGCTCGCCAGCCCGGCGGCGCCGGTCGCGAGCAGTCCCTTCAGAAAACCGCGTCGTCCGCTCTGGTGTTCAAGCATTTTCATACGAACTCCTTGTGCACGCCCTGGGCGTGCCAGTTGTCGAGCATGTCGAGAACAAAGTTCATGGCCCGTGGAGGATCGGCCTTTCTCGCCCTTGCCAGAAAGAGGGGCAGCCACTTGCCCATGTGCTCGCCTCCAAGCCAGACAAGGGCTTCTCCGGCGGGCTCCGCCGTCTTCGGGTTTTCCAGAAGATCGAGAAGGCGGGCGTAGGCCTCGAGCTCGAAGGGCAGAAAGTCGTCGGGCACCACATTGGGGTCCGGGACCTGGAGGCCCAGGCTCTCGAGCAGGGCGCGCATGTCCATGGTGCTTGGCCCCATGTGCAGGTGATCGCCGTCGAGATGCACGGAGGCGTAGGGCGGAGCCGCCACCTCGCCAGGACCCACGAAGAGCCTGTTGAAGGCGTACTCGAGAGCCGCTGCGTCCTCCTGCCCGAGGGGTGCGGGGAGCTCGCCTTCGAAGGCATCGCAGGATGCCGCAAGCGGGATGAGCGCGTCATGCGCCCGGACCATTTCCTCCCGCGTCCTCGCGGCAAAGAAATCCCTCAAGGCCAGGGTCAGTTTCTTCATGCGGGCGTTGTCCACTCACAGTCTCCAATGAAATTCATGACGTTCGTGAAAATCCGGTTAAGGGATTGTCAGAAAATAACTCGCTAGCCACTTGTTGCTTTGCCATCTGATTTGACAGTATTTTCAGCAAGTTTGCGCCGTTTACGACTGAAAATCAGTCAGCTATCTGACGTGTTGTTTCCTGACAGTTCCTAAACGTGAAATTCGTGAATTTCGTGACCACGGTTGCCTACAGTGTCATCGTAGTCACAAACGCGAAAATGAACATGGGACAGGACGGGGATTTGTCGGGTATGCCGGCATACCCGATCCCCGATGTCGGAGAGATGAAAATCACGCTTTTTTCTTTTTCGCCTGCCCCGGCGAAGGTCGAAAGATTCACGCTTTTCGCTTTCGGCAACGCCCGGCTTCGACTTCCCGTTTTTGCCTACATTTCAAGGACAAGCGGCCCGAACCGCCACGCATGTCCCGATGACATCTGTCCCGTTTGGTCTCGCTCTCTTCGTGCCCGTGTTCACCTACCCGCCACGCTTCCCGCCAGGGAAACCATGCCCTCCTGGATTTTCCCGGCATGACGGGGTCGGCACCCCATGCCCGGGGCATGCCCGGTCCTTGGGGACATGCCCGATGGCGGCTGCCCGACATGGGCATACCCGATGAGCCGTACCCGATACGGGCAAGCCCGACGACAAGGTACCCGATGGCCGCATGCCCGGTGACAGCGCATCAGATGGGCGGCCGCCGGCCCGGGACCCGTGTCCGCTCCCAGCACCTCCCGTGCTGCCTGCGGGGAAGGCGGCTTTGCGCCTTTTTCCTTTCCGGGCTGCGCCGTCCCCTATGCCTGACCGGCCTCTCTCGCGCCGGACTTGAGCAGGTGGACGGAAAGCTGGGTGT
>CAZWOT010000178.1:0-5046 GCA_964635595.1 uncultured Desulfovibrio sp.
CCCTAGAGGAGCACCTCGGCGTTTTGCTCGGCCCAGCGGGCAAAGGCCCGCGATTTCGCAAGCTCCGGCTCGTGGCTTATGGCGTCGCGCATGAGCAGCACGCCAAATTCCGGCGGCACGCGCAGGGCGTACTCGGTCAGGGCGTCCATGTTGTCCTTGCCTGCCACATAGCCCAGGGCCTCGCACAGGGCGTACATGGCCGCGGGCTCCACCGGAACGGGCGCGTGGGTCGGATCTGCCAGAACCTCGTCCACGTCCGGCAGCTCGCGCCAGATTTTCAGATACCCGGCGAACTCGGCCGCGGCGGACTTGCCCACCGTGCCCTTGAAAAGCTCGTACTCGACTTCATGATCGGGCTCGGCGTCGAGAATGCGGGAGACGAACTCCCAGGAGCGCGGCGACGGGAAGGCCTTGTCGGCGCTCGCAGGATCAAGCACGTGCAGAAATCTCGGGCGAAAACGCAAAAAGGCCCGCACTTCCGAGCGGATGCCGGCGTCCCGCGCCCAGTCGAGCCAGTCCTCCAGCACGGCGTCGAAATCGAGGTGCACCATGCGGTTGGCAAGGGCCGTGGGCATGCGGTGGGTCACGGCGCGATCCTTGTCGCGGTTGCCGGCGGCGATGATGGTCCAGCCGTCGGGCAGATGGTACTCGCCAATGGCGCGGTCCAGCACAAGCTGGTAGCAGGCGGCCTGCACGAGGGGCGGGGCCGTGTTGAGCTCGTCCAGGAAGAGCACGCCGCGGCTCTTGTCGCCTTCCTTCGGCAAGAAGGACGGCGGACACCACACGGCCGTGCCCTCGCTGGAGATGCGGGGAAGGCCGCGCAGATCCACCGGGTCGAGCAGGACCGCGCGAATGTCGCGCAGGATGAGCCCCCTGTCCGCGGCCACCTGGGCCACCACCTGGCTTTTGCCCACACCCGGCGCTCCCCAGAGAAAGACGGGCTGTTGAATGGAGATGAGGGTGTGCAGTGCCGAGACGATCTGTTTGGGGCCCATGGGTCCTCCGGTTGGGGCTTGCTGCGCCCCTGGGCCTTGCCAAGGCCTCGAGGCGGGGAATGGCGGGCAAAAATCCGCAATGGGCATGGTGACAAAGACGAAATCGAAAGTCAATATCAAATTTCGTGTACGCTTCCGTCCATTGCGGCTTCAGAGGGGATTCTCGCGTCCTGCGGGGCACCATTGGAACAGCGAAAATCCCGCCCGTTTCGGGGCACGGGACAAGGCCGCACTCACGCCCTGGATTTTCCCAAGCCCCCGGGCCTTTTGCCCTGCCCCTTGCCGGTCTCCCTGCAGGATTCCCTGCCAAACCCGGCATGAACTGTTTTGCCCGCCGTCCTGCCAGGCGTCTTGCCCAGGTCCTTGCGATCGAAGCCTTTTGGGGGCCTTCCACGGCTTTCCTGAAAGCCCTGTCTGCGGCCCTGGTGCACATGGAGCACGCACGCGCCGCTCTTGCGATCCCTTGGCGCGTTTTCAAGACCCTCCACCGAAAGGGAAGCAAGACTTCCCGCGGAAAGGGCCGCCGCGTTCTGCAAAAGCAGCAGGCCCCTGTCCGAGCAGGCATAGCGGCAGGAAAGGCGCGAGCCCGGGACCACGAAGGGCCCGGAGATGATTCTGGCCTGCACGGCCTCATGCCCCCTGTCCCGCTTCGGATCCTTGTCCCTTCCTGTTTCTTCCTTCCCTGCGTCCTTTTTGGGAGCTGCCGCCTCCACGAAGGCCAGCGAGAGGCGCTCCTTGGCAAAGCCCGCGGCCCTCGAGAGCTCCACCAGCCAGTCGGGCGCGCCATGGGAGGAGAAGACGCAGTGGCACCACGTCTTGCCGGCAAGGCTTCCCTGCCGTGCGGACATGTCCTCGTCGCCCTCGAGGGCCATCTCCTCGTCGAAATCGGGCTCCTCGTCCTCGAGCAGGGGACAGGGGCCCTGATGGGGACAGGGAGCGGCGATCTCGAGGCCCTCCTCGGCAAGGAAGCCCCGCATGCGCATGAGGGCAAGGCCGCCAAGGCGCGTGCCGGGCTCGACCAGAAGGAGCCGTGCACCCCCGCCCCTGCGGACAACCTGGGCCATGGCCGACGCCACTTCGCCCAGGCGGGAGAAGTTTTCCGGACCTTCGTCCTCCTCGTCCTCGAAGCGGGCCTTCCTTGGGAAGGGAAGCTCGTTCAGGACGTTTGCCGCACTGACAAGCAGGGGCGAAAAGCCCTTTGCCATCTGGGCTCTTGCTTCCTTCAGCCCCTGCAGGATGGGAGCCTGGACCGTGCGGATGTCCCAGGGGGCAACGCCCGCGGCCTGCGCCATGTGCTCGAGAACGCGTTTGCCAAGCTGCAGGGGGTGTCCCGCGCAGTCGGTCGCAAGGACCCGTATCTTGCGCTCGCGCAAATCGGGCCTGGCGAGCCAGAGGGCAATGGGAAGCGACAGGGGACCCGAGCCCAGATCGAGGACAAAGCCCTTCTCCACCTTGGGCAGACGCAGGTCGAGGCCCGAGATGAGGCGATACAGGCGATAGACGTTCCAGGGAAGGTAGTAGTGCAGGTAGGCGCCCGCCAGAGGTGCCTTGGCCCAGTAGGGTCTGCGCAGCTCCGAGCGATCCACGGTGAGAAGCCTCGAGAGGGCCACGATGTTGCGGGGAAGCTCCCGCTCGTGTGCCCTTTTCAGGGGCATGACGGCCTTGAGGGCGTTTCGCAGAAGCTCGAAGCCCCCGGCAAAGGAGGAGGCATGTGCCCTTTCGCCCCGAATGCCCTTGCCGCCCCTTGCGGACGGAAGAACAAGACTCTCGGGAAAGAGCTCCTTCAAGGCTCCAAGCTCGCACGAAACGCCGCCGTCCCGGGACGCCAGTCCGGCATCCTGCCGGTTCTGACGCTCCAGGCGACACCCGCGCCCGCCAGGCTTCCCGTCCTTCGGAAAGCCCGCCTCATGCCGCGCGTGAAACGAGCTTTCGCCGGCTCCTGCCCTGGACTTCATGCCGTGCGGAGCGTCCGCCCGACCTTTGTGCGCTCCTGGTCCATGAGCCCTGGGCCATTGCCCTTTTGACCGCTGCGCCTGCGCACCCGTCTTTCTGTCCATGTCCCTTCTCCCGGCTCTCGCCGCTGCCCTGCACGCCGCTCTACACGCCGTCAAAGCGCATGGCGCGCACGTAGCGCTCGTGGAAATCCCTTTCCTGGGCGGGGGTGAGCAAAACGGCGCCCTCGCACAGTTTGGCAAGCCAGTCGCGCAGGGACGGGTCCCTCGCGAGCAGACAGGCGCCCTCGAGGGAGGAGTTGCCCACGGCCCGCACGAGATTCCCCGTGCCCCGCGGCACGAAGCCCAGGGTCTCGAGCACGCCCGCGTCCACATGCTTGCCAAGGGCCCCGGCGATGGAGACGCTGCGCAGATCCGTGCCCGTGAGCCCGGCGCGCTCGAGCAGGCTTTCCACGGCCACGGCAAAGGCCGCCTTGACCTTCAGGATTTCCTCCACGTCCTGGGCCGACATCCACAAGTCGCGGTGGATGCGCACCCTGGGCATGTCGCCGGAACGATCGACGAGGGCGAAAAGTCGCCTTGCGAGCGGCATGGCGCGGGCCTTTTCCTCCTCGCCCGCCAGATGCCCCTCCTCGTCCATGACGTCCATGCGGCGCAAGAACGCCAGCAACGAGAGAAAGCCCGTGGCGCTGATGCCCTGGTAGGAACCGTCGGGCGTCATGGGCGCGCCCGAGGCCGTGACGGCAGAAATGCCCATGGGGGAGAGCGTTATGCTCGTCACCACGTCGGGTCCTGCCAGGGCCCCGCACTCGAGACCAATGCCCTCGAGCGCCGGTCCCAGGGGCACGCTCGTGATGTAGAGATTGTCGTCGGTGACGAGGGCGATTTCGCCGTTGGTGCCAAGATCTGCCAAAAGCGCCGGCTTAGGCGTCTTCTCGGCCTCGAGGTAGACAAGGCCTGCGGTGATGTCGCCGCCCACGAAGGGAGCCGCCAGCGGCGGCAGATAGACCGGGGGCAGGCCCTCGAGCTCGCAGGTCATGTTGCCGGGCACCTCGCAGTAGTAGGGAGCGTGGGCGATGCCGGACAGATCTTCCTGCAAAAGTATCTCGCTCATGGCCGTGTTGCCGGCAACAACCACAAATTCCGGCTTTTGCGGGATTTCGGCCATGATGCGGGCAAAGCAGTCGCGCACAAGACCCGACAAAAGGCTGCTTCCTTCCGGTGTCGAGGCGCAGGCGATGCGCGAGATGACGTCGGCTCCCGCTCCGGCCTGGGGGTTGAGGCCCTGGCCTTCGGAGAGGATCTCGCCGGTCTGTTTGCCATAGGCGCGCCAGGCGATGGTAGTCGTGCCAAGGTCGAAGGCCCAGATGGCGCTCTCGTCCCTGCCTTCCTTGATCTTTGGCGCAGCCGCCTTGTTCATGGGGCGCTTTCTGGCGGGCAGAAAGATGCCTGCCTCGTTGCCCTCGGGCATATGGCAACGACAGGAAAGCCGCCAGCCCTCGGCCAGAAGCTCCTCGCCCAGGATGGAGGTCTCCTCCGAGCAGGGCTCGGGGGCTTCGCCCGAGAAACGGACGCGGCATTTGCCGCAGCGACCCATGCCGCTGCACAGCGCAATGGGCTCGATTTTGCCGGAGAGCCAGATGGCCTGCGAAAGCTGGCCCTTCTCCCAGGTCACGTCGACAGGCCCAAGACCCTCGCGCTCGACATGTATGATCATGGTTTTTCTGAAATTTGGCGAATGATGATGGGCGGCCTGCCGCACGTCCTCGTCCCCTTTGAAAAACGCCCCGTTCTTTGTGTTGGGCGACGGCAGCCGGAGGGCGTTTGCGGCAGGGCGGGATACGTCCGCTCGTTGCCAGGGCAGGAGGATTTCCCTACATTTTCGGGGAAAGGCGGACATGCCCCGCAAGATGCGAACGTTTTCGCGTGACGGGTTTTGCCGCGCCCTCTCTATATCCCTGACCCCAAGCCTGCGGCAAACAAAAAAGGGCTCCATCGTGACCAAGATTTCTTCCGGGCAGGTCCGCCAGAAAGCGCTGCACGCGCTCGAGGATCTGCACTACACCGAGGACCAGGTGGCCGAGATCTTCGGCGTGAGC
>CAZWOT010000179.1:0-5037 GCA_964635595.1 uncultured Desulfovibrio sp.
TTGCGCCCTCGAGCTCCAGCACGGCCAGATCGAAGTCGGGCTCGGCGCCGCGCAGCCTGGCCCTGAATTCGCGCCCGTCGTTCAGGCGCACGCGGATGTCGCTGCCTGCCTGCACCACGTGAGCGTTGGTGAGCACAAGAGCCTTCCTGCCGTCCACGATGACGCCGGAGCCGAGGCTTGCCCGTTGGCCCCGGGCCCTTGGGCGGTGGCGAAAGCCGAAGTCCCCGAAGAACTGCTCGAGCGGCGACTGCCCCCTGTCCTGCACCGCGGTGCTCGTGATGTTCACGACCGCGGGCGAGGCCTGGTTGGCCACCTTGACCACGGGCGTGTTGCGCACCCCGGAGATGGCCCCGGCGGGAGACGCCCAGACGAAAACCAGGGCGCATGCCAGAAGAATGCATGTCCAGAGGACGAGGCAGGGAGAACAGGTGCGGCGTACGCCAGGGACGCGGGAGAGAGGATTTGCGGCCATGTGGGCTTGAAGGTCGGAAGAGGTCAGAAGAACGGCGGATGTGTTGACACTGTGTCGGGGAAATCCGTGAAAAGGGGCCGGCGCCCCTTCCTTTTCAGCCGTGCTGGCGGCAGGGGCGTGCAAGCTTTTTCAATATGTTTCCGTGGGTCTCGGAGAGCACAAGGCCCGCGAGTGTCAGGATCATGCCAAGCGCCGAGAGCCTTGTAATCTGCTCGTCCAGGATGACCCAGGCGCCAAGGACGGTCACGACCGGGGTCAGATAGATGTAGGCCGAAGCCTTCACGGCACCAAGGACGCGCAGGCCGTAGTTCCAGGTGACAAAGCAGATGGAGGAGGCGAGAACGCCCAGGAACAGGTAGTTGCCGAGGACCACGGGGTTGGCAAGGTCCGGGAAATGGAGTTCGCCCTGCACGGGCAGCGAGATGGCGATCGTGATCAGGCCCCAGACGAGAATGCGGCGGGTGGCCTCGAGCAGGGGATAGCCGCGCGAGAAGATGCGCCTTGTGAACGTGGAATAGAAGGCCCAGGAAAGGGCAGCGCCCACGGCCAGGAAATCGCCTCTGGGGTTCAGGCCCAGGAAGGCCGCGCCGTTGAAGGTGATGAGGGCTATGCCCACTATGGCCACAAAAAAGCCCGTGAAGAAGTTCGCGTGCAGTTCCTCCTTCAGGAAAATGCGGGCAACTATGCCCACGAAGAAGGGCGCCGCGCAGATGATGAGGCTCACGTTGGAAGCGTAGGTCAGGGTCAGGGCCACGTTCTCGAAGAAGAAGTAGATGGTGATGCCCGTGGCCCCGGCGCCCATGAAGAGGAGCTCCTCCCGCCAGCCGCGGCCGTGGGAAAAGAGCTTCGGGCGCATGGCGAACATGATCGCGACCGCCAGGACGAAGCGGTAGAAGAGCACCTCGAGGGGCGTCGAGCCCTCGAGGAGCACCTTGGTGGAAATGAACGTCATGCCCCACACAAGCGTCGTGCCGAAGGCGCAGAGGTGGGCGGCAACAGTGGCGGCATTCATCTGCGCATTTCCGCCCCGCCCCTGCCGGCCCGTTTGAGTCCAAGCTCGATGAGGCGGCCGAGGAGCTGGGCAAAGCTCATGCCCACGGCGTTGGCCATCTTGGGCACGAGGCTTGCCGGGGTGAGGCCCGGCAGGGTGTTCACCTCGAGGATGCGCAGGCTTTCGTCCTCGCCCAGGATGAAGTCCGCCCTGCCCCAGCCGTCGAGGCCAAGGGCCTTGACGGCCTTCAGGGTGTATTCCTGCATGCGCCTGGTCACGGCCTCGGGAATCGGGGCCGGACAGATCTCGAGGGCGCCGCCGTCCGCGTACTTGCTTTCAAAGTTGAAGTACTCGCCCTTCTGGGGAACGATGAGAATGGGCGGCAAAGGCTCGTCGCCAAGCACGGCACAGGTGACGTCGCGGCCGGGAAGCGCAGGCTCGAGCAGGACGCCCTCCCCAAGGGCAAAGATGGGATCGATTATGGCGTCCAGCTCCGCGCGGTTCGCCGCACGCCCAAGATGGAGCGAGGAGCCTCCAAGATTGCTCTTGGCAAAGAGGGGATAGGGAAGCTTCGGCTCCCAGCCCTTCTCCGGCCTTTGCGGCAGGTGTTCCCAGTCCGCGGTGGGGATGCCGGCTTCGCGGAAGATCTGCTTGGAGCAGGCCTTGTTCAGGGCCAGAAAGCTTCCCGCTGGCCCTGCCCCCTGGTAGGGACAGCCGGCCGCGTCCAGCATGGCCTGCACGAGGCCGTCCTCGCCGGGCGCGCCATGGAGGTTGATGAAGGCAAAATCGTGGCCCTGCGCCTCGTCGATCAGCCGATCGAAGCCCTCGGACAGGTCCAGAAAGTCCACCGTGTGCCCCAGTTCCTCGAGGCCCGCCCTGATGCCGGGCACCGCGGCAAGCGACACCTCGCGCTCGCTCGACCAGCCGCCCGCAATGAGAAGGATGTTCATGAATGCTCCGTTGTGGGCATGGTGTGCTCGAGCCCCATGCCGAGATGCTTCGAGAGCGCGGCCTCGACGGCCTTTATCTGCAGATAGGAGGCGCAGATGCTCTCCCTGTGCCGCTCGGTCTTGCCGTAGCGGTCGAGCAGGTCCTCGTAGCGGGCCTCGAGGGAGACGAAGACGTCGTGCCTGGCCCGCTTGTCCGCGTAGAGCACGAAGAAGGGCAGCGAGCACATGAGCTCGCCGCTTTTCGTGGGCAGCTCCCAGGGCCAGTAGACGTGGTGGAAGACGCCCTTGGCGATGGCCCAGTTGCCGGTTTCCTGCAAAACCCAAGAGGCCCCGTGCTCGGCGTGGGAGCCCCCGTGGAGCAGACACCAGGTCTTGGCGATGTCGTGCAGCAGGGCCGAGGCGCGCACGGCCTTCACGTTCACGTCATATCCGCGCGAGACGGCCTTTTCGGCCAGACGCGTGGCCACGTTGGCAACCAGGAGGCTGTGGGCGCGGATGTTGTCGAGCATGTCGTACTTGTCCCAGAGGGCCCTGCAGCCCTCGTCGTCGGGGATGTCTCCCTCGCTTGCGTCATGGCGCGCCTGCACCGCCGCAAGGTTGGGGATGCCCTTCAGGGGATAGTCCGGCACCTCCACGGTCCTGCTTTCGTCCAGTTTGGGGAGCCTGCCAAGGGTCTTTTGCATAGTTGGTTCCGTGCCTGAAATCTCGGGGAATATGGGGGGGGAAACGGGAAGTTCCTTCATCCCCCTGCCCAAAAACAAGGACGCGCCGGCCGCCAAGGGGAAGCCGACGCCGTCGCACATAAATATGGGGCTTTGCGGTGCCTGACAAGAGCCCGCTTGAACAGGTGTCCCTGCGGCCCCTGTCAGGAAGACTGACTGCCCTCGTTTTCCCTCGCCTTCTCCTGCTTCTTGCCGCGGCGAATCTTGCGGAACACGGTGGAGCGGTCCACCTTGAAGCGCTTGGCCACCATCTGCACCGAGCCGTAGTGCTCGATGGCGCGGGTGAGGAAGTCGGCCTCGATTTCCTTCATGATCTCGTGCAGGGAACGGCTGCCGGAGAAGATGTCCTCGCTGAAACGGTTGTCCGCCTGGGGGCGGCCGGAAATCTGGCTCGGAAGCTCCTGGGGCGAGATGGCCGGCCCGCGCTCGGTGATGGCCATGCTGTGCACGAGATTCTGCAGCTCGCGCACGTTGCCGGGCCACGAATAGCCGCGCAGCATCTCCAGGGTGATGTCCATGAAGTAGAGGTTCTTGCGGTACTTGCTCGCGTACATGGACAAAAAGACCTTGGCAAGCAGGCCGATGTCCTCGGGGCGCTCGCGCAGGGGCGGAATCTGGATGGTTGCCACGTTGAGGCGGTAGTACAGATCCCTTCTGAAGGTGCCGGCGAGCACGCAGTCCTTGAGGTTGCGGTTGGTCGCGGCGATGACGCGCACATCCACCTTGCGCGGCGAGGTCGAGCCCACGCGCATGATCTCGCCGTCCTGCAGGACGCGCAAAAGCCTCGTCTGCATGGACAGCGGCAGCTCGCCTATCTCGTCCAGGAAGATGGTGCTCCCGTTGGCGATCTCGAAGTAGCCCGCCTTGCCCTTGGGGGAGGCGCCGGTGAAGGCGCCGGCCACGTAGCCGAAGAGCTCGGACTCGGTGAGGCCTTCGGAAATGCCCCCGCAGTCCACCTTGAGCATGAGGTTTTCGGCCCTTGGGCTCTTCTGGTGCACGAGGTTCGCTATCACGTCCTTGCCGACGCCGGTCTCGCCCAGGATGAGCACGGTGGCGTCGGTGGGGGCGATGCGATCGACCAGCGTCAGGACCTCGCCCATGGCCTTGCTGGCAAAGGACGGCGTGAGGGCGTGCTCCTTCTGCTGCTTGGCCATGAAGGCAATCTGTCCTTCGGTCTTCTGCAAAAGCCCCTTCTGGTGCTCCACCTGGTCGTTCAGGTTGGTCAGGATGGTGATGTCGCGGGCAAAGGTCACGACAAAGCAGATCTCGCCAGAGTCGTCGAAGACCGGATAGCCGCTCAGGACCAGGGTCTTTCCGTCCTTGAGGTGCTGGACGCGGGTGGCGGGCTTGCCGGAGCTCACGATCTCGGGATTGAGGATGCTGTCGAAGACCCCGCTTTTCACCATGTCGCGCACGTCGCGGCCCTCGAGCTCCTCGCGCCGCAAGCCCGTGAGCTGCTCGTACATGCGGTTCACGCACAGCGTCCTTCCGGCGGTGTCGGAGATGTAGACGCCATCGGACAGCGCGTCGAGGACGGCCTGGAAATGCCCGGTCAGGTAGCTTTCAATCTGTCTGTTCATGCTGCTCCGAAAGCGGTGAAAAGAAGGAAAAGGCGGGCTTGTGGTCAAAAAAGGTCGGTTCTTCAGTATACCCTTGCCCATGCCCAAGATCCAGAGTCCGGATCGGGCCGAGCATGACCGAACATGCGAAAAAAAGAGGTCCCGGGACGGCATTGCCGCGCCTCATGGGACCTCGTCCTTGCCGGCTCCCCGGTGGAAGGGTTCCGAATGTTTTGAGATCCTGCCCCGGGTACGGCCCGAATCCTTGCTGCGCCCCGTTTGGCGAGCCTAGAGCGGTTTTACATTGAAATTTAGTACGTCAGGAGACATAACCGGCCTCACG
>CAZWOT010000180.1:0-5018 GCA_964635595.1 uncultured Desulfovibrio sp.
TTCAAAAGAAGCGCGTTCCGTACAGAGTACGGCATCTATCTGTCGGCTTCATTGGCCGACTTGAGGAGTATCAGCATGGATTTGTTACGGACCTTGAACAAAATGTTTTGCATCAGAATATTCAGGAAAGGGACTGTACTTAGAAAAAGAGGATAGTCCCGGATGTTGTCCTGCATCTTCCGGGAAAGTTGTTGGCAATGAACTTTTATAGATGGTATGCAAACAGGGAAAAAAATTCCGGTCATTTTAAAATATCGGAAGGACATGGGTGCAAGTCTGGCCAACATGGAGGCCAGGAGCCGCATGTGGGGAAGGCAGCTTCTGGAAAAACAGGGTCTTCGCTTTTTGGGGCGCAAAAAAGAACGTTGCGCTTTTTTCTTGTCAAAAGAATGGCGTTGCGCTAGGTTTTCGCGAACAAATCAATCCTTTTCGCGGAGGTTTCCATGGGCCGTCTCGCAAGCCTGGTCCTTGTCCTCGTCTTTGTGCTGAGCATGACGCTCGCTGGCTGCGCCTCGAAAGACGCGTCTTCCCAGGGGGAAGGCATGTGGGTGGAGGTCAACTTCAGCGACCGCCATCGCTGCTCGCGCATTTCTCCGGAAATCTTCATCTACAATCCCCCGGCGGGCACCAGATACTATGAGGTGCGCATTTCCCAGCGCGGAAACCCCGACCGCTATCTCGGCGGCGTGCGCTGGAACTTTGGCGGCCTCAATTCCGACAACGCCGACGTTATCCCCGAGGGCGGCCTCGGCACGAGCTACCGCGGCCCCTGCCCCAACCGGGGTGCGCCCTCGACCTACCGTTACGTGGTCTACGCCAAGTCCGCGCAGGATGTGAAACTGTCCGTGGCCGAGTACGTGCTGACCCTCGAGTAGTGCCAGGCTCTTCGCGGATCGGCATCGGCCCGATGCCGACCTGATGCAGGGGCCTGAAAGTCTGGCCCATCAGGGCACGACAAAAAAGGCGGGGAAACCCGCCTTTTTTCGTGAGCCTTCGCAAGCTTTGTGCCGGAGCCGCTTCGCTCCGCAGCCGTTTTGCGGCGCCTTGTCCGGCTTGTTGTCCCCTATTCCTCGTCCTCGGGAAGGGGCGCTATTTTCGCCGTGGACTGGGTGCGGATGCGGCGGCGCTCCTTGCCGGCGTTCCCGTCGGTCCCGGCGGCCTTCTCGATGCGGGCCGACGGCGAGGGCAGGGCGTTGTAGATGGACCAGAAGGGCGGATAGTACTCGGTGAGCAGGCCCGGGTTGTTGAGGGCAAAGCCGTCCTTTTCGCGGCCGCAGGCGGCGATGGCGAGGGCATGCACCCACATGGGATCGGGCGCGGTCCACACGACGCGCGTCTCCTCTTCCTCGGAAGCCTTTCGGATGACCTCGCCGTCGACCTCCAGATGGCAGGCGCGGGCAAAGCTCTTGCCTTCCTCGAGAGTCTTCTCGTCGAGGCCCTCGGGCACAAAGGCCTTGCCAAGGCGCAGGGCCTGCAGGCAGGCGGCAGCGTAGGCCAGCGGCATGAGCCCCCTGGGGAAGCTTGGCGAGACCTTGATGGGCGCGTCGCCAATGGAGCCCTCGAGCTTGAGGGTGATCTTGCCGCCGTCGATCGCGATGGGGCAGCCAAGAGCGGCGAAGAACTCTTCCACGGCTTTCGCGGGGCTTGAGACGGGCCACTCGCCGTGCAGGGTCACCTCGCCGCCAAGGGCCATGCCGAGGGCGAGAAGCAGGGTGGAGAGCTCGAGGTCCATGCCCACGCGCGGCTGGCGCGGGAGCATGCCGTGGTAGCTGCGCACCTGGATGACGTTGCCGTCGCGGTTGTAGTCGCACCCGGCGTTTTCCATGACGCGGAAAAGGCGCCCCAGGTACTCGCCGTCGGGCCCTTCCTCGCGCCTGCCCAGATCCACCTTGAGCCCCTTTTCGTAGAAGGGGGCCGAGACGAGCAGGGCGAGCACGAAGTCGATGGGCAGATCCTCGGGCACGCGCACAACCTCGGGCAGCTCGCCCGAGCATTCCACGCGCAGGGGCAATCCGTCGGACTTGGGGACGAGGGGGATGAGACGCGCCCCCATCTCGGGGAGGAAGTGGCGGATGCTCGAGAAGTCGGCAAGGCGCAGGCTGCTTCCGCCGCTGAACTTGGCGTGGCCGGGACGCCCGAGATAGTGGGCGAGGGCCAGGTAGAAGTTGAGGGCGCTGTCGCCCACATGGAGAATCTTGTCCGGCGTTCCCGCGGGCGAGCAGGTTGCGTCCTGGCGGATGTCGCCCTCGTCGCGGACCAGGGAGGCGCCCATCTCGTTCATGAGATGGAGGCAGTCCACCACTGCATCGTTGACCAGGGCCTTGTCGATGCGCAGGGGCGAGCCCGAGAAGGCTGCGAGCACCGACCACAGGCGCACCTGGCGGTGGTTTTTGGGCGCGTCCATGTCGATGCGCACCGGGCTTTGTTGCGGGGCGAGATTGTAGGACTTGCGCCTCGGACCGCTCTCCTCGGAGGGCTGGGGCAGGAATTCGATCTCCTGCAGCATGCCGAAGAGGCGATGGGTCACGAGCGGATCGGCGCTCACCTTCGAGGCCTGGGCCTCCCACGCCTCGCGCAGGAATCGCTCGTCCTGGGCTGTTATGTGCCGCGCTCCCTTGGCCATGCGCGAGAGCACGTTGGTGCGCTGCACGAGCAGCGCAAGTATCTGCTTGTCTATGTCTCTGACCGTTTCCCGCATGGGGGGCCGTCTGTCCTGGCTGTGATCGTGCATGTATGGGCCCTGGAAGCTCTTCCTCATTGTGAAATATCGGGGTGTCCCCATGGGCGGGGACGCTGAACGGAAGGGGCATATACCCCAAGCCATGCCCGCGGGCAAGCGGAAATGACGGCCGGATTTCGGCACAGAAGCGGCCCTGCGGGCCCGCATCCAGGGCCCCTGGACAGTCGTTTGCGCACAGAAAAATGGAACACAAGAATTTTCGCGAAAATGCCGAGGCTCCCGACATGGCCCGGGTCCGCATGGCCCCAGGGAAGCATGGGTACCCCCTGTCATGGCCCCTGTCATGGGAGAGAAGGCTTGCCGAAGCCTTCATGCCCGCGGCTGTCACGCAGGTCGTTTCTTCGCACAATATATATGATGCGGACCATGCATGAAAGACTGCCCAGGCCGGGAAAAGTCCGGCTCATCCTGGGGCGGACTGCATCACCGTCATGCGGGTGTTCCAAAGTCAATCTGGACGGCCCGAAAGAGGCAAAAAGTAGCGTTCCAGAAGCCCAAATCCGAATTTTTTCAAAAAATCTCGTTTCGAGCTTGTGAAATGGCAAATGACGGCAAAAGGGAAGCTTGTGCCGAAACAGCAGTGGGCGCAAATGGCCGATTTTCGCCGACCGGAGAAATATAGAAAACAAAATTATAAAATTTTTATACTACATGCTTAGAAAAGATTTTGCAAGTAGCAAAATTTTGTAGCATATTTTACAAATTGGGGCATTTGCCTGGGGGCGTGTAACGCGTCGTGCGAGCCTGCAAAATTTCTCTTTCCAAAAATTTTCACAAAAAAAGACAAGTGATAGCAATGATTTGCTTTCAGTCATGTAAAAGAGGACAACAAAAAAAACTGAATGGGGGTTGACTGGAAAATGCGTGCTTGTTACAGATTTCGCAAGTTCTTTGCGGAGGACGATCCACTTGGGGGTCGTCTCCTTGAGGAAAAGCACCACATCATCCCTTAATGGAGGAGCGTATGCCTACTTTTGTTGATCCGGCAAAATGCGACGGCTGCAAGGGCGGCGAAAAGACTGCCTGCATGTACATCTGCCCCAACGATCTGATGATCTTGGACAGCGATGCCATGAAGGCCTACAACCAGGAGCCCGACGCGTGTTGGGAATGCTATTCCTGTGTGAAGATCTGCCCCCAGGGCGCCATCACCGCGCGCCCCTACGCCGACTTTGCTCCCATGGGCGGCACCTGTATTCCCATGCGTTCTGCCGACTCCATCATGTGGACGGTCAATTTCCGCAACGGCAACGTCAAGCGCTTCAAGTTCCCCATCCGCACGACTCCCGAAGGTTCCATCGATCCCTACAAGGATTGGCCGGCCGACAAGGACGATCTGGACAACGAGCTTCTGTATACCGAGAGCGAGCTCGCCAAGCCCCAGACCGTCCTGAACAAGAAGTTCGAGGTCGCCGAGGCCGACAAGACCCTCATCTTCAAGTAGGGTCCCTCGTTCGTTTCGCCTGCGTCAGTCCGAACAACATCGAACGGAACTAGAGACGATCGCGTGTCCAGGCAGAGAACATGAGCCTGACGCGATCCGTAAAGGAGTTGCCATTATGCCAATGATTCCCGTGAAAGAAGCGCCTCGCGGCGTTGCCATAGCCGAGCCCGAGATCAAGGAACACGACGTCGACCTGCTCATCGTGGGCGGCGGCATGGGCGCCACCGGCGCGGCCGTGGAGGCCGTGCGCTGGGGCGACAAGCTCGGCATGAACATCCTCTGCGTGGACAAGGCCTCTCTCGAGCGCTCCGGCGCCGTGGCCCAGGGCCTCTCCGCCATCAACACCTTCCTCGAGAACAACTCGGCCGACGACTACGTCCGCATGGTCCGCACCGACCTCATGGGCATCGTCCGCGAGGATCTGATCTTCGACTGCGGCCGCCACGTCGACGACAGCGTGAAGCTGTTCGAGGACTGGGGCCTGCCCATCTGGGTGAAAGGCGACGACGGCCACAACATGAACGGCGCCCAGGCCAAGGCCGCCGGCAAGTCCATCCGCAAGGGCGACGCCCCCGTGCGTTCCGGCCGCTGGCAGATCATGATCAACGGCGAATCCTACAAATGCATCGTGGCCGAGGCCGCCAAGAACGCCCTCGGCGAGGAACGCCTGCTCGAGCGCTGCTTCGTCGTGAAACTGCTTCTCGACAAGAACACCCCCAACCGCATCGCCGGCGCCGTGGGCTTCTCCACCCGCGAGAACAAGGTCCACATCTTCCGCGCCAACGCCATGATCGTGTGCTGCGGCGGCGCCGTGAACATCTACCGTCCCCGCTC
>CAZWOT010000181.1:0-5004 GCA_964635595.1 uncultured Desulfovibrio sp.
TGGGTTGTCGGCGTCGCCGCTCTTGCTGATGTCGTTGTTCGACATTTGTTTCTCGGTATCCGTTCAGCAGGGCTCACGCATGAGGCGTGAGCCCTGCAAGCCGTCTGGAAAAGCCGTCTTGTTGGCAGTCCCCGAAGCGTTGCTTCGGGCTGTCCTTTTTCGTCTCTCCAGCCCCGCATGCGGGGCTGGTCGTCCCGTCCTTTTCCCTGCCAGGGCCTTTGCCAATGTCTCGCTCTGGAGCTGTCGGGTTCTTGACAGGTCGGGCCTTGCGCTTGCCGGCCCTTTCGCTTTTCGTTCGTCCGGATCTGGCCGACTTCGCTCGGCCTGGCCGTTTTTGCCTGCCTTGTGTCTGCACTTGCCAGGCTTTCGCCAGGGGCGAAGGAGTCCTTACGGCCGCACTCCCAGCCTGCGCAATATGCCCCTGGCGCTTTGGGGGCTCCTCGAGCCGTTGTTCTTGATGGCACCGTAGATGGCCACGTCTATGCCCTCGCGGGTGTAGAAGCTCCCGTTGACGAGGGCGTGGGCCATGAGCACGCGTGTGAAGTCCTTCAGCGCGGCCTCGTCGGGCTTTCTCGGGTTCTTCCAGAAGTCGTCGAGGGCCATTTCCCCGACGTCCGCGGCAAGGCCCGGCATGGAGTAGATGGCCGTGCCCACGCAGCAGACGGGCAGCCCCTGGCGCAGGGCCATGATGCCCATGTGGAGTTCAGCACCACCACGCCCGAGCTGCGCCTCGTCATCTTGTGGCCTTGCCGCCCTCGATGAAGTGGACGCGGTCCTTGATGCTGCAGGCCGTGGAGAAGGAGTCGATGAAGGTCGCGTAGTCGATGAGGCCGTTGTCGAGGGGGTGGTTGCGGATGAGAAGATGGGTTTGTTTCGGCGCGTGCTTCGCGAAGGAGACGAGCACGCAGGCGATGGCCTCCTTCATGCCGCTGTAGGGCGAGTAGCGGCGCACCTGCGAGTCCGAGTCGAGCTGCAGGGGGAAGATGAAGTAGGGCGCATGCGAGCGGTACAGGTCGCGCAGGGCGCTGGCCGATCGCTTGAGGCGCGCCGGGCGGGAGAGGACCCGCAAGCCCCAGCCCCAGACCTCGTGGCTCGCGCTCTGTGGCCTGTGGGTCTGGAAGTGGCGGAAGAAGGGCCAGAGAAAGATGGTGCCGGCGTAATGGCCTATGGCCCGCCAGGTCTTGACGGTCTGGGGGTTGCCGACGTTGATGGGAGGAGTCGGATCGGGGCACTGGGCGGCCAGTTTCGCCCAGTCCTCGCGGGTGCCCGGCAACGAGGAGAGCCCGTTCACGCCGCCCTGCTCCATGGTGATGAAGTTGGGGCGAAGGTAGCCCTCGTCATAGGCCCACACGTGGATGCCGCGCAGTTTCGCGAGCAGCACGGCCTCGCGGTGCAGGGGCCGCCAGTCGCCGAAGACGTGGAGATCGGTCACGCCTTCCTCGTCCATGAGCTTCGCAATCCAGGAGCTCCACACGCAGGGCTTGCCGCGAAAGGTCCGGGCGTGGGGCCACGGCCAGTCCACCACGTCGCCCCCGCAGCAGTTGACGCGGATCACCCGCTCGCCGCCCTCGTCAAGCGCCTTGCCCAGGCGCCGGAAAAAGGGCCCGTGCGGTCCCTGGAGAAAAAGATGCGTGTTCATCCCGGCGATGTCGTCCTGCGACCTTGTTTTTGCGAGTTTGGCTTGGCGAATTTGCCCTTGCGGGGTCATGTCTGCGAAATGGACGGCGAAAAAGACCGTCAGCGCACAACCGTCGCGGTGTTGTTTGGTGCCGTCATTTTCCGTGTCCGGGAAGAAGGCCCCGAAAGGCGTTGACCAGGCGCGCCCAGACGCGTCCGCGTATCTGGCCGTGGGGCTGGACGAGACGGGCGCAGACGTCCTCGGCCCGGCAGAAGGTATCGGTCTGCCAGTCGTGGTAGAGGGGGTAGACAAGCAGGGCCCCCGCCACGAGCTCGTCGAGGGAGAGGGTCTGCCTGCGGCGGGGAAAGGAGGCCTGATCGTGGGTCAATCCCCAGCCCGCGTAGAAGGGCCCCCCGTAGGTGAAGACCCGAACGTCGCGAAGAAGCGCCTCGAAACCCGTCAGGGAGGTCAGGGTGTGAACTTCGTGGACATGCGGCAGAAGCTTCCCCATGGGATAGTCGCGAATGACGAGGTTGGCAAGCTCGAGGGCCGCCTTCTCGGGGATTTTCCCCTTGCGGTTGCCGCTCTCCACGTCCGGATGGGGCTTGTAGACGATGAAGGCGTCGGGTCTGGCCCCCCTGGCCTTTCGCAGGAGATCGAGGTTGCCCAGTCCCATGCCGCCCTTGAGCACCGAGGCGTCGTCCTCCACCTGGCCGGGCACAAGGACAATCGTTCTGTCCCCGGGAAACTCGGGTGCCGAGGCTGCGGCGTTGCCGGTATTGTACTTGGTGAGCTCCTTTTCAAGGATGAGCCCGCGCAGGGCCCTGGCCCGCTCGACAAGGCTCTCGCGCTCCGGGTGGCCGGGAAGACCGTTCAAGATGTCCTCGAGGTCGCTCGGCATGGCGGGGTCGTAGTAGATCCCCTTTCTGTCCACCACGAGGGAATAGGGCCAGTTGAAGTCGGAGCCAAGGCCCACCGAGCGGACGAAGCCGTCCTCCATGCGGGCAAGGGGAACGCCCGCCTCGTCGCAGGTCCTTAGCAGGGAATCCCCGACGCCGGACGACCAGGCGACCACCTCGCCGCCATGTTCCTTCGCGGCAAGGGCCGCCCTTTTCGCGTTGCGGAAAAACTCCGTCTTGCCGCCGGTCGAGCGCAGGTAGGCCCTGGCGTAGGGCTTTTTCCACCAGCGGTAGCCCACGCAGGCGTGATACCCGCGGTTTCTCTCGTTTGCCTCGCGCTGGCAGGCAAGCAGTGAGATGACGTCGTGGATGTCGCAGCGCTCCTCGCGGACGGGATTGGCGTAGCGGGAATAGAGAAGCCAGGCAGCCGCAAAGACTTCCTCGAGCGAGCGCCTTCTTGTTCTTCTCGAGCAGGAGAGCCGATCGTGGGTGAGTCCCCAGCCCGCGTAGAAGGGCAGGCCGAAGCAGTGCACCGCTTTCCCCAGCATCAGGGCCTCGAAGCCCATCTGGGAGGTGACGCAAAAGACCGCGTCGACGCCCGCGAGAAGCGAGAGGGGAGAAAAATCCTCGCCAATCACCCGAACCCCCCTGGCTCTCGCGGCCTCGGCGAGATAGCCCTTCTTGATGCCGGCAATGACGTCCGGGTGGGTCTTCACGGCGATTTGCGCTGAAGGGTACAAGGAGAGGGCCTCGTCGAGCATCTTCTCGAAGGAGGATGTGTCGGCGCAGCCCAGGGAGACGCTGGCGTCCCCCATGGTCTGGTCGATCAGAAGGACGCGGGGAGAGCCCATGCCCTCCCAGAAATCCTCGGGTGCGTCGGGGGCGTGGTTGTACTTGCTCAAGTGCAGGCGGACGATGTCGTCCAGGGCCCGTTTCGCGTCCCTCAGGAGGTCGGGTGTCTCCCAGCCCGTGGAATTGAGCAGGTTCTCGAGGTCGGAAGGAACCGTGGCATCATAATAGATGCCCGTGTGGTCCACCACGAGGGAAAGCTGCCAGGCGCCACGGCATCCGAGATCCAGAGAGCGCAAAAAGCCGTCCTCGAGCGCCACGTAGGGGCGGTGTTCCCTCGCGGCCAGGCGCCGCGCTTCATCGGCGGTGGGCTTGTGGCCCCAGCCGAAGACGCAGTTCCCCCAGCTTTCCCAATCATGGGGGCAGAAGACTTCGATGAGCCTGGCGAATTTCCTGGACTTCAGCACGGTGGTTCTTCGGGAAGCGAGGCGACGGGAAGGGACTGATGGGAATTTGGGCGGTTGGGGCGCGTGCCGTGCGAGCAAGACGGGCATCATGCCCTTTTGTCCGCCTTGAAATCGGACAGTCGAAGCAGGGCCTTGCAGGCAACGGGGACAAGCGGGCAGGGCGGCGCACCATGAGAGATGGAAGACGGCGGCCATGCCGCGAGGCTGCCATGAGCCGCCAAGGACCGCCGGCTCGTGCCTTGTTGTTGCAGCATCGAGGCACGCGAGACGAAAGTGCCGTATTGTCGAACAGACAGGCCAACCCGGGACAGGGATGCCCCGATAGATGCCCCGATAGATGCCCTGATAGACGCCCCGAAATGGACCGGCAAAAGCCGGGGACAGAACCGGGGGCCATGGACGACAAGAAACGGATCGGGCGTGTGCTTCGCGCGGGTGCACAAAGTACGGAATCTCCTTGCCATATGCAAGAGCGAACACGAGGTTTCACTCTGGGCACAGGGCTCACGCAGGGCTCACGCACGGCGTTTGACTGAAGTCCCCAATTAGGGCATATATATAAGGTATCCGTTCAGGGGGGTAGTGCCAATCAACCCCAATTTTGAGGTGTCACGAACCTGTATCCTTGATGTCTTTTTGGCTGGTGGCGAATAGGGAATTGGTGTCGATAGCCCTCAACAATTTTCGACGCATCTTCATATTTCACCCCCAAATACCCCCTGTGAATTTTTCTCAGGATGGGACTGGAATATCTCTTTGAAATGAGGTATGAGGAGGTCGTGAGGCAGAATATTGATAAAACAATGGATCGCCTCCCAAGCCGGGAAGTGGTCGAGAACCTCTCTCGTGAAGAGTTGGTCGCTCTCTTTTTCCTTCTGATTGATTTGCTGCAAGCCAAACAGCAAGAGATACAGGATTTGCGTCAGGAATATGAGGCTCGTCTCGAAACTCTGTCTCGTACTTTTGAGGCGCGAATTGACGAGATGCAGCTTGTAATCAATGACCTCAAACTCAATGACCTCAAACTCAATGACCTCAAACGTAAGCTCAACACGAACTCAACAAACTCGGGCATACCTCCATCCAAGGACCCCATCGGGCTCGACAGATCATCCGACAAAGATGACAAGGACGGAAACGATGGCGCAAATCCTCCCGCGACTGGCAAGCAACGTCGTAGGGGCGGACAAAAGGGTCATAAAGGACACGGTGTCCATTTCTACACCCCTGA
>CAZWOT010000182.1:0-5002 GCA_964635595.1 uncultured Desulfovibrio sp.
CGAAGGCCTGGCCGAAGGAGTACCTGGTCATGAAGGGCACGGCGATGAAGCCGCCGATGAGGATGGCGGTGCCGCCGGCGGAGAGCCAGTTGAAGGTGAACTTGGCCGCGTAGACCGTGGGCTCGGGCACGATGGGGGCCGTGCGCATGACAAGGCCGTCCACGCCGGGCCAGGCGAAGGTGATGACCGCGCCGGGGATGGAATTCAGAAGGTTCTTGAACTGCGGCAGGCCCCAGAGGAAGACCATGATGGCGAGAATGATGAAGGGGCTCCAGGCGCGCAGCACCTCGCCGCTGGAGGGCATGGCGCCGGTGGCGGCCTGGCTCTCGTCCTCGTCCTCGAAGCGGAAGATGGTCTTCGGCTTCCACACGCGCATGAGGATGATCATGCCGGTGATGGCGCACAGGGCCGACATGATGTCGGGCAGCGTGGGACCGTGGTAGGTGGAGAAGAAGTACTGCGATGCGGCGAAGCAGAAGCCGGACACGATGATGGCGGGCAGCACCTCGAGGGCGCGCTTGAAGCCGCACATGGCGCAACACAGCCACATGGGCACAAAGACCGACAGAAGCGGCAGCTGATGACCCACGTAGGCGGAAATGTGCAGGTCGGAAATGCCGGAGACCTGGCCGGCCACGATCACCGGCACGCCGATGGCGCCGAAGGCCACGGGGGCGGTGTTCGCGATGAGGCACATGCCGGCGGCGTAGATGGGCTTGAAGCCGAGGCCGGCCAGCATGGCCGCGGTGATGGCCACCGGGGTGCCGAAGCCGGCGGTGCCCTCAAGGAAGGAGCCGAAGGCAAAGGCGATGAAGATGGCCTGCAGGCGGCGGTCGTCGGTGAGGCGGGCTATCGAGGTCTTGATGTGCTCGAAGTCGCCGCTGTCCACGGTCATGTTGTAGACCCACACGGCCGTGATGACGATCCAGATGATGGGGAAGAGGCCGAAGGCCATGCCGTAGACAAATGAGCTTGCCGCGGTGGCCACCGGCATGCCCCAGACGAGCACGGCGCAGAGAAATGCGCAGATGACGGCCACCAGAGCCGCATGATGGCCTTTCGACTTGCGCACGGCCAGCATGTAGAAGAGCGCGATCAGCGGAATGCTGGCCAGCAGGGCGGAAACGATGCTTCCCCCCAGGGGGGCGTATACTTGATGCCAAACTTCCATACTTCTCTCCAGTTCAAATCGGGTCGAGCAGGCAGCATCGGTCAATCAAAAGCGGGCGCTTGAAATTGGCCGCGCAAGATCGTCTGCCCGATGACTGCCACCAGTCGGAAACGTATGTCCCTTGCGCCTTTCTTCATCGCGGACGGTCGGCAGCGTCTCAGGGCAACGCCTGCAGTTCGTTCGCGACGCAAAAATCGGCGCAAAAATTGGGTAGCAGATAGCTTCAGGCCTGTCAAAGAAAATGAGCAAAAATTCACTTGATTTTCTCCCGATCATGCTTGCTTCAATATTGATTGAATGAGCAAACAGTTTCTTTCACGACCGTCAAAATTGGTTCAACCATTTTACTTTTGCATGCAGTTGCAGGCGACTTGCATGAGCATATTTGCCCAACTTTGTCAATATCAAGAAAATTTATCAGAAGAAACAAGAAAATTCATCTGTATCGCCCTTGTTTTCGCACCCGTTTATTACGGTAATGGCATCCTTCCGTACCCCCTAGCCAGCGTTTCCTGGCGAGTCCCGGGTGCAAAAGAACGTCACGGATCTCCTTTCGCTCCCGCCTTTTCAAGCCGTGTGCAATTGCGGGACCAGTCCGCACCGCACACACGTCGGCTCCGGCGAGGGCCATGCACAAAAACCCACCCTACCTGGCGGTGTGGGAGACGTTTGACGGTTTGACGGTTCCTTTCCCGTCCTGCCCCTTTTGCCTTGCAGAGAGCCCGTTCCGGGGAGGACCGGTTCAGGAGGCAGGTCAGTTCTGGCGCCTGCCGCCGTCCGGCAGCTCGTCCATCACTATCTTGCGCCAGGTGTGTCTGCCGGCGTCCTTGGCCATGTAGAGCGCCTTGTCGGCGTTGCGGTAGAGGTCCACGTACTCGGTGCTCCCGCTTTTCCAGGCCGCTCCCGCGCTGCACCGGATCGGGAACTCGAACCGGGTCTGCCCGTCGAGCCTGTGCATGACCTCCGCGCAGCGCTCGTCCACACTCTCGGGGCTCATGCCCTGGCCAAAGGCCGCAAACTCGTCGCCGCCCAGGCGGAAGACAAGGTAGCCTTCCATGACCTGCAGAAGGTGGTTCGCAAAGTACTGGATGACCTCGTCCCCCTTCATGTGGCCCCAGGTGTCGTTGACGGTCTTGAGGTTGTCGAGGTCGAAAAGGCAGAGGACGCAGCTCTTGTCGGACTTTGCCAGATGGGAGGTGATGAACTCGAGAGCCGCCTGCCTGTTGTAGACGCCCGTGGAGAGATCCATGTCGGCCTTTCGGCGCAGCATGTTGCGCAAATCCACTTCCTTCTGGATCTTGCGCACCGAGCACACGGCCCGCCTGTGATCCTTGTAGACCGTGGGGTAGCGGTGCAGATTGAGGGCGTACCACTGCCAGGAGGGCTCGTTCGGGGGCATGCTGAAATTGAGCTGAAGCTCGATCTCGGCCTCGGACGAGCCCGAGAGAAGCGGCCCGATGAGAAACTCGAGAATCCTGTCCACATCCTCTTCGCGCACGAAGCCAATCTGCGCGAGGGACCAGGGAACGTTGTCGAGCACTTCCGGCAGGCCATCCGAGAGCACGTTCCTGTTGGAGCCAGGGAAGTTGTTGTACATGACGCGCTCGTCGAGGTCGTAGGTGAAGACCGCGGTGAGATCGTAGTTCAGGACGGTCTCGATGGCGCTCTGGTAGTCCACGAGGCTGCTCTCGAGATTGAAGTCGCTGCTCACGTTGCGCATCATGCACTGGCAGTAGCCGTAGGCGGGCTGGGAAACCGAGACCTGGAGGAACTGGCCGATGTCCTCGCGCAGGTAGAGGATGGTCTTTTCCTCGCCGCGCAGTGCGGCCATGCCGCAGAGCACGAGCCAACGGCGATCCTTCACGGGAAAGAGATCGCGGTAGAAGTGCATGCCGTGGGCATCGATGTCGCCCATGCCTTCCATGTTTGCACAGGCCTCGTTGCAGTAGACGTATTCCATGTCCACGGCACAGCCGTCGTTGTCGAGCACCATCTTCAGGATGCTGATGCCCACCGGCATCAGGTCGAGGCAGCGCAGAAGGCTGTCGCGCGAGTGCATGAACTCCTGTATCTCAGCGATTTTCGTCATCGATGTTCCCTTGTGGTGCTTGCGGACATGAAAACCGACGCGGGCATGCGGGGGAAAACGTTGTCCTGCCAATTTTCCGCCAACAAAACTAGACTGAAACACTTGGTTTTGCAACCGAAATCAAAAGCCGCCGCAGCAGCGAGGACATGGCCGGCAGGGCGCACGAAACCGATCTTGGAAAAGAACATGTCCTTGGTCCGTTCGACCAATGAACAGGGCAAGCAGGGGAGTGTAAGATTCTGTGTGTAAATTGAGGATGGAGGCAGGAGCTCTCTCCTCCCCTCGGGGAAGAGGGGCGCCGGCATGAACCGCGAAGACGAAGCTGTTCGGACAAAGGCTCTCTCGCTTGATGCCGCAAACCCGGGAAATTGCCTTTTGGGGCAGGCACCCCGTCGGCAGTCTGTGCGCATCAAACGAAAGCACTGTGCCAGCCCCGGTTCCTTCTCCACTCGTCCAGCCTGCATGGCCTGGCTCTCCGGTTCAGGGCCAAAACCAGCCGAACAGACCGTCAGATTCCCAAGAACAGTTCGTTATAGAAATAATTTTTCTGTTTTACAGCCTGCTTGTGGAATTTATAAACCAATACGACACTTCTTTCACCTGCAACAGGTTGTTGACTGTGGAAATTTCAGCACATTATAGATTGTCCAAACCAGATAGTTTGGCGCCAGAACTTTTTATTAGTGAAACGAAATTTAAAATTTACAAATTCGATGTTGAATATTTTCTCAATCATGGTAGAAAGACATGATTGACACAATATAAAATAACACTGTTTCCGGCCATTTTTGTCAATCTTGACGGGCCGGAACCGGAACATGAGCACGCCTTGAATGAAAACAGGCAGTTGCTCCGTCACCTTGTGAAGGAGGATTTAGTTTCATGAGTGACAAATTACGTCATCGGCACGGACCAGGAGGAAGCTCCAGACTGAGGAGGGCATCGGCACGAAGAAGCCGTTCTCTTGGCGTCGTGGGAGCCCTGGTGCTTGCCATGTTCCTTGGCGGAGACGCGGTTGCAGACCAGATAACCGTCGCATCTGGAGATTCCCAGGATTTTACGAACCAGACCTTCAGCGAAAACGTTACAACCGGTAGCGGTGGAGCCATCTCCAACAGCGGAACAATTTCCATTTCGGGAAGCTCCTTTGAAGACAATTCCGCCTCGACCTCTGGTGGAGCCATCTCCAACAGCGGAACAATTTCCATTTCGGGAAGCTCCTTTGAAGACAATTCCGCCTCGACCTTTGGTGGTGCCATTTCAAACATGAGTGGCGGCTCGATAACCTCGATTGCCAGCACCACATTCACCGGCAATGTTTCAAACAGTTCTTATGGTGGCGGTGCCATTTACACCACTGTCAACTCGGTAATTGCAGAAATTGTCGGCTCCACATTTATCAACAATACTGCTGTCTACGTGCCGACGAATGCCAATAACGAGCAGAAAGGCGCAGGAGGATCCATACATAATTACCTTGGTGGGGTTATTGAGCTCATCAGCAACAACACATTTGAAGGGAATGTTGCCGAAAACAACGGTGGTGCAATCAGCAATAGCACCATGTCTACCGTTGCTTACGTGAGCGAGATCACGGACATCACGGGCAATGAGTTCATAGGCAATTCTGCAGCAAACAATGGCGGCGCAATTGCGAATTTCTTTGCAAACAGCTCTGGTACTGGCAGTACCTTGACGTCGATTGCCGACAATGTCTTTCAGGAGAACACCGCATTCAATGG
>CAZWOT010000183.1:0-4996 GCA_964635595.1 uncultured Desulfovibrio sp.
GCCTTTTTCCGAAAACCGCTAGGTGTACTGATGTACATGATGTACACCTTGTTCCCGCAGGACCGACCGAGACAACACATGGCCCACATCTACACCGAACTTCCCGCAATCCCCGTTCCGGAAGGGTGCTACGTCAACCGGAAATCAGGACAGGTCTCCAGGTACTTCTACGTCAACGGGAAACGGCGCAGGCATGTCGTCGGGCAGGCGGCCGGCGACGGCATGATGCACGCAAACGACGTCTTCAGGCTCTGCTATCCCGAGGAATGGGAAGCCGCGTTCGGGGGGAGAGGTCCCGGCGCCAGCATGCGCAGGGCCGGGCTGTACATGGCCTTTCTCGCCATCGGCTGGAACCTGGGCCTCTACCCCGCCCTGGCGGCAAGCCTCGGGGCATCCGACGCCAACGTCCTCATGGACCTTGCCCTCTATCTGATTCGCCACAGGGACGGCGGCATGAAGGACATCCGGGAAGACATCATGGAAGACATCCCGGACGACGTCTGGAAGGACTGCACCAGGGACTTCGACGAAGATTCCGAGGAAGATCTCGAGGAAGATCTCGAGGAAGATTTCCCCGAAGACTTCCGGAAAAGGATGGCGCGCCAAATCCTTTTTTCGCGAACGTCCTGGACTGGCTTAACAATCGCGGACGTCCTCTCAGGCTGCGTGGAGCAGGACGCCCTTGACCGCTTTCGCGAAGCCTGGCTCGCCAAATGCACCCAAAAGGGCAGGCGCGCGGTCTGGCTCCACATCGAGGATTTCGGCGCCAGGTCACGGTCAAAAGCCGGCTCGTCCGGGTCGGAGCCGGTGAGCCTCGATCCGTTCGTCTGCCCCATATGGGCCGTGGACGCTTCCAACGGGACCCCGATCAGCTGGTTTGTCAATTCGGGCAGCAAGCCCGACACCAGCAATCCCGACTGCAGCACCCCTGACTGCAGTACCTCCGACCGCAGCACGGCCGTCCGCAGCACGGCCGTCCGCGAAAGCCTGGACGGCATGCTGGCCCTGCTCGCCGGCTTTCCGGTGGACGTGAAGGGCGTGATTCTCGACCGGACCCTTGCCACGCAGGACATGCTTGCCGCCGTACAGGAAAGGGGCCTCGAGTACATCGTGATGCTCGAAAAGAACAGCCCCGGGCATGCGTGCATGATGGAAAGGCATGGCAGGGAGCTGCGCAACATCCTTGCCCATGGCATTGACAGAAACGGCATCATTTCCAGCATGGTCGACAGGGCAAGTCTGTTCCCCCAGGGCGCGGACGAGTCCCATGTCGCCCTCTTCTATTCGGCGCAAAGGCGCGCCATGGACGAGAGCGCGATCCTGCGGCCGGCCATCGACGCCCTGGTCGAGGCGAAGAAGAACATTGCCCTGGGCAGGAAGGTGTCCTTGCCCAGGCAGGTGCGGGACTTCATCTCCCTGAAGTTCGATGCGGCCGGCAAGGTCGTGGGCGTGGAGCCCGAGCAGGAGAAGCTTGACGCGAAATTCAAGGGTTCGGGCTATTTTGCCATTGCCTCGTCGGCCGCCAGGACGGCCCGCCAAATCCTCGACATCCACGCCCTGAAGGCCCCCCGCAAGTACCGCTTCGCAAGCCTCGAAAGCCTGTCGGGCATCGACAGCGAACGGGCTGTCGACGGCAAGAGCATGAAGGCCCGCATGATCCCGGGATTTGCGGGATTCGCGGGATTCGTTGCCGCCGTTCTGGGAAACGCATTCAAGAACGGGTGCAGGGAGAGCGGCCTGGACCCGAACAGGATGCTTGACGCTCTGGACGAGGAGGTGGCGTTTGCGCGAATGCCCAATGGCGATTTTCTGGCGGGAAGCAGCCTTTCGAGCTCGGTCGGCATCCTGCTGGGCAATCTCGGGATTCGCCCCGACCAGGTGAAGCAGCTCGCCCTGGATCTGGGCGTCGAGGAGAGGACCCCGGCTGCCGACGAAACGCGCAGGCTCCCGCTCGTGGAAGAACGGCGCAGGCGCGGCCGCATCAAGGGGAGCAAGAACAAAAAGACCCTGGAGAGGGAGGCACGGGAGGCCGAACTGCGCGAGCAGGGACTGCTTCCGCCCAAGCGTCGCCCCGGACGCCCCAAAAGCGCGAAAACCCTGGAGAGGGAGGCGCGCGAGGCCGAACTGCGGGAAAGGGGCGAGCTCCCCGAAAGGCGCGGTCCCGGGCGTCCCAGGGGAAGCAGGAACAGGGCAGCCCTGGAAAGGGAAGCGCAAACAAAGGCCGGCGGGGAACCGGCAGAAAGGCTGGATCCGGGAAGGCCGAAGGGCGGCAAAAACAGGACGACCCTGGAGCGCGAGGCCAGAATGGGCAGGGCTGCCAGGAAAAACGCCCAAAAACGGCAGAAGGAGGCAGAAAGCGCCCTGGGCACTCCTTCGGACACGCCTGCAGACACGCCTTCGGGCAATGCCTGATCGGCACGTTCAAAAGGGCCTGTCCGCTTTTGGGATGCTTTTGCGGCCATCTTGTCGGGGCCCCGCTTTCCCCCTATACTGGCGACCATCGCCAGGGGCCCGTCATGTCGGCGCTTTTGGCCCAAAATTTCCCCGGGCACGAAACCCATGCCCTTCCCCCGAAATCCCGAGATTTTTTGGAGATACGCCCATGCTCGCCAATGGCACGAAATTTCGCGCGATGCGCATGCTGCTCCATCCTGCGGCCGTTCTTTCCTGTCTCGTCCTCGTCCTGACCCTGGGCCTTGCCCAGAATGTCCAGGCCTCCCCCTCGCGCGACGTTCTCCAGGGCACCATCGACCACTGCCTCAAGCTTCTGGCGGACCCGGCCTTTGCCAATCCGGCCACCACCGCCCAGGTGCGCGCCCGCATCGAGACCGAGGTGCGCAAGGTCTTCGACTTCGAGGAGTTCTCCGCCCGCACGGCAGGCCAGCGCTGGCGCTCCTTCACGCCGGACCAGCGGCACCGCTTCGCCGAGGCCTTCGCAAGGCTCCTTCTCAACACCTACCTTGGCCAGCTCAAGGGCTACAACGGCGAGCAGGTGCTCTACACGGGCGAGCGCTCAAGCTCCTCCGGCAAGGTGGAGCAGGAGACCCAGCTCTCCCTGAAGGACGGACGCACCATTCCCGTCAACTACCGCATGATGCCCAAGAACGGCACCTGGGTGGTCTACGACGTGCTCGTGGAGGGCGTGAGCCTCGTCAAGAACTACCGCACCCAGTTCCAGGACATTCTGCAGACGGCCTCGCCCGACGAGCTCATCGCCCGCATCGAGGCCAAGGCCAGCGAGCCGAAGAGCCAGCAGTAGCACGCAAACGCGGCAGGCCTGCGCCCCCGCATTCGGCCCGGACGACGGGCAGGCGGCGGTCAGACAATGTCGGACGGCCCCGCTCCCCCAAAACGAGGGAAGCGGGGCCGTCCTGTTCTCGAAATTCCTTCAGTTTTTCAAAATCCCTTTTGGGCCGTTTTTGGCCGTTTTTTGCCCCGGGCCCTTTCGCGGGGCTAGAGCTCCGAGGCCGCCTTGGCGGTCTCCTCGAGGCGGCGCATGCGCTCCTCCATGTCGCCGTCGGAAGAGGCTGGAGACGGGGACGGCTCAGACGCCTGGACGGCCGGTGCCGGAGCCCTTGCGGCAACGCTTTCCCCTGCCGAAACGGGCGCTGCGGCAGCGGGCGTCTGCGCAGGGGCAGCAGGCGCCGGCGCGCCTGGCCTTGCGTCGGCCCCGGGAAAGGCCGCAGGCTCGACGTGCGGGTCCACGCGCCTGGCGTGGGCGGGAAGGCCGGCATCCCGGTTCTGGGGATCGCCATCCTGGGAACCTGCTTCCTGCGCACCGTCCTCGCGGTCCTCGAAGGCCGGGCCGCTGATCTCGGGCTGCCAGTCGCGCGGGCATTCCTCCCAGATGCGCTCCATGAAGGCCGGATCCGTAAACGGGGCAAAGGTGAGGGAGAGCTGCCGTTCCTCGTCGCCCGCAAGCACGATGTTCATCTCGCCGGCATTGCCGAGAAAGCCCACGAAGGCCACCGGGTTTTCCACGCTCAAGACGCGCGGACTGTAGTGGGAGACGCAGGCCCTTGTCTCGTGGCGGCGCGACGTTTGCGCAAGGTCCGGATGGCCGGGTGTTTCGCCGCCCATGGGCGCCAGCCCCATGTCGTTGACCGTGGCATCGAGGCGCATGCAGCGCTCATTGCTTTTGAAGGTGCTCTCGGTGACCACCAGGACCTCCAGGGTTGCGCCCAGGCACTGCACCCACAGGCGCCCGGCTTTTGTGCGGCCCTCGCTCTCCTGGCTCCAGGAGCTCATGCGCAGGGCCTTCGTGCCGTCGGAGCTGGCGCCCTCGGCCAGGGTGACGCCCGGGGCCGTCTCCGAGGCCATGGACAAATCGAAGTCTACGTCCGGATAGCCCATGAAGGTGATGACCGGCCTGCAGGCGGGCACAAGCGCGAACGCGGCGAAAAGGGCCAGAAAAACTCCGGCCATGTTCGACCGTCTTGCGGATTTGGCCGGGGCCATCGCCCCTGCCGGCCGTGCCGGCCCTGTCGGCTGTCCCATGCGTGCGTGCATTGCTTGCATCCTCTTCGCGAACAACAGGAGGAAATGGCGGCCCGAAGGCCTTGAAGGCGCAAAGGGCGCGGGGCAGGAGCTCCCGCGGCCAGCGCCGTCATGGCCCCGCGACAGGGCCCTCATGACTCGGCCTTCATTCCCTTCAAGACTATCCCAAACCCGGACAAATGCAAAAGCGCGCCCCCTGCCCCCAAAAAAACGGGAAAGCAGGAGAGCGCGCCCCAAATCTGCCCTGCCCTTCGGCAAAGGCCCGTCCTGCAGCCAGGCGGGCCCCGAAAGGCCTTGGACTTCCGGCCGCTAGTCGGAGTTCTTGTCCTTCTTCAGCCAGCTCATCATCTTGCGCATGCGATCGCCCACTTCCTGCAGCTCGTGATCGGCCTCGAGACGGCGGGTGGCGAGGAAGGACGCCTTGCCGCGGGCCTTGAACTCGCCGATGAAGTTGCCGGCGAAGGTTCCGTTCTGGATTTCCTTCAGAAGCTGGCGCATG
>CAZWOT010000184.1:0-4989 GCA_964635595.1 uncultured Desulfovibrio sp.
CCTCCTCTGGGCATCGGGCCGGTTTTTCGCCAGACGTGGCGAGGGATCGGTCCGATCTGTCTTGTCCGACGACCATTGATAAAGGCGGCTGTGCAGCAGCCGATTCCGGACAAGTCTGGCTGGAACAAAAAAAGAGGCGGCCGGGTTCTTCATTTGCCGGTTTCAAGCCGTTTTGCTGAGGAAATGGTGCAACGGGCACGTGGTTCTCGTTGACGCTCAATTTCCCGGCGTCTAGAATTTGGAAAAGCATTTGAGGCCCAAACAACGGGCGCATTTCCCGACTTCTGGGACGTTTTGAGCGTACCTTCAAGGTGCGCCAGGGCGCAAAGGCAAGGCTTTCCACATGAGCAAGACAACGAAGCAGACAGGGTGCGTACTTGGCGCCACGGTGGCCATCATCGGCGGCGGCGCCACGGGAACGGGCATCTTGCGCGATCTCTCCATGCGCGGCATTTCCGCCGTGCTTTTCGAGCAGGGCGGGCTTTGCCACGGCACAAGCTCGCGCTTCCACGGTCTGCTGCACAGCGGCGGGCGCTACGCCGTGAGCGATCGCGAGGCCGCGGCCGAATGCGTGCGCGAAAACGCCATTTTGCGGCGCATCGGCAGCCAGTGCGTGGAGCCCACCGAAGGTTTTTTTGCCCTGACTGCCCGCGACGACGAGTCGTACGTGGAGCGTTGGGTCAAGGGATGCGAGGCAGCCGGCATCCCGGCCGTGGAACTTGGCCTCGACGAGGCATTCGAGCTCGAGCCGGGGCTTGCGCGGGACATGAGACGCGTTTTCCGGGTGCCGGACGCGGCCGTGGACGGCTTTCGCCTGGTGCTCCACAACGCCATGAGCGCCGAGCGCTACGGCGGGCGCTTTTACACCTATCACGAGGTGCTGGACATCCATCTCGAAAACGGGCGCGTGACGGGTCTTCTGGTCCGCAACACGAAGACCGGCGAGGAAATTCGGGTCGAGTGCGAGATCGTCGTCAACGCGGCCGGCAGCTGGAGCAGCAGGGTGGCCGAAAAGGCCGGCCTGCACGTGCCGCTCACCCCGGACAAGGGCACCTTGATCGTCTTCAACCACCGCTTCACCAACCACGTGGTGAACCGCCTGCACAAGAGCTCCGACGGCGACATCTTCGTGCCCAACGGCTCGGTCACCATTCTCGGGACCACCAGCCAGACCGTGGAGAACCCGGCCGACACCTCCTGTACCACCGAGGAGAGCCTGCGCCTCCTCGACCTTGGCAGGCCCCTCTTCCCGGCCATCGACTCCTTCCGCATCCTGCGCGTCTTCGCGGGCACAAGGCCCCTCTACACGCCTGGCGGCGCCGCGGGACGCTCGGCCTCGCGCGGCTTCCACATAAGCGATCATTCTTCCGAGGGCGTGGACGGCCTCTACACCATTTTTGGCGGCAAGCTCACCACCTACCGGCTCATGGCCGAGAAGATGACAGACATTCTGGCCGCCCGCCTCGACGTTTCCGCCCCCTGCCGCACGGCCGAGGAAAAACTGGTGGCCGACCAGGAGGCAGGCGACCGCAAGATGGCAGGGGACATCTTCCTTGCCCCGGCCCTGCATCTTGTGGAGGATCGTCTGGGCGACGATCTGGCCGGCTGCGTCAAGGAAGGCTCGGAGTATGTGGCCTCCCACGGCAAGAATCCGCTCGTGTGCGAGTGCGAGATGGTGTCCATGGCCGAGCTCACCTTCGTGGCAAAGCTCCCCTCCGTGCACTCGCTCCACGACGTGCGCCTGCGCACACGTCTTGGCATGGGCACCTGCCAGGGCACGTTCTGCGCCCTGCGGGCCGCCTCGGCCCTCGTCGAGGCCGGCGTGTGCTTCGAGGACGATGCGCTTCGCGACATGCGCCACTTCGTCGGCGAGCGCTGGAAGGGAACCCGGGCCGTCTGGTGGGGACAGCTCGCCCGCGAGATGGAATTTGCCCGCAGCCTCTACGCAGGCACCCTCGGCACGAAGCCGGGCGAAGGCAGGGTGCCGGCGAGCCTCCCAAGGCCCGTCCTTTCCTGCAACGGTCCGGTGTCGTTGACCACCCGCCCGCGCATGAGCGCGGATGTGGTCGTGGTCGGAGCGGGCCTTGCCGGACTTTTCGCGGCGTACATGGCCGCAGCCGACGGAGCCAGGGTCGCCCTTCTTTCCCGCGGCCAGGGCTCCCTCAACATAAGCTCGGGAACCATCGACGTTCTGGGCATGACCGCGGACGGACCCGTTTCGGGAGCGCCGCTTGCCTCTCTCGGAAGACTTCCTGCCTTCCATCCCTACAGGCGCCTTGGGGCAGATGTCGTGAAGCAGGCCCTGAAGGCCTTTCGGGATCTGTGCGAGGAGGAGGGCTGGCCCCTCGAGGCGGAAGAAGTCGGCGGCGAGTGGCAGAACATGCGCCTTCCCACGGCCATAGGCACGCAGAAGGTCGCCTGTCTCGTGCCCAGAAGCCTTGACCCGAGGCCGCTTGCCAGGGCCGGGAAGGTGCTCGTTCTCGGCGTGGACGGCCTGCGCGACTGCATGCCGGCCATGGCCGTGGACAACCTGCGCCGCCTCCCGGACTTTGCCGACAAGGAGCTCGTTTCCGCCTGGCTGCCCAGCCCCTGGGCCGGCGGCTACCGGGCGGAAACGGCGCTGGACGTTGCGAGAACGCTCGAGCGTGGTGCCTGCGAGGACTTCCACAGGGCGCTTGCCGGGGCAGCCAGGGGCTACGACAGTGTGCTCGTGCCGCCCATAGCCGGCACCAATCCCGACAACGCCGTGTACGAGGGGCTCGTGAAGGCCGCCGGCTGTCCGGTGGTGGAAATGACCGGCCTTCCCCCTGGCGTCACCGGGCAGCGGCTGGGCAAGCTCCTTATGAACGCCTTGCGTCGGCGCAAGGTCGCGTTTTTGGAGAGTGCCGTCGTGAGCGGGTGCGAGCGGGAAAACGGCCGCGTCGTCGCCCTGCGCACCCGGCACGAGGACGGGGAGCGGCGCCATGTGGCGGACCGCTTCATCGTCGCTACCGGCGGTACGGTGGCAGGGGGGCTTTTGATCGAGCCCGGCGCAGCCCGCGATGTGGTGCTCGGGCTCCAGTTCGAGCTGCCGAAGGAAACGGCCGACTGGGCCCTCGAGAATCCCTTTGCGACGCAACCCTTTGCCTATCTCGGCGTACCGGTGCTGGACGATCTTGTTCCTTCGCTGGACGGGCAGACGCCGCTCTCGCCCAACATCCGCTATGCCGGACGCGCCGTGGCTGGCCAGGACCCGGCCTTCGAGCGAAGCGGCAACGGCATCGCCATCGCGACGGCCCATGCCGCTGCCGTCATGGACTGGCGACAGGGGGAGCTTGCAAGGTCATGAAAAAGGACAACCACTACAAGGTCCACGTGGACCCCGACGCCTGCATAGCCTGCACCACGTGCACGGTCTTCTGCCCCGTGGCCGACGCCACGGGCGAGTTCGTGGGCCCAAAGATGATCGGGCCCGCCTGGGAGCGATTCCGTCTGAGCGGTCTTGCCGAGGATCAGTCCTTGAGCTTCTGCTCCAACTGCAAAAATTGCGACATCGCCTGTCCCCAGGGGGTGCAGATTTCGGCTCTCAACATGGTGGCCCGCGCCCGCCAGTGCGAAAAGGAGCACCCGCACTTCCTGCGCGACTGGATAGTGAGCCACTCGGAGACACTCGCGCACCTCATTGCCCCGGTGCCGGCTCCACTCAAGAACTGGGCCATGAAAAACCCGATTGTGCGCGGGGTGCTGGACGTTGTGGGTGTCGCGAGGCAAACGCCCATGCCCGTCTACGCCAAAAGGCGCTTTCGGGTGGAGCTCAAGAAAATCCGGCAGTCGAAGACGGGCAGGAAGGTCGCCTTCTTCCCCGGCTGCTACGTGGACCTCTACGACCCGCAGACGGGCCTCGATCTCGTCTGGGCCCTGAATCGGGCGGGTTATGAAGTTGTAAGCCCCTCGGGCTTTGCCTGCTGCGGCGTGCCCATGGTGGCGAGCGGCTTCATGAAGGACGCCCACCGCCAGGCGAGGCGCAACCTCGCCATCATGCGCAAGCTGGCCGATGACGGCATCCACGTGCTCACATCCTGCCCCTCCTGCGAGATCATGTTCAAGGAGGAGATTCCGACCTTCTTCCCGGACGTGCGCGAGGCGGGCATCCCGCGCGTCGTGGATGCCCAGGAGTTCCTGCTCTCCCTGCTCCAGGAGGGCAAGATCGAGTTCGATTTGGACAGAAGCGCCAAAACGCCCGTGCTCTACCATGCGCCCTGCCATCTGCGGGCACTCGGCATCGGACTTCCGGGACTCGAGCTTCTGGTCGACGCCGGCATCGAGGCCGTGCCTGCAAACGCTGGCTGCTGCGGCATCTCGGGAAGTTACGGCTTCAAGAAGGAGAAGCGGGCCGTGGCCATGCAGGTGGGTTCGGAGCTCTTCAGGGTCGTGCACGAGAGCAGGGCTCCGGTGGTCGCCACCGAGTGCGGCACCTGCAAGCTCCAGATATCCGGGGCCACGGGAGTGGCTGCGAGGCACCCCATAAGCGTCCTTCGGGACATGACGAGGGAAGGTCGATAAGGTCGGGAACGAGGATGGTGCGGCCATACGGCGCGGGGAAGAAAAAGCGGGTCTAGCACTTTTTATGGGGATCAGGAGGGACGAGCCTCCTCGGCGGCGAGAGGCGGGGGGTCGGAGGCAGCGCCCCCGAGCACGCGAAGCGTGACAACCCATCCCCCACAAATAGTGAAAGAATCAGAAACCCCACGATCACCATGACGGCTGGCCGTGGGGTCTACAGGGCACGCTCGACAGGCATCGCAGCCCCAAATTGCCGCGGATAGGTCTCAGGCGAAAGGAAAACCCACGGTCATCATGACGGCTGGACGTGGGGTCTACAGGGCTGTGCCGAGTAATTACATCTGGGACAAATACAGCAAGGAAGTATTGAACAATCCTTCAGATTTGGCGCATATTTTTGAGGCTGCCGGACTTGGCACTCCCGCTGCCGCACAGAGTCTTCCCGAA